>CAITOL010000158.1 GCA_903893975.1 uncultured Rhodospirillales bacterium | reverse complement strand
GCTGGTGGTGGACGACGAGTACGCCGTCACCTCCGCCGACGAAACCTTTTCCTCGGCGGCCAACCGCCGGTTGGGCGGCTTCCCGCCAACCCGGCGCCGGCACTTTCTTCACCCGCTCGTTCACGTCTTCGAGTGACGTAACGGTGCCGTCCCACACATCGTCGATCAGATCGCGGTTGGCCATCGCCCAGGCCGAAACCCGCTCGAAATCGCGCTGATACAGCCCGCCGCTGATCTGCACCACAATCGGCTCCAGCGCCAGTTGGGTCACGTTATCCGCGTCGTAGCGATAGCCGGGCGTCACCTCGATAATCAGATCATCCTGGCCCTGACCATTGCGGAGCCAGATCACCTGGGTCAGGCCGGTCAATTGGGTTTTCAAGCCAATCGCCCCGCCACCGCCGCGCACGCTCGGTTCGGAATGCGGTGCCGGGCGCTCCATCATCGGCGGGCGTTCCACCGCCACGCGCGACTCCGGCATTGGGCGTTCGCGGCGCTCTACCGGGGGTGCTACTTGGGCTACAACCGGTGCCACGGCTGGGGCTGCGCCCGGCGCGGGGGCGATCGCCACCGGTTCGGCGCCCGCGCGCGGGCGCGGCTTCAGCACCATCTCGTCACTGACGCGGCTATCGGTACGGGCCGGCGCGGCGTCTGCCGCCGGGGCAGGGGCGGGAGCCGGGGCCGGGCGCACACGCGGCAGGGACTGGCGCACCTGCACCCCGCTTTCCCCCACCACCAGCGAAAGATCCGGGCACACTGCGGACACTTCCCGCAGCGCGTCTTCAAACAATGGCCGGAAATCGGCCTCCGCCTGGCCCGGCACGCCAAAGGCCGAAACCAAAGCTTCCCAGTCCGTCATCGGCGCCGGCAAATCCGGCCCAGCCAATGCGCCTTGGGCGAGCATATGCGCCACCCAGCCATAGGCATCCAACGCCAGCGGGAATTTATCCAAGCGGCCAACCACGGCGCGATCGAGCTTCACATTGTGCTGTTCCAGGCTGGCGAGGAACCGCGCACCAAGCCGCACGCTGCCGCGCCATTCCGCACTGGCCGCTTTCGGCCGGCCGCGCGCATCGAACACGCTCAACGCCGCCCCGCCGCCCAGGCCGATCATCGGCTTGGCCGCCAGCAGCCGGTCACACTCGCTTGCCAGTTCCGGCCATTCAGCCTCCGTCGCGCCGAGCTTGGTGCCCAGGTCCGCCAGATCCGTGCCGAGTTCCACCGTGGTGGAACCTTCCCGCAAGGCGGTGTCGCAAATATAGATCATCAGCCGGCGCAGCCAGCGGCCAGACGGCAAGGGCGCGTCGCCCGCGGCGGTCAGGCCAACTTCAGCCTCTGGCACCACGCGCCGCCAGGTCTCCGCCTCCGGCGCGGTTGGCAGCCCAGCAAGGCATAATGCGGCATGGGTCGAAAACATGGTCTCCGCCTGGGAGGGCGACAAATCAGCCGCCGCCAACGAACGCGGATCGGAAATAGTATTCATATAAGTCAGGACCTGAGTGTCGGACTGGATGGGTCAAGCGCGCCGCCGGGCAATATATTCAGAGTCGCTTGCAGCCACTTGTGTCCCTGCGATACCCGCTCTGGCGCGGCGCGGCAAGCCCTGCACCGCATTCAGTCCACCGGCTTGCGGAAAAACACCCGCGCCAGCCCGGCCTGTTCGCCGCGCCCGGTTTCCTGCCAGCCGAGCTTTTTATACAGTTCGATATTCCGCAGCATCTTCTGATGCGTATACAGCCGCAATTCCCGATAGCCGCGCCGCCGCGCCTCCGCATCGGCAAATTCCATCAGCACCCGCCCAACGCCGGTGCCTTGGGCCGCCGGATCGACGGCGATATTATCCAGCAGCAAATGGTCGGGCTCATCCACCAGCACCAGCACGCCCATCACCGGATCGCCGGTCACCCAGGCCTGTTTCGCCGCCACATGGCCGGGATAGTCATCCAGCAACGGGCCCGGCACCGCGCCGATGCTCGCCACATAGGGCCGATACGCCAATTCGACAATTTCCGAGATGCGGGCTGTATCGTTCGGATCGGCCAGGCGGATCATCGCGGCCCCTTTCGTGTTGCTGCGGGTTCAGGCACGATGGCGCCAACATAAAGTTTGGAGGATGCCGCCGTGTGGGAGCAAAGCCCCCGATACCCGGACCCGCGCGTTGCCGTGCTGGACCAGAGCTTTCTGAAATACCGCATCGTGCTCGCCTCTGTCGAGCAACTGGCAACCGGCTGCCGCTGGTCGGAAGGCCCGGTCTGGTTCGGCGAACATCGTTGCGTGCTGTGGTCGGATATCCCCAACAACCGCATCCTGCGCTGGGACGAAGAAACCGGCACCACCAGCGTGTTCCGCAAACCGTCCAACAACGCCAATGGCAACACGCGCGACCGGCAGGGACGGCTGGTGACCTGCGAACACGATAGCCGCCGGGTGACCCGCACCGAGTATGACGGCTCCATCACCGTGCTGGCGGACAGCTATAACGGCAAGAAACTAAATTCCCCGAACGACGTCGTCGTCGCCCACGATGGCGCGGTGTGGTTCACCGACCCGACCTTCGGCATCCTCGGCAATTACGAAGGCCATGTCGCGCCATCGGAACTGCCGATGTGCGTCTACCGGCTCGACCCCGGCGGCCAGCTGGACATGGTGTGCGACACTGTCGCCGGCCCGAACGGCCTGGCCTTCTCGCCCGACGAAAGCCTGCTCTACGTCGTCGCCTCCCGCGCCGAGCCAACCCGGCAGATCCACGCCTTCGACGTGCTCGATGGCCGCCGCCTCGCCCGCCAGCGCGTGTTCATCGACGCTGCCGGCGGCACCCCGGATGGCTTCCGACTGGATGTGGACGGCAATTTGTGGTGCGGCTGGGGCATGGGCACCGAAGAATTGGACGGCGTGCGCATCTTCAACCCCGAAGGCATGCCCATCGGCCATATCCACCTGCCGGAACGGGCCGCCAATCTGTGCTGGGGCGGCCGCTACCGCAACCGCCTGTTCATGGCCGCCAGCCACGGGCTTTATTCGCTCTACACCAACGCCCAGGGCATTGCCGGCGCTTAAGGCGGTGGCCGCTTGACCGAAGCGGCCACACCGCCCGACACTCGCGGCAAATAGGAAGGGGAACGCCATTATGGTCCTGCATGAAGACGCCCAACGCCTGCTGGCGATGGTCAAAGCCTCCGGCCGCCCGCCGCTGACGGAGATGAGCGTTGAGGACGCGCGCAAGGTCTACAGCGCCGGCCGCACCGTCACCCAGCCGGACCCGCCAGACTGTGCCGAAGTGCGCAACCTCGCCGCCCCTGGCCCATTGGGCGACATTCCGCTGCGGCTCTATCGCGGCCTGGGCACCGAAGCCGGCACCGCGTTGCCGACCTTGATTTATTACCACGGCGGCGGCTGGGTGATCGGTGACCTCGACAGCCACGACCAGGTCTGCCGGCAAATGGCCAATGAAGCGCAATGCTGCGTGGTCGCGGTGGATTACCGCATGGCGCCGGAACATAAATTCCCCGCTGCCGTCAACGATGCCGCCGCGGCAACGCGCTGGATCATCGAACAAGGCGCGGCCTTGGGCGTGGATGCCGGCCGCATCGCCGTGGGTGGCGACAGCGCCGGTGGCAACCTCGCCGCGGTGATGGCGATCATGTCGCGTGATGGCTACCTGCCGAAAATCCGCTTCCAGATGCTGATCTACCCCGCCACCGACATGGCCATGCAAACCCCCTCGGTCGCGCGGGTCAAGGAAGGCGTGCCGCTCACCGCCGGCACCATGCGCTGGTTCATCGACCATTATCTGGCCGGCGAGCGCGATGTGATGGACTGGCGCGCCAGCCCGGCGCGGGTGGTGGATCTGTCCGGCGTCGCGCCCGCCTTCGTGCTGACCTGCTCGCATGATCCGCTGAACGACGAAGGCCGCGAATACGCCCAGCGCCTGGAGCGGGAAGGGGTGTCCACCATCTACGTCCACTTCGCCGACCAGATGCACGGCTTCCTCACCACCGGCCGCATCACCCGCGCCTCCGCCACCGCCGTAACGATGGCCGTGGCGGCGTTGCAGTCGGCGTGGTCATAAAACAAAGAAAAATACGGGAGAGAGCGATGACAGGCATTTTAGCGGGCAAAGCCGGCCTGGTCACCGGCGGCGGCTCCGGCCTCGGCCGGGCAACCGCCTTGGCCATGGCGCGTGAAGGCGCGCGCGTGGCGGTGGCGGACATTACGGAGGAAGCCGCCGCCAGCACGGTGGCGCTGATCAACGCCTCTGGCGGGCAGGCCATCGGGCTAGGCGGCAATGTGGCGGTGGAAGCCGATGTCGCCGGCATGGTCGCCCGCACCGTCGCCGCCTTCGGCCGGATCGACTGCGCCTACAACAATGCCGGCATTTCGCCGCGCAACGTCGGCCCGGTCGGCCAGCGCACGCATGAGATGTCGCGCCAGTCCTTCGATGACATGCTCGCCGTCAACCTCACCGGCGTGTTCATGTGCATGAAATACGAAATCATTGAAATGCTGAAACAAGGCGGCGGCGCCATCGTCAACACCGCCTCCATCGCCGGCCTCGTCGGCCTGCCCACCGCCACCAACTACGTCGCCTCCAAACACGGCGTCGTCGGCATCACCAAAACCGCGGCGATGGAATATGCGCAGGACAATATCCGGGTGAACTGCGTCAATCCCGGCTACATCAAAACCCCGATGACCGACCCGACCATGGCGGCCCGCTTCGACCTGCTGATGGAAAAAGTGCCGATGAAGCGCCTGGGCGTGCCGGAAGAAATCGCCGAAGCGGTGGTCTGGATGCTGTCCGACAAAGCCAGCTTCATGACCGGCGCCTCCCACATTATCGACGGCGGTTACTACGCCGCCTGAGCCAGGATTACGCATGCGCATCGAGATTCTCTGCACCGGCGACGAGGTGCTGACCGGCAAGATCGTCAACTCCAATTTCAGCTATGTCAGCCAGAAGCTGGAAGATGTCGGCCTGTCCGTCATCTGGGGCACCACGGTCGGCGACGACCGTGGCATGCTGCTGGAAGCCTTCCGCCTCGCCAGCGCGCGCGCGGACATCGTCATCGTCAATGGCGGGCTCGGCCCGACGGTGGATGACCTGAGCCAGGAAATCGCCGCCGAGGCTGCCGGCGTCGGCCTGGTGCTGAACGAGGACTGGCTTGCGACCATGGAAGGGTTTTTCACCCGCCGTGGCCGCACCATGCCGCCGAACAACCGCAAGCAGGCGATGCTGCCGGCGGGGTCGGAGGTGCTGGACAACCCGATCGGCACCGCTTGCGGCTTCGCGCTCGATATCGGCAAAGCGCGCTTCTTCTTCACCCCCGGCGTGCCGCGCGAAGTGCGCCGCATGCTGGAGGAACAGATTATCCCGCGCCTGCTGGCCCGCGCCGGCACGCCGGGGATCATCCACCTCAAGCGCTTCCATTCCTACGGCCTGGGCGAGTCGCATGTGGACCAGTTGCTGGATGGGGTAGAGGCGCTGGTGCCCGATGGCAGCGTCAAGCTCGGTTTCCGCGCGCATTATCCGCAACTCGAAACCAAGCTGCTGGTGCGCGGGGTGGATCGTGATGATGTGGAGATCAAACTCGCCCCGGTGATGGCCGAGGTGCGCCGCCGCATGGGCAATTTCATCCTCGCCGAGGACGACCAGACCCTGGAAGGCGTGCTGCTCGCCGGCTTGCAGCGGGCGGATAAATCGCTCGCGGTGGTGGAAACCTACACCGCCGGCGGCATCGTTGCCCGCATGGCGCATCTGCCCGGTGCGGAGGCCGTGTTCCGCCGTGGCGTCGTCTCCCGCGCCGAAAGCCGCGATGCCGCCAGCGTGGCGCTGGAAGCCGCGACCCAAGCCGGCGCCACCACGGCGCTGGCGGTGATCATCAGCGTGGATGATGGGCCAGACCGGATGGACCTCGGCGGCAGCATCGATATCGGCATCGCCGATGGCGGCGCGGTGGTCACAAGGCAGGCGCGCATTCTCGGCGGCCGCGAATGGATCCGCCTCGGCGCGATCGAAATGGCGATGGACTGCCTGCGCCGCTTCCTGCAAGGCCTGCCGATTGATGAGAGGTCGGATTTCGAGCGGAGGTAGTCATGCAGATCGGGGCTGCGATTTTCTTCACCGACTATTCCATCGCCCCCGCCGAGCTGGGGCGTGAGCTGGAGGCGCGCGGCTTCGAGTCCTGCTGGGCGCCAGAGCATTCGCATATTCCGGTCGGGCGGGAGAGCGGCTTTCCCGCCGGTGGCGAACTGCCGAAAGCCTATTACGATACGCTCGATCCGTTCGTGGCGCTGACTGCGGTGGCGGCGGCGACCACACGGCTGAAAATCGGCACCGGCGTCTGCCTGGTCGCCCAGCGCGACCCGATCCAGACCGCGAAATCGGTCGCCTCGCTCGATCAGGTCTCCGGGGGGCGCTTCCTGTTCGGCGTCGGCAATGGCTGGAACCGGGAGGAGATGGAAAACCACGGCACCGTCTTCGCCACACGGCACAAGCTGGCGCGCGAACGGATCGAGGCGATGCAGGCGATCTGGACCCAGTCCAAGGCCGAATATCACGGCGATCTGGTCAATTTCGACCCGATTTACGCCTGGCCCAAGCCGGTGCAACGGCCATACCCACCCATTCTGGTCGGCGGCGCGTTTCCCTATGGCGCCCGGCGCGCCATACGCTACGGCAATGGCTGGATGCCGCACCGCACCCGGCCGCAATATGCCGATGTGGTGGACAAATTGCCGGAATTCCGCGCCTTGCTCGCCGAAGCCGGCCGCGCGCCGGATAGCCTGCCGGTCTCGGTCTGGGGCGGCAAGCCCGACCTGGACGCGCTGAAGCGCGACCGCGATGCCGGGGTGGTGCGGATGATCATGAACCTGCCATCGGCCGGGCGGGAGGAGGTGCTGCCGCGCCTCGACCGTTGGGCGGCGCTGATCGCGGCTCTCTAGCGTCGATTGGCAAAGCAGAACGAACTTATTACACTCCCGGTGGTAACGACCGCAGGGACCAAACATGCCATCCTCCGCCGCGCCGCCGCCGGATGCCCCGGCGGTCCCGCCCGCCTATCCCGCCCCGGCGGCGCTGCCAACCCAGTTGGGGCCAGACGGCATTCGTTTCGACTTTAACCTCGGCGCCCGCGTCTCGCTGCCAGCGCGCGAGCATGGCCATTGGCGCATCCGCCTGCGCGACCTCGACAGCGGCAATATTTTGTTTGAAAGCACCAACCAAGGCGCCTTCGTCAATTCCGCCAAACGCTGGTTCGTGCGCTTCCGGCTGGAAGTCTGGGACGACGATGCCGGCGCCGCGCCAAGCCCGATCCTGCTGCACGACTACGACGCCGCCGGGCAGGATGTGCTGATCCAGTTCCCGGTCGGCACGCTCGGCGATATCCTCGCCTGGTTCCCCTACGCCGAACGCTTCGCCGCCACCCATCCCGGTGTCCGCGTCACCTGCGCGCTGTCGGACCTGCTGATCCCGCTGCTGGCGGACGCCTATCCCACATTGCGGCTGGTGCCGCATGCGGCGGTGGTGGCGGACCAGTTCTACGCCACCTACAGCATCGGCCTGTTTTTCGACGATACCGCCTGCGACTGGCAACCGACCGATTTCCGCCAGGTCGGCCTGCACCGCACCGCCGGGTTTATCCTTGGCGTAGACCCGTCAGAGGTCGCGCCGCGCCTCGCACTGCCCGCCAGCCCGCGGCCCTTTGCGGAGCCCTATGTCTGCATCGCCGTGCAATCCAGCAGCGGCTGCAAATACTGGAACAACCCCGACGGCTGGCGCGAAGTGGTGGCCGGACTGAAGGCCGCCGGCTACCGGGTGGTGTGCATCGACCAGAAACCGGTGCACGGAAACGGGCTGATGTGGACGCATATTCCGCACGGCGTGGACGATGCCACCGGCGACCGGCCCTTGCTGGACCGGGCGCAGATGCTGCGCCACGCGGATTTCTTCATCGGCCTGTCCAGCGGCCTCGCCTGGCTCGCCTGGGCCACCGGCATTCCAGTGGTGCTGATCAGCGGCTTCACCCATCCCGACACGGAATTTGCCACGCCGTACCGGGTGCATAACTGGCACGCCTGCAATTCCTGCTGGAATGACCCGAAGGAACGCTTCGACCACCATGATTTTCTGTGGTGCCCGCGCCATGCCGGCACGCCGCGCCAGTTCGAATGCTCCCGCCTGATCACGCCCAGCGCGGTGATGCAGGCCATCGCCCGCATCCCCGGCTTTCGCGGTTAGGCTAACTTCGCTTCGGCCTCCATGCACAGCGCGCCGCTTTCGTCCTGCGCCCACAACGCCACCGTGCCGTCCGGCTGCGGCGTGCCGCAAACCGAAAACCGGGTGATGTCGAAAATTGGCCGCACGGCGCGGAAGCGGAACGCGGTCACCGTCTGCGCGCTGTTGCGGCGCACCAGATCCACCAGCAACGTGGCGATCAACGGCCCGTGCACGATCAGGCCAGGATAGCCCTCCACCTCGGTCACGTAGCGCCGGTCGTAGTGAATGCGGTGGCCGTTGAAGGTCAGCGCGGAATAGCGGAACAGCAGCACGTCATCGGGCGTGATCTCGCGCTGCCAGACCGCGCCGGCCGGGGCAGGGCGGGCAGGCGGCGGCGCTTCCGCCGCACCCGGCGCGTCGCGGTAGACGATGTCATGCTCCTCGGTCAGCGCCAGCCCGGCTTCGCCATGCACCTCATGGTGCACCAGCACGAATACCATCTTGCCGCTGCGTCCGGCCTTCAGCGTCACGTCCTTGATGGTCGATACGCGCTGGATCTTCTCGCCCAGCCGGATCGGCGCGCGGAATTCCAACCGCCCGCCCGCCCACATGCGGCGCGGCAGCGGCACCGGCGGCAGAAAGCCGCCGCGCTTGGGGTGGCCATCCGGCCCCAGGCCGGATTGCGGCGCGGTCGGCAGGAAATATAACCAATGCCACATCGGCGGCAGCACATCGCCCTCGGCTGGCGCTGGGTCCGGCCGGTCGAGCGTGGCGGACAAGGCGGCAACCGGGAACAGGCTGGCGCGATCGTGCAAGGTTTCCTGCCGGCCGATCCACGACCGCAGCAGATCAATATCCGGCATCACTTCGGCTCCCGCGCCAGCACCCGATCGACCATCTCACCGGACAGGCCGACATAATTCGCCGGGTCCAGGAAGCCCGCAAGCTGCTCGCGGGTTAGATGCGGCGCGATCTGCGGATGCCCGGCCAGCAGGTCGAGGAAGGTGCCTTTGCCGGCGATCACCTCGCGGCAGATGTCATACACCAGGTCATGCGCCAACTGCCGGCCCAAGGCCGGGCCAAGGCCCATCATCACCGCTTCCGACTGCGTCAGCCCCTTGGTCAGGTCCAGATTGGCGCGCATCCGCACCGGGTCCACCTGCAAGCCCTCGACGATGTTGCGCGCGTGCTTCAGCGCCCCGGCGGTGAGGCAGAAAATCTCCGGCACCGCGATCCATTCGATCTCCCACGGCCCGGTGGAGCGTTCATGGTCCTCCACCATCGCATCCAGTAGGGCGGCGACATGCTGGCGCACCATGGAAATACAGGCATGGATGTAGTTCGAGGCAATCGGGTTGCGCTTTTGCGGCATGGTGCTGGACGATCCGCGCCCTTCGTGGAACGGCTCGTAGACCTCCTCCACCTCGGTTTGCATCATCAGCTTCACATCCATGCTGATCTTGCCCAGCGTGCCCGTCACCAAGCCCAGGAAGCAGCCCGCCTCGGCAATACGGTCGCGCATGGTGTGCCAGGCAATCTCCGGCTGGCCGAGGCCAAGCTCGGCCATCAGCGCCTCCTGCACCGCCAGACCCTCGGCCCCCAGCGACGCCAGCGTCCCGGTGGCGCCGGAAAATTCGCCGACCAGCACGCGGGGGCGCAATTCACGCAGCCGCTCCAGATGGCGTTGGAACCCGGCCAGCAGCACCGCGCATTTATAGCCGAAGGTGATCGGGGTGGCCTGCTGCAAGTTGCTGCGCCCGGCCATCGGCGTATCGCGATATTGTTTCGCCAGCCCGGCCAGGGCGGTGGAAATCGCTTTCAGATCCGCCTCGATCAGATCCAGTGCGGCGCGGATCTGCATCACGGTGGCGGTGTCGGTAATGTCCTGCGTGGTGGCGCCCCAATGGCACCATTCGCCCAACCCGTCGCGGCACAGCCCAACCAGTTGCTGCACCACCGGCAACACCGGGTAGCCAATGCGCTCGGTGGCGGTTTTCAGCTTCTGCATGTCGAACTGCTCGGCATGGCAGTGGGCGATGATCTCCTCGGCCGCCTCGGCCGGGATAATGCCCATACGCCCCTGCACCTTGGCCAAAGCCGCTTCAATATCCAGGTAATATTGCACCCGCGCTTCGTCCGAAAACACCTGGCGCATCGGCTCGGTGCTGAAAATATGGCGAAAGACCTGGGAATCGATCATCGAGGCGGTCATGGCGAGGCTCCGAAACATGGTGCCCGCGTGCTAACAGACGTCATCGCGAATGCAAAGGCGGGGGAACATGAACGCACCAGCGGCGATCTTATGGGATTGGGACAACACGCTCGCCGATAACTGGGCGTCGATGACCGCGGCGATCAATGTGGCGTTCCGGGAGTTCGGCCTGCCGGAATGGACGGAGGCGCAGATGCGCGGCGGCGCCAAATTGTCCATCCGCGATGCGTTCCCCCCGCTATTCGGGCCAGACTGGCAGCGGGCGCGGGATATCTTCCTCGCCAGTTTCGACGCGGTGCACCTCGACGGGCTCCGCGCCATGCCCGGTGCGGCGGCGGTCTTGCAGGCGGCGGCGCATTTGCCGCAGGCCATTGTGTCCAACAAATCCGGCGTCCCGCTGCGCAAAGAGGTCGCCCGGCTGGGCTGGGATGGCTATTTCGGCGCCATCATCGGGGCGGACGACGCCGCCCACGCCAAGCCGCACCCGGCGCCACTCTGGCATGCGCTAGAACGGATTGGCGTAAAATCAGGGGCTTGCGTCTGGTATATCGGCGATACAGGGGTGGACATGCAGGCCGCTTATGCGTCATGCTGCACTGCAATATTAATCGGCGACGCCACGCATGATGGCGGGCCGGCTGGTATGGCGGAACAGGGCTGGGCGCCGCATCTGCAGCTGCCAGACCTGATCGAACTCGAAACCGTGCTGCGGCGGCTTGTGCCGGCGGGGCGCTGACCTACATCTGAACCTACTTGGGCCGCGCTCGATCGCGGTCCGCAGACGACTTTCACCACGAATCACAAGAAGGAAAGCAATCGTGGCAACCGAAAAAACGCAAAACGTGCAGGATGTGTTCCTGAACCACGTGCGCAAAGCCAAAACCCCGGTTACGGTGTTCCTGGTCAACGGCGTCAAGCTTCAGGGCATTATCACTTGGTTCGACAATTTCTCCATGCTGCTGCGCCGCGACGGGCATACCCAGCTGGTCTACAAGCACGCCATCAGCACCGTCATGCCCGGCGCGCCGATCCAGTTGTTCGATGGGGTTCCCACCCCGCCCTCGCCGAACACGCTGACCCTCGCACCGCGGGGACAGGAACCTGACGCCAACTGATTTTCCCGCAGACCGGAAGGCTGCGGCGAACGACGACCGCGACGCGCCGACGCGCGCCGCGGTCATCTTGCCCTGGGAAAAAACCTATGGCGGGGACGCGCACCGCTCCGCCGAAGCGCGGCTGGCGGAAGCCGTCGGCTTGGCCGCATCCATCGAGCTGGTGGTGGTGCACAGCGTCATCGTGCCGCTGCGCGAACGCCGCTCATCGAGCCTGCTCGGCTCCGGCCAGATCGAAATCCAGCAAAAGATCCTCGAAGCCCAGCATGTCGATGTGGTCGTGGTCGATGCGCAGCTCACCCCGGTGCAGCAGCGCAACCTGGAAAAAGCCTGGGGCTGCAAGGTCATCGACCGCACCGGCCTGATCCTGGATATTTTCGGCGCCCGCGCCCGCACCAAGGAAGGCTCGCTGCAAGTCGAGCTGGCGCATCTGGACTATCAGCGCAGCCGGCTGGTGCGGTCCTGGACCCATCTGGAACGCCAGCGCGGCGGCTTCGGCTTCCTCGGTGGCCCCGGTGAAACCCAGATTGAGGCGGATCGCCGCTTGATCGGCGACCGTATCGTGCGGCTGAAGAAAGAGTTGGAGCAGGTGCGCCGCACCCGCGGCCTGCACCGTTCCGCCCGCAAGCGGGTGCCGTTCCCGGTGGTCGCCCTGGTCGGTTACACCAATGCCGGCAAATCCACCCTGTTCAACGCGCTCACCGGGGCGGAGGTGATGGCGAAGGACCAGCTATTCGCCACGCTGGACCCGACGATGCGCGGGCTGAAACTGCCCTCCGGCCGGCAGGTGATCCTGTCGGACACGGTGGGGTTCATCTCTGAATTGCCGACCGAACTGGTGGAAGCCTTCCGCGCCACGCTGGAGGAAGTGTCGGAAGCCGACGTGATCCTGCACGTCCGCGACGCCGCCCACCCGGACACGGATGGCCAGCGCACCGACGTGCTGAACGTGCTGTCCGGCATGGTCAAAGACGGCACGCTGGACGAAGAATGGCCCGCCCGCACCCTGGAAGTGCTGAACAAGGCGGATCTGCTCGGCGGCGTGGACCAGGTGCCGATCAGCAAGGGCGCCATCGCCGTATCGGCCATCGACGGCGAAGGGCTGGACCGGCTGAAAGCCGCGATTGACGCCCGCATCGGCGAGGGCATGCAGGTCGTCACCTTCACCCTGGCCCCCAGCGACGGCGCCGGGCAGGCCTGGCTGTACCAGCACGGCGAAGTCGTCGCGCGCGAGGACGATGCGGAGGCGATCCGCATGACCGTCCGGCTGCGCCCGGCGGACCGGATGCGCTTTGAGGCCGACCGTGCTTGACAGCCTGCGCAGCGGCGCCTGGCTGACGCCTGCGCGGCTGCACGCCTACCCGCTGCTGCTGATCGCCATCACCCTGGCCGCCATCGCCGGCGCGGTGGCCACCGCGCATGGCGATATCGACATCACTGGCCGGCCTTTGGGGGCAGATTTCAGCCAGGTTTGGGCCGCCGGCGTCAGCGTGCTCGATGGCAACCCGGCGCTGCCGTTCGATCCGCCGCAGCATTACGCGCTGTTGCGGCGGCTGTTTGGCCCGGCGACGCCGTTCTATGGCTGGCATTATCCGCCGTATTTCCTCGCTTTGGCCACGGTGCTGGCCGTGCTGCCGTATCTGTGGGCGCTGTTGGTGTGGCAGGCCAGCACGCTGGCGCTGTACGGCGCGATGATCTGGCGCATCGCGCCCAGCCGCTGGCTGCTGCTTGGCGCGCTCGGCTTTCCCGCCGTGTTCGTCAATCTCGGCCACGGCCATAACGGGTTTCTGACTGCGGCCTTGCTCGGCTTCGGGGTGCTCGCGCTGCCCAAGCGGCCGTGGCTGGCCGGGCTGTGCTTTGCCCTGCTGGCCTATAAGCCGCAATTCGGCCTGGTGCTGCCGGTGGCGCTGCTGGCCGACCGCCGCTTTGCCGCCACCGCGGCGGCCGCCCTCGGCGTGGCGGCGATGACCGTGGCCAGCCTGGCCGCGTTCGGCCTGCCCAGTTGGCTCGCCTTCCGCGCCAGCCTCGCCTTCACCCGCGAAGTGGTACTGGAGCAGGGCAATACCGGGTGGGAGAAAATCCAGAGCAGCTTCGCCGCCGTCCGCGCTTTGGGGGCAGGGGCGCCGGCCGCGTACGCTGTGCAAGGCGCGGTCACCCTCGCCGTGGTGCTCGCCGTGGCCTGGCTGTGGCATGGCCGCGCCGACCGGCGGCTGAAATATGCCGGGCTGATCATCGGCTCCCTGCTCAGCACGCCCTATGTGCTGGATTACGATCTGGTGGCCCTGGCGCCGGCTCTGGCCTTCCTGCTGGTGCACGGTCAGCAGCACGGCTTCCGGCCCTGGCAGAAAACCGGCATGGCGGTGGTCTATATCGCCCCGTTCCTGACGCGTATCATCGCCGGCGCCACCTTGATCCCATTTGGCCTGTTGGCGATGCTGTGGTTGTTCGGCATGGTGCTGGTCAGGGCGAAACAGGAATGGACGGATGTTGAAGATTCTCGGCCGGGCGAACTCCAGCAACGTGCAGAAGGTGCTGTGGGCCGCGGATGAGTGTGGCCTGACCTACACGCGGCAGGATATCGGCGGCGCGTTTGGCGGCAATGACCAGCCCTGGTATCGGGCGCTAAACCCGAACGGCGTGGTGCCGACCATCGATGATGCCGGCTACGTGCTGTGGGAAAGCAATTCCATCGTCCGCTACCTCGGCGCCAGCTACGGCCCGCCCGGCTTCTGGCCGGCCGACCCGAAGGCCCGCGGCCATGCCGAACGTTGGATGGACTGGCAACTCAGCACCATTCAGTCCGGCATGACCACGGTGTTCTGGGGCCTGATCCGCACCCCAGAGGCGCAGCGCGACCATGCGGCGATCGAGGCCGCGCGCGTCGCCACCGGCGCGCTCTGGGCACGGTTGGACCGGTATTTGGCGGATGCCCCCTATGTCGCCGGGCCAGATTTCACCATTGGCGACATTCCCGTGGGGGTGATGGTGTATCGCTGGCTGAACCTGCCGCTGCGGCGCGATGATCTGCCGGAAACCCCGCATCTGCGCGCGTGGTACAACCGGCTGACCCAGCGCCCGGCCTACCGCCAGCACATCATGATAGAAATGACCTGAGAAGGACGCCCGATCATGTTCCCACCCCGCCGCCTCGGCACGCTCACCCGCCCGGATTGCACCATCGCCTATGAAGTGACCGGCGAGGGCCCGGCGATCATTTTCGCCCATGGCCTCGGCGGCAACCATATGTCGTGGTTTCAGCAGGTTGCGCATTTCGCCACCAACCACACCTGCGTCACCTTCGCCCATCGCGGCTTCCACCCCTCCAGCATGCCGCCGGGCGGGCCGAACCCGCAGGATTACGCCGACGACCTTGAAGCCCTGGTGGCGCATCTCGGCTTCACCGAGTTCCGCCTGGTGGCGCAATCCATGGGCGGGTGGACCTGCGTGGAATACGCGCTGCGCCAGCCGGCCGGGCTGCGGGCCATGGTGCTGGCCGCCACCACCGGGGCGCTGGATGTGCGGCAACTGCCGGCCGAATTCCTGCCGCGCCTGGCCGATTGGGAAGCCGCCAGCGGGCAGGCGATGGCGGCCTACATGCAGAACAACATCCACCCCGCCGCCGGGCTGCGTATGCAGGCCGAACAACCGGCGATGCATCTGCTGTACAAGCACATCGACGATCTGAACGCCGCGCTCGACAAGCAGGCCTTGCGCATGAAGCTGATGCAGGCCCGCAACCGGGCGCCGCAAGACCTGTCCCGTATCGCCTGCCCGGTGCTGCTGATCGGCAATGCGGAGGATATGGTGATCCCGGCCGTCGGGCTGGAAGGGGTCGCGGCGGTGAATGAAAACGCCCGCTTCGCGCTGATCGAACGCGCGGCGCATTCGGCGTATTTTGAGCGGCCGGCCGAATTTAATGCGCTGGTTGAGGCGTTTTTGACCGAGGTTTCACTTTAAGTCTGGCGGCTCAGCCAGGCCGCCGGCGACGCAGAATGGTGAACGCGACCCCGCCCAGCACGCAGATCGCTGCGACCACCAGGCGCTGGGTCAAGGTTTCGGTCAGGAAAGCAACCGCGCCGATCCCGGCGAGAATGGGAACGGTGAGTTGCACCGTGGCAGCCTGCGTCGTGCTGAGGCGCGGGATGGTGTGGTACCAAACGGCGTAGCCCAGCCCCGAGGTCACGACGCCTGAGGTTATGGCGAGCGCGATCCCGGCGGCGTTGGCATGGCCGGCCCATAGCGACCACGCAGCCACTGGCAGGCAGCACGGCGCGGCGCGCAGGAAGTTGCCCGCGGTCGCGCCAAGCGGATCACGAACCCCGCGGCCGACCAGCGAATAGGCGCCCCAGGCGATGCCGGAAACCATCATCAACAGGCTGCCTTGCAGGTCGGGGGTGCCAAGGCCGGGCAGCAGCAGGTAGACGAAGCCGCCAAAGGCGACGGCGAGACCGGCGAGTTCGGCGGGGGTTGGGCGGTCGCGGTGCAACACGCCCCAGCAGATCATGCTGCCCTGCACGGCGGCGAACAGGATCAACGCGCCCGCGGCGGTGCTCAACCGCAGATAGGCCAGCGAAAACGCCAGCGCATAGACCAGCAAGGCGATGGCCGAGAGCCAACGCCCGGGAAGCGGGCGCAGCGGATTGCGACGATCCCGCGCCAGCAGCAACGCCGCCAATGCCAAGGCGCCAGACAGGATGCGGATCGCCGTGAAGCTGCCGGCATCTATGGCGTTGCCGGCCAAGGCCGCCCGCGCCAGCAGCGAATTGGCGGCAAAGGCCGTCATGGCGATGAATGTCAGCAGGATGGTGAGTGGCAACGGCCCTACACCGCGACGGCGGCGAATGCGCGGCGGGTCATGATTTCACCTCGGTTTGCTTGACTGCGTCCCAGGCGGCGTCCATCTCCTGCAACGTCGTCTCTGCTAGCCCGCGCCCCTCAGCGGCAAACAGCGCCTCCACCGCATTGAACCGCCGCTCGAACTTGGCGTTGGCGTGGCGCAGGCAGGCTTCGGCGTCCAGATCGAGCTTGCGCGCCAGATTGACCAGCACGAACAGCATATCGCCCACTTCATCCTGCAAGCGCGCCGGATCGGCGGTGGAGAGTTCGGCCCGCACTTCGGCGGCTTCCTCGTCCAGCTTTTCCAGCACCGCCGCCGCATCCGGCCAGTCGAACCCGACGCGCGCGGCCCGGGCGGCGAGTTTCTGCGCGCGGGTGAGGGCAGGGAGCGCCACCGGAATGCCGGCCAGCACCCCGGCTTGCGCCTTGGCTGCCCGTTCCCGGCGCTTCTGCGCCTCCCAGGCTTCGGTTTGCGCGCTGGCGTTGCGGATTTCCGCCTCGGCGAACACATGCGGGTGCCGGCGGAGCATTTTATCGGCGATGCTGCGCGCCACGTCGGCAAAGGCGAACCGGCCTTCTTCTTCGGCCATGCGGGCGTGGAACACCACCTGAAACAGCAGATCGCCGAGTTCGTCCGGCAAATCGGTGAAGTCCCGCCGGGTGATCGCATCGGCGACTTCATACGCCTCCTCGATCGTATAGGGCGCGATGGTGGCGTAGGTTTGCACCTGGTCCCACGGGCAGCCAGTGACCGGCGCGCGCAAAGCGGCCATGATGTCGAGCAGGCGGCGGAGTTCGGTCTCGGCGGTTTGCATGACCAAGGTCTACGAACCCGCCGGGCGCGGGTCAATTCCGCGTTGCGCGGAGTGGACAGCGGCCCATCTGTTAAGGCAGATGATGCGCAAGTTTCGGAGGATCCACCATGCCCGCATATCGTTCCCGCACCACCACCCATGGCCGCAACATGGCCGGCGCCCGCGGGTTGTGGCGCGCCACCGGCATGAAAGACGGCGATTTCGGCAAGCCGATCATCGCCATCGCCAATTCCTTCACCCAGTTCGTGCCCGGGCATGTGCATCTGAAAGACCTCGGCCAGATGGTGGCGCGGGAAATCGAGGCATCTGGCGGCGTTGCCAAGGAATTCAACACCATCGCGGTGGATGACGGGATCGCCATGGGGCATGACGGTATGCTCTACAGCCTGCCGTCGCGCGAGCTGATCGCGGATGCGGTGGAATACATGGTCAACGCCCACTGCGCCGATGCGCTGGTGTGCATTTCCAACTGCGACAAAATCACCCCGGGCATGCTGATGGCGGCGTTGCGGCTGAATATCCCCACCGTGTTCGTCTCCGGCGGCCCGATGGAAGCCGGCAAGGTGGTGTTCGGCGGTATCGACCGCAAGATCGACCTGATCGACGCCATGATCTACGCCGCCGACGACAAGATGACGGATGCGGAAGTGGACGTGATCGAACGCTCGGCCTGCCCTACCTGCGGCAGCTGCTCGGGCATGTTCACCGCCAATTCGATGAATTGTCTGGTCGAGGCCCTCGGGCTCGGCATGCCCGGAAACGGCACCCAACTCGCCACCCATTCGGACCGCAAGGCGCTGTTTCTGGAATGCGGCCGGGTGATCGTGGATCTGGCGCAGCGTTATTACGAGCAGGACGATGCCTCCGTGCTGCCGCGCAGCATCGCCAGCAAGGCGGCGTTTGAAAACGCGATGTGCCTGGATATCTCCATGGGCGGCTCCACCAATACGGTGCTGCACCTGTTGGCGGCAGCGCAGGAAGCCGGGGTGGATTTCACCATGGCCGATATCGACCGGCTGTCGCGCAAGGTGCCGGTGCTGTGCAAGGTCGCACCTGCGGTGGCCAATGTGCATGTGGAAGATGTGCACCGGGCCGGCGGCATCATGGGCATTCTGGGCGAACTGGATCGCTGCGGCCTGCTGGATACCTCGGTGTCCTCCATCCATGCCAAAACCCTGGCCGACGGGCTGGCGCGCTGGGATATCAAGCGCACCAACAGCCCGTCAGTGGCCGAATTCTTCCGCGCCGCGCCGGGCGGCGTGCCGACGCAGATCGCCTTCAGCCAGTCGTCGCGCTGGGATGATCTGGACGCCGACCGCAGCAAAGGTGTGATCCGCGACCGCGCCAACGCCTTCAGCCAGGATGGCGGGCTGGCGGTGCTCTACGGCAATATCGCGCTGGAAGGCTGCATCGTGAAAACCGCCGGGGTGGACGCCTCCATCCTGACCTTCAAAGGCCCGGCGCGCATTTTCGAAAGCCAGGACGACGCGGTGAGCGGCATTTTGTCCGGCAAGGTGAAAGCCGGGGACGTGGTGCTGGTGCGCTACGAAGGCCCGAAGGGCGGGCCGGGCATGCAGGAAATGCTGTATCCCACCAGCTACCTCAAGTCCAAAGGCCTCGGCAAAGTCTGCGCATTGGTTACCGATGGCCGTTTCTCCGGTGGCTCGTCCGGCCTGTGCCTCGGCCACATGTCGCCGGAAGCGGCGGAAGGCGGCAATGTCGGGTTGGTGGAGGAGGGCGATACCATCATCATCGACATTCCCAATCGCGCCCTGAACGTGGATGTGTCTGACGAGGTGCTGGCCGCCCGCCGGGTGGCGATGGAAGCCCGCGGCGATAAAGCCTGGCAGCCGGTCAAGCGCGATCGCAAGGTCTCGCAGGCGCTGCAAGCCTACGCCGCGCTCACCACCTCCGCCTCGCGCGGCGCGGTGCGCGACGTGACCCAGCTGCGGCGGCGCTAAGCCAACCGCAGCAACGGCACCGCCGCCGCCGCCAGAACCAGGGCGGCGAGGCGGGCAGGGGTGATGCGCTCCTTCAGCCAGACCACCGCGATCAGGATGGCGAACACCGCGCTGGTGTCGCGCAAGGCGGCGGCGGGGGCGATGGGCGCCTGGGTCCACACCCACAGGATCAGCAGGTAGGACGCCATGGAGGCGATGGCCGCCGGGGTGGAGATGCGCCAGTTCCGCCGCACGATCTGCCAAGGCGCGCCGAATTTGCGTACCCGCCAGGACATGGTGAGCGCGTTGACGATCGAAACCGTGAACCCGTAGGACAGTGACGAGCCGGACAGCCGCACCCCGCGCGCATCGAACATCACATAGCCGCCGGTGCAAACCCCGGCGGCGAGCGTCCACAGCAAGGCGCGCGGGCTGAAACTCTGGTCGCGCCCGGCGCTCAGCGCCAGCATCGCCAGTGACCCGGCGATCAGCCCGATGCCGCCCAGCGCGCCGAGGCTGAGATGGTCCCCGGCCAGCCCCGCCGAAAGCGGCACCACGCACAGCACGGACACCGCGCGCATCACCGGGTAGACCACGCCAAACCCGCCCAGCGTGTAGGCATGCAACATCACCGCGATGGTCAGCAGGTTGGTGGCGGTGGAGGCGATCATCCACGGCCAGGCGGCCAAAGCCGGCAGGCCGGTCCAGGCCAGGGCCGGCAGGATCAGCACCGCGCCGATCACCATCTGCCCGGCCATCGCCTCGGCCGGTTGCGGGCTGGCTTTCACCGCCGCGTTCCAGCCGGCATGCAGCACCGCGCTGAGCAAGGCGGCCAGAACGTGAATGCCGCCCATTTACGCCAACCGGCGGTAATAGAGGCTGGTGCTGCCCAACCCGCCATGCGGATGCAGCGCGTAATCGGGGATGGTGCCGACAAATTGCCAGCCCAGGCGCTGATACAGCCGCCCCCCCGCATCGCCGGTGAAGGTATCCAGCACCAGCAGCGTCTTGCCGGCGGCGCGGGCCGCGTCCTCTGCCGCCTGCATCAGCGCGGCCCCCACGCCCTGGCGGCGGGCGCGGCGATGCACCAGCATTTTGGCGATATCCGCCCGATGCGGCTGGTTGTCCGGCTGGCTCAGCACCACCTGCACGGTGCCGAAAATCCCCGCCGCATCTTCCGCCACCAGCAACACCCGGTCGCCGCTGCGCACATCGCCGGCCAGGCCGCGCCAGAACGCGCGCGCTTTGGGGTCGGGCAGGGGGTGCATGAAGCTGACCGACGCACCGCCGGCCACGCAGTCGATCAACACCGAAGCCAGTGCCGCCACGTCATCCTCGGTCAGGTCGGTCAACGCGCGCAGGGTGAACGACATATTTGCGGGCCTTGCCATTAAAATATAGTGTTAAAACAACAGCATATATGCCGTCAATGCCCGACGTCATCCGGCAAGGCCCGCAGGTCAGACAGCAGGTCCGGGCCGGTTGGCGTCCAGTCCAGGCGCTGGCGGGTGAGGGCGCTGGAGGCCGGCAGGTCCATTTGGGCCAGCCCGGCGAGGCCGCCAAAATACCCGGCCGCCGCGTCCGGCGAAATGGAGCCGACCGGCAGCCGCAACCGGGCGCCGATCACCTCGGCAATGGCGTGCAGGGGCACACCATCCTCCGCCACCGCATGGTAGCGCCGCCCGGCCTCGCCATGTTCCAGCGCCAGGCGATAGAGCCGCACCGCGTCGGTGACATGCACCGCCGCCAGGCGATTTTCCCCGGCGCCGACATAGGCCACGTGGCCGTGCTGGCGGGCCAGTTGGATGTGCAGCGCAATCCGGCCCTGATGCCGCGTGTCGTGCACCTGCGCCAGCCGCAGCACCATCGCCCGCACGCCACGGGCGCATACTGCCGCCGCCGCATCCTCGGTCGCGGCGCGCGGGTAAGCGGCGCCGCTGAAGGGTGGGTCGGTTTCGCAAGCCAGCGGGCCGCGCCGGTCGGCGAGGCCGGTGCCGGAGCTGACAATAAGCGGCCGGTCAGTGCCGGCCAGCGCCGCGCCCAGCGTCTCGATGACCTGGCGGTCGGCGGCGCTGTGCTGCGCCAGCGCGGCGAAATCATGATTGAACGCGGCGTGAATAACGCCATCCGCGGCCGCCACGGCCTCCCGCAGCACGTCGGCATCGTTTACATCGCCTTGCAGCGGCACCGCACCGGCGCGGGTGAGGGCCTCGGCGCTCGCAGCGCTGCGCGTCAACCCAACGACGTGATGCCCAGCTTGCAGCAACTCCGGCACCAGATACGAGCCGATAAACCCGGTGGCGCCGGTCAGGAAAACGCGCATGCCAATCTCCAGAAAACGCACTCGCCGTGCGGCAGGGCCGCGAGCATCGCATGAAATCTCCGCACTGCCAAATGTCGCATAAGGTATATTATGGAAATTTTAGCCGTTTGCGCATATGGGTGATCTCGCCGACGTCCACGGTCTGGATGTGCGAGATCTCAAAGCCAAGGCGCTGATATAACGAAATATTGGTTGCAAACCGACTGTTGGTGTAGAGCCGGATTTCGGGCAGGTCCGCCGCCAGTTGCTCGGCCTGCGCCATCAGTCGCCGTGCATGGCCGCGCCCCTGATACGCTGGCGCGACTGCCAGATTTTCCACCAGCATATGATCGGGCGCGCGGATGGTTTCGATCAGCCCGGCCAGCACCGCGCCGTCATAGAGCAGATCGATCCGGTGCGCGCGCACCGCCACGGCGTAATCGGCGGTCATCGGCCAGGGTTCGCGGCCGATCAGCGGCACCCATTTGGCATAGGCCGCGCGGGTCAGCGCCAGAATGCCCGGCGCGTCCGCCGCGCCGGCCAGCTGAAGTCTAATCACAACAACAGCTTGCGCCGTGTTGCGCCGATGCGGGGTCGGTATCCGCCGGCACATCCATTGCGATATTTCCGGCGAAGAACCCGTTGGGTTTCAACATAAATCCGGCATATTCCACCGGCATAATCGGGAAATCCTCGGGCTTGCACACATGGGTGTGACCGAAACTGTGCCAGACGACGATGTCGGTATTCTCGATATTGGCATTGTCGGCGATATAGGCCGGCAGCCCGGCGCCCCCGGCATGCTGGTTGGGGTATTCACCGGCGGCAAAGCGCTCGGCGGGGTCATAGGCGGTGACCCAGACATGTTTGGTGGCAAATCCGGCGCGGCGATGCACGGCACTGCCCACCTGCGCGAGCAGCAGCGGGCTGGCGGTGACGGCGAGTTTATATGCCGGCGCCTTACCAACGCTGTTGACCACGTTGGTATTGCTGATTTTCCAGTAACGCCCGGTGCGGCCATCCGCCTCCCGCGCCGCATCGCGTTCGCGCGACAGCACGCGGCTGGTGGTGTCGAACACGTTGCCGTGCGGATTATCCGCCCCCCATGGCCGCGGCAGGAATTCATGCTCGGTCACGGTATTGGCCTCGCCATCCACCATCATATGCAGGCGGGCGTTGAAGAAATGCTGGTGTGTCGGCCCGCCGAGGTTTTCATCCACCATGCCGCCCCAGCGATACGCCTCGCCCGGCGCGACGGCGGCGGTCTGGATAATCCCGGTCAGCTTGGCTTCCAGTTGGATGGTGCCATCGAGGTAGAGGTACCAGTAAAACCCGTAATCATAGTTGCCGACGGTGGCGAAGAAGCTGATCACCAGGCGGCGGGAGCGTCGGGTTTCAAACGTATCGGTGCGGAACTCGTTGTGTTTCCACAAAACCCCGTAATCTTCCTCGTGCATGCACACGGCGTTTTTCATCAGCGTCGGCTGGCCGAAATCATCGGCGGCGGGGATGTCGAAATAATGGATCAGCCCGAGGCAGTCGCAGCCGAGCTCCAGCTGATTGGCCAGTTTGCCCAGGCCGTATTCGCCCGCGTCGAACGCGTTTTTCCAGTAATGGTTGGTGGTCGGGTCGGCATATGGCACCACCATTTCCGAAATGCTGGCGCGATAAATCACAGAGCGGCCGGCAATGCTCAGATTATGCAGCACAAGTCCTTCACGCGGGGTGAAGCCGACGCGAAAGGTCCAGCCTTGCCAGGTCACGTTCCAGCCATCCACGCTGAAACTCGGCCCGTCCGGCTGGGTGATGTGCAGCTTTTTCAGGTCCGTGCGTGGCGGCGGCAGTGCCTCGCGGTGGTAGTTGCGCGGTTTGCGCGGGATGGGAATGGCCACCGGGTCGTCCACCAGGGTCAAAATCCGTCCGCCGATCAGGTCCACCACCGCGACCACGCCTTCAATCGGGTGGGCGTAGCCGTTATCCTTCGGCCCGCCGCGCCAATAGGCCACCGCCCGCACCAGCCGCCTGCCCTGCTCCTCCGGGTAGCCGAAATTGCCGGCGGAAAACGGATCGACCTGCACCAGATCGTAATCGGCCTCGGTAATGCCGCGCCGCGCCACCGCCGCCCGCCAGGCGGGATCGGACTTTACGATGGTGGCGATTTTGAAGAACTCATCCAGGATAATCGGCGGCTGGCCATCGGCCGTCACCACATCCCAACTGGCAATCCGGCCGGCGGTCAGGTCGGCGATCACCTCGATCACCTCGCCGCTTTCGCTGTTCAGCAGCACCAGGCGCCCGGCGCGTACCACCGCATCCCCCGGGCGATGCGCCAGCACATCCGGCTTGGCCGGTTCGCGCAGTTCCAGCGTGGTCACGCGCATGGCGTTGGTGCAGCGCGGGTCGCGGTCCAGCAACGCGCGGATGGCGGCGATTTCGCCGAGGTCGAGCGGATCAAGCGGATGGCGGACGGCAGACTCGGTCATACCAGGCTCTCCTAATGAGCCGCAGAGCCTGCCCGCGCTGGGTTAGATCGACAATCCCCCCAGCGATTTCCCGCCATCGACGAACAGCGTCTGCCCGGTGACAAAGCTGGTGCTGGGGGCGGCGAAAAACGCGATGGCGTTGGCGATCTCGGCCGGGGATGCGGCTTTGCCGGCTGGCTCCAACTGCTCCCAGGCGGCAAACATCTCGGCCGGGGCGGAGCGGGTCATCGGCGTGTCGGTGAAGCCGGGGGCGACGGAGTTCACCGCGATGCGGCTCGGGCGCAGTTCCATCGCCATCGCCCGCGTCAGCCCGATCACGGCGGCTTTGGAGGCGACGTAATGCGCGAACCGCGTGCCGCCGAGCGCGCCGCGGGAGGAGATGGTGACAATCCGCCCGCCCGCCTGCATCCGCCGCGCCGCTTCCTGCGCCGGGATGAAGGTGCCGACGACGTTCACATCCAGCATCTGCCGGAACGCATCTTCTGTGAGATCAAGCAGTTTCGCGTCGTTATAAATGCCGGCGGCGCACACCATCACATCCACGCGCGGCTGGGCGTTCAGCGCCGCGAGCACGGAGGCGCGGTCGCACACATCGACCACGGCGGCAACCACATCCAGCCCCTCGGCCTGCAACGCCGCGACTGCCGGCCCCACCCGGTCGGCCGCCCGGTCCATGGCGACGACGCGGAACCCATCTTGCGCCAGACGGCGTGCGGTGGCGAGGCCGATGCCTTGCGCCGCCCCGGTGACAAACGCGATTTCCCGCTCGGCCATGCTTAAAGCTCCAGGATCATGCCGTCATAGCCGGGCTCAACCCCGGCGGGTAAGGTCTGCCGCAGCCAGGCCCAGTCCATGTCGGTGCCCATATGGGTCAGCACGGTGCGCGCCGGGCGCAGCTGCCGCGCCCAGTCCAGCACGGTCGCCAGCCGGGCATGGGTGTGGTGTGGCTGGCGTTGGAAGCAGTCGACCACAAAGATATCAAGCCCTTGCAGGGCGTCCATCGCCGCATCGTCGAGTTTCACCACATCGGTGCAATAGGCGAAATTGCCCACCCGCAGCCCGAGCGTGCGCATGAAGCCGTGATCCTGGTCGATCAGTTGGATGCGCATGCCCAGCGTCTCCAACGTCGTGCCGGCCTGGACGTGGTGCGGCACCATCACCGGGCGGAAGAAATGCGGCGGCTCCCACGGGCGGAACGCGTAGGGAAAGCGGGTCACCAGGGAGGCCAGGGTCTCCGGCGTGCCATAGGCGGGCAGCGGTGTGCCGGCGATGCGGTTGAGGATCCGCACATCATCCAGCCCGGTAATATGGTCGGCATGCGAATGCGTATACAAAATGCCGCTGATCTGTTTGATTCGGCAGGAAAGTAGCTGCTCCCGCAGATCCGGCCCGGTATCAACCAGCAACGCCCCCTGCCCCGCATCCAGTACGATGGAACTACGGCTGCGGCGGTTACGGGGCTCGGCGGGGTCGCACGCGCCCCAATCGCCGCTGCCATCCGCACCACCGATCATCGGCACCCCGGCCGAGCCGCCGGTGCCCAGCAGGGTGATCCGCATCATGCAGCTTTCTTAAACAAACGACGGAAATTGCGGGTTGTTTGGGCCGCCATGTCCTCGGCGGAAATGCCATGCACCGCCGCCAGCACCTTGGCGGTGTGGGCGACGTAGCCGGGCTCATTGCGTTTGCCACGGAACGGCACTGGGGCGAGATAGGGTGAATCGGTTTCCACCAGCAGCCGATCCATCGGCACATCGCGGGCGATGTCTCTGATTTCTTGCGATTTTGGGAAGGTGAGGATGCCGGACAGGCTGATATAGCCGCCCAAGGCCAAAGCCGCCTCCGCCAAAGCGCGGGTGGAGCTGAAGCAATGCAGCAGAAAGTCGAACGGCCCGCCGATATCGCGTTCTTGTCGCAAAATCAAGGCGATATCGTCATCAGCGTCGCGCGCATGAATGGCCAGCGGCAGGCCGCTGAGTTGGGCGGCGCGGATATGGGCGCGGAAGCTCGCCTGTTGCAGGTCGCGCGGCGCCTTGTCGTAGAAATAATCCAGCCCTGATTCCCCGATGCCGATCACCTTGGGATAGGCGGCTTCCGCCACAATGGCCTCTGGTGTTGGCACCGGATGTTCGCCAGCGTTGTGCGGGTGAATGCCCACCGTGCACCACACATTCGGGTACGCGTCAGCTATGCTGCGCACCACGTCGGACTGGGTGAGCCTGGTGCCGATGGTCACCATTTCCCCTACCCCGGCCGCGGCGGCATTGGCGAGCAACACCGCGCGCTCGGCGAGATCGAAATAGTCCAGATGGCAGTGTGAGTCGATTAACATGAACCGCTTACTCGGCGTCTTCGACAAAGCGTGGGAACACGCCTTGCGGCGCCGGCAGCGCGACGCCCTCGGCAAGGCGATGTTCAAGATCGGCGATCTGGCGCATCGTCGTGGGCACGCCGAGTTGGTCGAGCATGGCCGCCATTTTGTCCGGCATGAACGGCTGCAACAGGGTGGCGACGATGCGCAGCACATCCACCAACACCCGAAGCACGCAGCGCATCCGGTTGATATCGGTCTTTTTCAGTGCCCACGGCGCCTGATGGTCGATATAGGCGTTGGCAGCGCGGATCACTTTCCAGATCTCCTCCAGCGCGTCGCCGAAAGCCTGCCGTTCCATGCGCGCCCGCACGCCTTCCACCAGCGCATTGGCCGCGCCCAGCAGGTCCGCATCCTCGGCCGTCGCCAGATCATCGCCGGGCAGCCTGCCGTCGCAGTTGCGGGCAATCAGCGACAGACTGCGCTGGGCGAGATTGCCGAGGTCGTTGGCTAGTTCGGTGTTCAGCCGTGAAATCAGCGCCTTACGGCTGAATGTGCCATCATTGCCGAACGGCACTTCCCGCAGCAGGAAATAGCGCAGGCTGTCGAGGCCGAACGTATCGGCTAATTCCTGCGGGTCGATCACGTTGCCGAGCGACTTGCTCATTTTCTCCCCGCCAGCGGTCCACCAGCCATGGGCATAGACCCGCTTCGGCGTCGGCAGTTTGGCGGCCATCAGGAAGGCCGGCCAGTAAATGGCATGAAATCGCAGGATATCCTTGCCGACCACATGCAGATCCGCCGGCCAGAAGCCCCAGCGTTCCGCACCGGCATCGGGGTAGCCGGCTGCGGTGATGTAGTTGGTCAGCGCATCGAGCCAGACATACATCACATGTGCTTCATCATCCGGCACTTTCACGCCCCAGGTGAAGCTGGTGCGGCTGACCGACAGGTCGCGCAGGCCGGATTTCACGAAGCTGATCACCTCGTTCCGGCGCGAGGCCGGGGCGATGAAATCGGGGTTCTGTTCGTAGAATTCCAGCAGCTTGTCGCCCCATTCGGACAGGCGGAAGAAGTAGCTCGGCTCCACCACCCATTCCACCGGGGCGCCGGATGGCGCCACCTTGGTGCCATCCGGGCGCGTGGTCAGTTCGCCCTCGTCGTAGAAGGCTTCGTCGCGCACCGCGTACCAGCCTTCGTACCCGCCGAGATAGATCTGGTTATTGGCCGCCAGCGTCTGCCACAGCGCCTGGCAGGACGCCTTGTGCCGCGCCTCCGTGGTGCGGATGAAATCATCATTGCTGATCTTCAGCCGCTCGGTCAGCGACCGGAACAGGGCCGAGGTGCCATCGGTGAAGCTTTGCGGGTCCATCCCCGCATCCCCCGCCGCCTTTTCCACCTTCTGCCCGTGCTCATCGGTGCCGGTCAGAAAAAAGACGTCGTAGCCATCCAGCCGCTTGAAGCGGGCCATAACGTCGCAGGCGATCGTGGTGTAGGCGTGGCCGATATGCGGCGCGCCGTTCACGTAATAGATCGGCGTGGTGATGTAGTATTTCGGTTTCATGGTTCTCTCATTGGCCGGATAGCAGCCCCAGGCCGGTCACGATCGCTTGGCGTTTGTCGAGATACGCGCCTTCGGTATCGTCCTGCAATCGCCCAAGCGACTGCCAGATATCAACCCAGGCATCCAGGCTGCGATGGCCGAGCATGCGGGCCTGATCCGGGTCCGCCTGGCCGCGGGCGGCATCGCGCACGGCGGCGGCGATGGCGGCGCGCAGCAGGGTCATGAAGGTGCTGAACGCATCTTCGTGCCGGCCGAGCGCGTCGGCCACGGCGTGGGCTTTCAGCACGTCGATGCGCGGGCCGGCGGCGAGCACCTGATCGACCAGTTCGCTGGCCCCTAGCCCGTTATCGCCGGCCAGTTGCAGCGCGCGGCCGGGTGCGCCATCGGACAGCGCCGCAAGCCGGCCGCGCTGATCGGCATCCAATTCCGGCAGCAAGCGTTGCAAGGCGGCATCCATGCTGGCGGCGTCCAGCGGTGCCAGGCGCAGATGGCGGCAGCGGCTCATGATCGTCGGCGGCAAGCCCCCGGCGCTGGAGGCGACGAGCAGCAAAATCGCGCGCGGTGGCGGCTCTTCCAGCACCTTCAGCAAGGCGTTGGCGGCGTTGCGGTTCAGCGTTTCCGCGCCATCCACCACCACCACCCGCCAGCCGCCCTCCGCCGGGGTCAGGCGCAGGAAGCCAGCTATTTTGCGCACGTCGTCGATGATGATCTCGCCGCGCCGGCGCTTTTTCTTGTCGTCCCATGCGCGTTCAATGGTCAGCATATCCGCGTGGCTGGCATTGGCGACGCGGCGGAACACCGGGTTATCCGGCGGCAGCGCCAGGCTGTTGCCGTCGGGCATGCCCAGCAGCAGGCGGCGGGCGAAGCGAAAGGCGAGCGTGGCCTTGCCGATGCCGGGCGGGCCGGTGATCAGCCAGGCATGGTGCAGCCGCCCGGCGCGCAAGGCTTCTGCCATCATCCGTTCGGCCTCGGCATGGCCGAATAATTCCGGATTGGCGCGGGGTTCCGGCAGGCTCATGCCAGCAGGCGGTCGCGGGTGATGGCGGCCAGTTGGTCGGCCAGCAGCGCTTCGGCCAGGTCGGCCGGCACCAGCACGCAGCGGGCGGGGTTGTCGGCCACGATGCGGCGGAAGCCCAGCCGCACGGTCTCGAAAAATGGCGCGCCCAGCCGCTCATACCGGTCCGTTCCCTGGCCGCGCAGGGCGAGCCGAGCCAACGACGTCGCCACCGGCACTTCCAGCACCAGGGTCAGATCCGGCACCAGCCCCATCATGGCGGAGAGTTGGGTGATGCTGTCACGGTCGCCGCCCTGGCCGTCGCCCTGATAGACCATGGTGCTGTCGTAATACCGGTCACACAGCACCCAGTCGCCGCGATCCAGCGCCGGGCGGATGGTGCGGGCGATGTGTTCGGCGCGGATGGCGAAATGCAGCAGGATTTCCGCCTGCGGCGCCCAGTCGTGCCCGCCATGCAGCACCAGATTGCGCAGGATTTCCGCGCCGGGGGAACCACCCGGCTCCCGCGTCAGCACCACCTGCCGGCCCTGCGCTTGCAGAAAACGGGCGAGGTGGCGGATCTGGGTGGATTTCCCCGCCCCCTCCCCGCCTTCAAACGTGATGAACCGGCCGCGCGCGCCCACGTCGCGCCTAGCGCCCGCCCATGTAGCGCGACAGCACCGCCATCGCCCGGCCGGGCAGGCCCAGGCGCGGCACGTCAGCGCCGGCCAGCAGCGGAATTTCGGTGTCCGGCACCCCCGCGCCATGCACGGCGAGGCTGCCCAACTGGCTGCCGCGCTGCACCGGGGCGCGCACCGGCGCCTCGTAGCTCAGCGAGACTTTCAGCGTGGTGCGCCAGTTGCGCGGCAAGGTCAGCACCACGTCGCGCCCGGTGACCAGCGGCACGGTGGGGGCGGTGCCGAGATCGACCGGGATTTTCTCCACCGTATCCGCGGCGGTGAACAGGTTCACGTTCTCCCACTCGCGAAACGCCCATTCCAGCAGCTTTTCGCCTTCCTCGCCGCGCTGGTGCATGCTGGTCATGCCGTTCAGCACCACGATCACCCGCCGCCCGCGCCGCTCCGCGCTCGCCACCAGCCCGTAGCCACCTTCTTCGGTGTGGCCGGTCTTCAGCCCGTCGGCGAGGTTCTTCTGCACCAGCGTATTGCGGTTCTGCTGGTCGATATTGTTGTATTTGAACGACTTTTCGGAATCATATTTGTAATATTCCGGGAATTCGGTAATCAGCCGGCGCGCGACCACGGCGATATCGCGTGCGCTCATCCGGTGCTGCGGGTCAGGCCAGCCGGTGGAATTGCGGAAATTGCTCTGTTGCAGGCCGAGCTCCTTGGCCTTGGCGTTCATCAGCTCGGCGAATTGTTCCTCGGACCCGGCAATCGCCTCCGCCAGCACGATGCAGGCATCGTTGCCGGACTGCACGATCATGCCGCGAATCAGGTCCTCGACCTTCACCTGGGAGCCGATGCCGACGAACATTTTGCTGCCCTGCATGCGCCAGGCTTTTTCGCTGACCGGCAGTTCCTGGTCCAGCTTCAGCCGGCCCGCTTTCAGCATGCCGTAGACGATATAGGCGGTCATCAGCTTGGTCATCGATGACGGCACCATCGAGGCATCGGCATCTTTGTCCAGCAGCGTCGCACCGGTGGTGTGGTCGAGAATGACGGCGAATTTGGCCGCCGTATCCACCGGGCCGAGCGGGGTTTGCGCCGGGCTGCCGGTCGCCACCGCCTCCGCCGGCTTGCGCGGGCGCGGCGCGGCGGCGGCCGGGCGGGCCGGCGGCTTTTTCGGCGTTTGGGCAAACGCCGCGGCCGGCGCGAGGGCGACGGAGGCAAGCAAAAGGGTGCGGCGTGCGGGCATCGTCAAGCTTCCGGCTGGGGCGGTCATTCTACAACCACATGCGCGCCAGCGATACCGGCGCGTAGCAGCCGGTCCAGCATGGCATCCGCATCGGCGGCGGTATTGAAATGCCCGACGCGCACGAAATAAGCGCGGTCGCGCGGGGCGTTGTAGTCGGTTTCCAGCCTGGCGCCGTACTGGGCCAGCCGGGCGCGCAGGATGTTGCCGTATTCGGGGTTGCCGAAGCTGCCGCATTCCACCGTCAGGCTGGCATTATGCGGGCTGACCAGCCGCACGGTGCCATCGACCTTCTCCAGCGCCGCGCCGGGCTGGCTGGCGGACAGCACGGCGCGCGCCGGGGCGGCGGTGCGGCCGGCGGTGCTGGCCGCACCGCTCGGTGGCGCCAGGCTTTCGGCCTGCACCCCGCCTTTGGGGGCTGCGGTCACCTGCGGCGCGGTGGCGGCGGCGGCGGATGGTGGCGCGGCCGGGTTGCCCTGCACCTCGGCAATCGCGGCTTTGCTTTCGGCTTCCAGCACTTCCACCCGCACCTTGGTGGCATCAGGGTTGGTCACGCCCAGCGCGCGCCCGGCGCCGGCGGTCAGTTCCAGCATGCGGCCGATCGCGTCCGGCCCACGATCATTCAGCCGCAGCAGCACCTGCCGCCCGTTTTCCAGATTGGTCACCCGCACGATCGACGGCAGCGGCAAGGTGCGGTGCGCGGCGGCCAGGGCGGTCTGGTCGAAGGGCTCACCACTGGCGGTGCGGCTGGCATGGCCGCCGGCCAGCCGCGCCAGCCCGGTTTCGTTGAACTGGAAATCTTCGCGCGGGTATTGCCACACGCCGTTGATCGCATACGGCTCGCCCACCAGATAGGTCGGCACCGACGGGCCGGGGCGGCGGAAATAGCGTTCAAAAAACCCCTGCGCGCCGCAACCGGCCAGCAGCAGCACGAGGGAGAGCGCGAGGGCCTTTTTCATGCCGTCACCGCGTCCCCGATCAGGCCGACCGACAGCACATAGAAATCCGACGGGTTATAGCGCCGCACCGCGAGGTGGTTGGGCTGCACGACCAGAAAAATATCGCTGTCCCGGCCGCCGGGCAGGATCACCGCCGCCTGCACATCCGGCGCCAGGCTGCGCGGCACCTCCACCCCCCGGCGCGCCCATTCGCTGACCGGCTTGCGCGTGTCGTGCCCGGTGCCCTCGGCATCGAAGCCGGGCTTGACCGTGACCTTCATGCCCCAGGGCAGCCGGTCGGTGTAGCCGGATTTGGCCAGGTAATTGGTGATGGAGGCGAACACATCGCCGTAATTGCCCCACAGGTCGCGCTTGCCGTGGCCATCCCAGCTGACGGCGTATTTCAGGAAGCTGTCGGGCATGAACTGCCCCTGCCCCATCGCCCCAGCGTAGCTGCCGAGCATTTTTTCCGGCGCGATATCCCCGGCATCGAGGATTTTCAGCGCGTCCATCAACTCGCCGCGAAAGAACGCGGCGCGGCGGCCTTCCCAGGCGAGGGTGGCCAGCGCCTCGATGACGTTGAAGCCGCCGCTGTCGCGACCGAAATCCGATTCCAGGCCCCAGATGCCGACAATCGGGTTGGGCGGCACGTGGTAATGCGCGCAGACTTTGGCCAGCAACTCCCGATGCCGGGCATAGGCTTCGCGGCCACGCGCGATGCGCTCCTTGGAGACGATGCGGTCGCGGTACTGCGCCCAGGTCAGGGTGAATTCGGGCTGGCGGTGGTCGAGGTCGATCACGCGTTGGTTGAGCTTGATATGCGCGAAGGCGCGATCCAGCGTCGCAGGCCGAATGCCGAGCTTGCGCGCATCGGCCTTAACGCCCGCGATAAAACCGTTCCAATCGCCGCCATTGGCGTAGGTTGCGGCGGTGGCCGGGGTGGCAAGGAGAATCGGCAGGGCGAAGGCGGTGCGACGTGTAAGCATATGCGCTGTGTGCCACGGCGCAGGGTGCGGCGGCAATGCGGTTACGTGCTGTGGCGGTTTAAATGCCGGGCGATGAAGGCGCGGGTGCGGTCCGATTGCGGCGTGTTGAACACCTGCGCCGGCGGGCCTTGTTCTTCGATCTGGCCATCATGCAGGAAAATGGCGCGGGTGGAAACATCGGCGGCGAAGGCCATTTCATGCGTGACGATCAGCATCGTCCGCCCCTCGGAGGCGAGGCCGGCGATGACGCGCAGCACTTCGCCCACCAATTCCGGATCGAGCGCGGAGGTCGGCTCATCGAACAACAGCGCGCGCGGGCGCATGGCCAGAGCGCGGGCGATGGCGACGCGTTGTTGTTGCCCGCCGGAGAGTTGCGCTGGATAGGCACCGCGCTTGTCGGCCAGCCCGACTTTTTCCAGCAGCGCCTCGGCCTCCGCCACCGCTTCCGCCCGCGGGCGGCGTTGCACATGCACCGGCGCTTCGATGATGTTTTGCAGCACCGTCATATGCGCCCAGAGGTTGAAGTTCTGGAAAACGAAGCCAAACGAGGCGCGCAGCCGGTTGACCTGGGCGGTGTCGGCCGGGACCGGGTGGCCGGCGCGGGTTTTCATCCGCACCACCTCGCCGCCAATGGCGATCGTGCCGCTATCCGGCACTTCCAGCAGCGGGATGCAGCGCAGCAAGGTGGATTTGCCGGAGCCGGAGGCACCGATAATGCTGATCACCTCCCCCTCATGCGCTGTCAGGGAAATGCCCTTCAGCACATTCAGCGTGCCGAAGGTTTTGCGGATATCGGTCAGGGTGATGGTCGGAGGGGGGGCGGTCATGGGGTTCCGGCACGCAAATGGGGGTTCAGCCAGGCTTCCGCGAACGCAACCGCCCGGCTGAGCAGAAAGGTGAGCGTGAGGTAGATGGCGCCGGCGCAGAGAAACACCTCCAACGCGCGGTAGGTTTCCGAGATGATGGCGTAGGCGATGCCGCTGAGTTCCATCATGGTGACGATGGAGGCGAGCGAGGTGGCTTTGATCATCGAAATCATTTCGTTGCTGTAGGCCGGCAAAGCCTGCCGCAAGGCCAGCGGCAGCACGATGCGGCGATAGAGCAGGCGGCGCGACATGCCGGCCGCCCTGCCCGCCTCCACTGCCCCGGCGGGCACGGCTTGCAGGCCGCCGCGGATGATCTCCGAGCCATAGGCGGCGGTGTTCAGGGTCAGCGCGAGGATGGCGCACCAATAAGGCTGGCGCAGGAACGGCCAGAGCAGGCTGTGGCGCACCCAGTCGAACTGGCCGAGGCCGTAATAGATCAGGAAAATCTGCAACAGCAGCGGCGTGCCGCGCAGCACATAGACATAGCCGCGCACGAACCACGCCCCTGGCCGCGGCCCGGTGCGCAACAGGGCCAGGGCGGTGGCCAGCACCATGCCGGCGGTGATGGAAATGCCGGCCAGCTCCAGCGTCAGCGGCAGGCCGCTGAGCAGTTGGCCCAACGTGTCGAGCAGGAAGGTTGTGTCCATGCTCAGGCTGCCATGCGCCCGGCCACGCGCGGCTCACCTTTGATCGACCAGCCTTCCCAGGCGCGGAACACCAAGCCGGACAGGGTGGTTAGCGCCAGATAGAGCGCGAAGCCGCATAGATAGAAGGCGAAGGCATCATGGGTGGAGCCGGCGCCGATATGGATCTGGCGCATCAGTTCCACCAGGCCGGTGACAGAAATCAGCGTCGATTCCTTCAGCACCTGCTGCCAGACATTGCCCATGCCCGGCAGGGCGAAGCGCAGCACGCGCGGGAAGATAATCCGGCGCAGCATCAGCAACCGCCCCATGCCGGCCATGCGGGCGGCTTCGATTTCGCCCTTGGGCACGGCGAGATAGCCGGCGCGCAGCACCTCGGTCTGATAGGCGCCGGAGACGGTGCCAACGGCGAGCATACCGACGGTGAAGCCGTTGAGGCCAAAAAACCCCTCCCCGCCGAAAGCGTGGCCGAGGGCGGTGAGCACCTGGCTGCCGCCGAAATAGAACAGATAGATCACCAGCAGATCGGGAATGCCGCGCAGGATGGTGGTGTAGGCTTCCGCCAGCAGCCGCGCCGGCCGCCGGCCTGCCAGCTTGGCCCAGGCGCCCAGCGCGCCAAAGGCCATGCCGACGGCATAGGCCGCCATCGACACGGCTAGCGTCATCGCGGTCGCGCGCAATAATTGCAGCCCCCAGCCGGTTGGGCCGAAGCCCAGCAGCGTCAGGCTTGCAAGCATATCAGGCACGACCGCGCCGGCTCAGTTGGCTGGGCTGATATCGGTCTTGAACCACTGCAACGACAATTTCTTGATCGTGCCATCGGCCAGGGCAGCGTTGATCGCGGTGGTGAACATCGCCTGCAAATCGGTATCAGCCTTGCGCAGGCCGACGCCCGCGCCCTTGCCGAGCAGGCCGCCGGTGAAGAGCGGGCCGGCGAGCTTCACCTTGTCGCCGCCCGGCTTGGCCAGGGTGGAGACGAAGTAGGAGGTGGAGCCGATGACCGCATCCACCCGCCCGGCTTGCAGGTCGAGGTCATGTTCTTCGGTCGTTTTGTAGGTGCGGACTTCAACCACGCCCTTGAAGTATTTCGCCAGCAGGTCGGCCTGAATGGTGGAGACCTGCACCCCGACCACCTTGCCCTTCAGCAGCGGCGTCAACACTTTCACCGCCGCTTCGGTGGCCGCTTCATCATCGAGCGACAGGCGGTTGACCGGCAGATTGGCCAGCGGGCCGTCCTTCAGCACCGCGAAGGTGGAGGGCGACTGGGTATAGGGGCGGGAGAAGGTGATCACCTCCATCCGCTTCGGGGTGATGCTCATCGCCGACATGATCGCGTCGAACTTGCCCGCGTTCAGGCCGGGGATGATGCCGTCCCAATCCTGCGCGATGACGTTGCAGGTGATTTTCATCCGGGCGCACAGATCGGCGATCAGGTCGATTTCAAACCCGACCAGCTTGCCGCTGGCGTCGTGCCCGTTATAGGGCATGAAGGCGCCTTCGGTGGCGATGGTCACGGTCTTCCAGTCTTTCGCCGAAGCGGGTGCGGCGAAGGCCAGCGGGGCAACGGCGAAGGCGGCGAGCGCCAGCAGGCGGGGTAAGCGGATCATAGCGTCCTCCAGAAAATACCGGCGGACGCTACGCGACCGGGGCCGATTTGCCTATGCGCTATTTGTCGCCAACTACTTGTTCTGCCAGTTCGGCTTGCGCTTTTCGGCAAATGCCTTCGGGCCTTCGATATAATCGGCGCTTGCGGCATTGGCCTGCTGCGCGGGGTAGAGGGTTTGCAAGGCGGTGGCGAGGTTGGCTTCTTCCAGCCCGCGATAGGCGGCCTGTTTGGACGCGCGCACCGCCATCGGGGAGCATTCCAGGATTTGCGCCGCCCAGCGTTTCGCCCCGGCCAAAGCCTGGCCGACCGGGACGACCTCGTTGACGAATCCCAGTTCCTTGCCTTCCGCCGCCGGCACGCGGCGGCCGGTGAGGATCATGCCCATAGCGAGCTTTTGCGGGATCTGGCGCGGCAGGCGGTGCACCCCGCCGGCGCCGGCGATCAGGCCCACGCGCGGTTCCGGCAGCGCGAACAACGCGTTTTCCGCCGCCACGATGATGTCGCAGGCCAAAGCGATTTCAAACCCACCGCCCATCGCCCAACCATTCACCGCCGCGATCAGCGGTTTGTCCAGGTCCATGCGGTGGGTCAGCCCGGCGAAGCCGCTGGCCTGCCAGGGCTTGCGCTTGCCGGCGGCCTGCACTTTCAGGTCGTTGCCGGCGCAGAATGCGCGGTCGCCCGCGCCGGTGATGATGCCGACCCACAGATCATCGCGCGCGGCGAATTCGTTCCAGATCGCGTCGAGTTCCACATGGCAATCGCCATGCAGAGCGTTCATCACCTCTGGCCGGTTGAGGGTGACGATGCGCACCCGGCCCTCGTCCTGAACGGTGCAGAATTCATAGTTCATGGCGCGCTCCTCGGTTCTTATCGCCCCAGCCTAGGCGGGAACGTCCGATCCGAAAAGCTGGTCATTGACCGCAGGCCGTTTGGCCCGGCGCGGTTAGCCTTTTTCCGGCAGGCAGGCCAGGCCGTCCGCTTTTGCTTTGTTGCAGAATGCGGCGGCTTGTGCCGGGTCAGCGAAGCCGGTGGTGCGCAGGCGCCAGAAGGTTTTGCCGTCGCGCTCAAACTTGGTGATCGCGGGCTTGTGGCCGGCGAACAAGGCTGGGGATTTCTTGGCGATGCGGTCCCATTCAGCCTGCGCCGCCTGTTCGGACACCAATGCCGCGAGTTGCACCGAATGGCCGCCGGCAGCGGGCTTGGCGGCGGCGGCCGGCGCGGCGGGCACCGGGGCGATGGCGGGTTTGGTCACAACCGGGGCCGATGCGGCGGTGTGGACCGGGGCCGCGGCTGGCTTGGCGGGTGGCGCCGCGACATGGGCGGCCGGCGGTGCTGCCACGCTGGGGGCGGC
>CAITOL010000157.1 GCA_903893975.1 uncultured Rhodospirillales bacterium | reverse complement strand
TGCTTCAGGCTTGAGGAAAGTCGTTCTTTTTGTGAACAAAAATAACCAAAAAAACTTCATCACTTCCTGGGCTTCGCCGTACACTCCCGGCCCAGCCCTGGTCGCACCGAACCCAAGTTTCAAAAGTTTTTTGCTTCTTTTTTCCAAAAAAGAAGCGCTTCCCTCACCCCTTCCTCAACAACTCCCGCAACACATAATCCTGATGCGCCCCCAGCGCCGGCCCAGTCCAGCCGATCACATCCTCCGGCCGATCCCCGTCCATCCGGATCGCCGGCCCCGCATGCAGCGTGCGCCCGATCAACGGATCATCCACTTCCATCACCGCCTTACGCGCCCGGAAATGCGGGTCGGCGGCGCAATCGGCGATGTCATACAGCCGGGTCGCCGGCACATCGGCCGCCTCCAACTGTGCTTCCGCGTCTTTCGCCGGCAAGGTCATGGTCCAGGCCGCGATGGTGGCATCCAGCGCCGCCATATTGGCGCAGCGCAGCGCGTTGGTCAGGTAGCGCGGGTCATCCGCCAGCGCCGGCTGGCCGATCGCCGCCATCAACCGGCGGAAGATCAGGTCCGAATTACCCGCCACACACAGCCATTTGCCATCAGCGCAGGGATAGGTGTTGGTTGGGGATGCCGTCGGCAGCCCGGCACCATACGGTTGGCGAATGCGGCCATCCATCGCGTATTCCGGCAGCATCCCCTCCATCAGGCTGAAGATGCTGTCCACCAGGTTCACATCCACAATCCGCCCCTTGCCGGTGCCGGTCACATCGCGCTGATACACCGCCGACAGCAGGCCAATCGCCGCATACATCCCCGCCAGATCATCGCCGATGGAAATGCCGCAGCGCGGCGGCGGCAGGTCGCTGCTGCCCGCCGGATGCCCGGTCAGATGCCTAATCCCCCCCATCGCCTCGCCAATGGCGCCAAAGGCCGGCTTGTCCCGATACGGCCCGTCCTGCCCGTAGCCGGACACGCGGGCGATCACCAGACGCGGGTTGCGCGCGTGCAGCACCTCCGGCCCCAGGCCGAGCTTCTCGATCTGCCCCGGCCGGAAATTCTCCACCAGCACATCCGCCCGGTCGATCAGCTGCAACGCCGTCTCCCGGTCGCGCTTCAGGTCCAACTCCACCGACAGCTTGTTGCGCCCGTGAATGCTGAACCATACCGGATGGCCATTCACCTGCGCCCCCCAGCCGCGGATCGGATCGCCACCCGGCGGCTCAATCTTCACCACCTCCGCCCCCAGATCGGCCAGCACCCGGGTGCAGAACGGACCGGCGATGTAATGGCCTAGTTCCACAATCTTCAAACCAACCAACGGACCAACGCGGGGGGGCGGTACAGGCATATGCGATTCCTAACGAAGATTTCACGCAAATAGCGCTTAATCGCGGCGGCGTCTTTACTGGTTGGTGACAAACGCCGACCTATATATCGGTCGAAGCCTTTGTTGTCTGGCTTCGGACTCCCTCCCTTACCGCGTCCCCAATGCTATTCGGGTCGATCGCGGCACCTTATGGGCGGTGCGGACCGGCGGTATTTCCGGGCTGCATCGCCCGTTTTTTTTGCATGTCCGCGCAACGCCACCGCGACATTGCAGACCCAGGCCTCAGATTTGGCAGCGGCCGCGTGCTTACGCCGCCCGCCGTACTGACCCAGTGATTTCCTGTTGGCACGTCACGCGGGTGACCCCCACGGTTTGCTGCAAATTCCCGGTTACCAAATGCACCATCTCCGCCGGCATGCTGGCCATGGCGATATCCACCCGCACAGCGTCGCCGGTGCGGCGGCATTCCAGACTGTCCGGCGTCAGGTCACGCTTGGCGAACGGTTGCAGCAGGCGTGGCAGCAGCCCGGCGGACGCGTCTGCGGTAACGCAAAAGCGAACAGCGGCGAGTTGACCGACAAGGGTCCAGGGTTTCAACGACATGGGGAACAAGGCTCCGGAACAAAATTCAGTCTCAGACATGCGAACGCGTCGGCTGCCTAGGCAACCGTGCTGGTAATTCGCATGCTGAGACGACGGAGCATCATGCTGACCCTGATAGCGTCTATTTCCCCGCCGGCCAAACGAATTCGGGCACTCGCAGCAGAGGTATGCGCCCAACGTTGAGGCTGCGGTCGCGCAAGGAAACCGGCATATCGACGCTATCTGGCCCGGTATCGTCCGCCGGGCGGGCCAGCATACCGAGCACGGCGCGCATGACCGGCGCTTGCCGCGCCGCGAGCAGGTTGCCGGCAACCAACGCGTCGATCAGCGCGCCAAAACCGCCGACCCGCATCTGTCCGTCGATATTGGGCTGCAACAGCGGGTCGAGCGAGAGGCGCAACTGGCCGGCGGTTTTGACCGCGCCCCAGCCGATGGCGAGGCGGGGAACGTCGATCCGGCCGCCGCCATCGCGCCAAATCTTCAGCGCCGGGGCGGTGCTATTGGCCGGCAGCCCGGCTTGCACCGCGACATCCAGGCCGAGCCGGTCGAGCTTGGCACCGAGCGGCCAGCCGGATGGCAGGCCCGGCAAGGTGGCGTTGCCGACATCCAGCCCCAGGGTCAGTTGCGCCCGGTCCAGCCGCATCCGCAGCGTGTCCGCGGTCAACGGACCGGCCGGCAACGCCGCTTGCAAACCATCAATGTCGAGGTTCAGCACCTCTGGCGCGGCGAGGTCGATCGTCGCCTCCTCCCGTGTGGCGCTGAACGGCAGCAGGGGGGCGGCGCCGAGGCGGGCGGCTTGCTTGCCCTCAGCGGCGATGCGCACGGTCTGCGGTTGGAACAGCGCGAGGCGGATCACCAGGCGTTCCGTCTCCCACCCCAGCAGCGGGCCGGCGATACGAATGCCGGGAATGTGGACCTCCGCCACCCACGGATAGCCGCCGCGCACCGGCGCGTCGGCAAACGTGGTCCAGCCCTGGCGCCCGAGGATGCGCAATTGCGCCGTGGTCTGGTCGATGATTTGCTGGGTGGCGAGGTACCAGATCGCGCCATGCACCGCGATGGCGGCGGTGGGCGCCCCCAGCAAAATCGCCAGCCACAGGCCCGGACGGCGCCACCAGCGCGGTTTGGTCTGCGGCGTTGTCCCCAGCCCTTTGGTACGGACTTTAGAGTCGCCTGGAAGTGATTTTTTCTCAGTCATTCCAATCTCTTATAACGGCCAATTATAAAGCCGCTGGAAGTCGTCCCGCGCAGACTCCACAGCTTTATCCACAGCCCTGGGCATAAATTTCCGCCAACCGTGCCAGCATCTCGCGGCGTGGCAGGCCGATCGGCAAGGCTGGCTTGATGGCGATGGTGATGGTGCCGGGATAGCGGCGGAACGTGCGCCGACCCCAATACGTGCCGGAATCGGTCACCACCGGCACCACCGGCAACCCGGTATGATTGGCCAACGCGGCAATACCGGGATGCAGCACCCCGACCTGCCCCGGTGCGACACGGGTGCCTTCGGGGAAGATCACGATCGAACGTCCCTCGCCGACCACGCGGGCGGCACCGCTGAGCAAAGCGCGGATCGCAGCCGCCCCGGCATCGCGGGCCACCACGATCATTCCGGTCAGCCGGGTGATCATGCCATAGAGCGGGATGTAGCTGAGTTCCTTCTTCATCACGTAGCCGGGATGGTGGATCAGCGACAACCACACGATGGTGTCAAACGCGGATTGGTGGTTAGAGGCGATCAGCGCCGGCCCGGCCGGCAGATTTTCCCGCCCGGTCACCACGACGGTAATGCCGCAGATCGGCCGTAGGGCGCCGACGATCAACCGTGCCCACAGCTCCGCGATCGCCAGAATGGTCCGCGCCGCCAGGGTCTTGGGCAGCAACGCGGCGAGGCCGCAGAGCAGCACCAGCAGTACGGAGATGGCGTAGAACCAGGCATTGTAGAGCGCCGACCGCAGCAGAATCATCCCGCTTCCTTCTCGTCCCGTTCCGCCAGCCCGCGCAGGCCGCCGACCACGGCCAGATATTTGTTGAACTCATTGACCAGCAGCCGCCAGCCGGCGCTATCCGGCATCACCGCATCCGGCACCAGCGTGGTCTCCGGCAGCGCCCGCGACAGTTCCGCCAACGCGCGCGGCATATGGTAGGAGGAGGTTACCACAATCAAGCGCCGGACGCCGAATTGCCGCACCCAGTCAGCGGTTTCCACCGCGTTGCCGCGCGTGGTGTGCGCGGCATGGCCCAAGGTGGTGCGGTTGACCAGGCCAGGGTCCACCCCAGCGCGGCGGGCCAGTTCGGCGAAGCCGGCGCTGGGGCCGACGCCGGAAATCAACAGCCGCTCCGCCCGCCCGGCCGCCAGCAGATGCAAGGCGGCATCGACCCGGCCAGGGGCGCCGGTCAGCACCACAATGCCATCGGCGTTGCCAGGCGGTGGGCTGGGTTGCTCGATGCGATAGACATAAGCGGCGAAGCCGAGCAGCCAGCACACCAGCAGGCCGCCGAGCAGCACCGCCAGCCGGCGCGCCGCTTTCACGGCTGCCGCCGCAACCAGCGCCGCAGGCCGAGCCGCGCGGTCGTCCAGGCCAGCAGGGTCAGCCAGAGCCCCAGCCCGAGCAACCCGGCCCAGAACCCAAGCGGGATATCGGCCAGCAGCCGCAACCAGGGGGCGGCGAGCAGCGTGGCAGGCAGCAGCAGATCCGGCCAGCCGGTCAGCCCGGCCAGTCGGGCGGTGAGGCAGGCGAGCCCTCCCAGCGCCAGCAGCGCCATGCCCCCGCCCATCGCCACCCCAGCGACCGCCTGCCGGGCGGCGATGGCGGTCAGGTAGCTGGCAATCAGCCGATCCGTCGCGCCGAAACGGTGCAGCAGGCTGGCGGTATCACACCGCGCCGCCAACCCGGCGCGGCTGACGGCGATAACGGCCGTGCTGCCGGCGAGCCCACCCAAAACCAGTAGCGCGATGGCCGCGCCCTGCAAGCGTTGCAGCAGGGCGCGCACCGGCTGCAACCAACCGGCCTCTCGCTCCAGCACCGTGCCGGGGGCACGGGCGGCGAGCTGGGCGGCAAGGCCGGCCGGGTCCGGCAGGTCCGCCACCAGCCGCAGTTCGATCACCCCCGGCAAAGGCAGCGACAGGCTCTCCCCAACGCTGCCGAGGAACGGGCGCAGCAAATCCGCCAACTCCCCCTCCGGCACCGCGCGGGCCGCGCCGACGGCGGGGACGGCACGCAACAGCGCCAGCACCGCATCCCGCCTTGTGCCACCGCCTTCAACGGCCAGCCCAGGTTGCGGCACTTGCACGGTCAATCGCCGCTCGTCGCCGGATTGCCAGTGGCGCGCAAGATGGCTCCCGGCAAAAGCCAGCGCCAACAGCAGCGCGTTGACGAGCATGACCGAGGCGGCCACCGTGGTCAGCGCCGGGTAGCGCGGTGGCGGCGGCAGGCCGAGACTGGCGAGGGGGCTAGCCATGGTCGACCCGCCGCCCGGCTGCCAGCCGGATCACCACGCCGCGCTGCCAGGTGAGCCAGCGTTCGTCCTGGGTCGCTACCAGCACGGTGGTGCCAAGCAGATGCAGCTCCCACAACAGGCGCATGACCTGTTCGGCGAGGCTGGCATCCAAGGTCGCGGTAGGGTCATCGGCCAGCAGCAGGCCGGGTTGTACCGCAACCGCGCGGACGATGGCGACCAACTGGCGTTCGCCGAGCGAGAGGCTGTCCACCGGCTGGGCGGCCTTGCCGGCAAGGCCGAGCCAGCCGATCAGCTCCCCCACATCGGCGCGGATGGTGTTGCTGGGCCGGCTTTCCAGCCGCAGCGGCAGGGCGACGGACTCGAAAACCGTCATGCCCGCCAGCAATTCCGGCACCGGGGTGATGACGCCGATGCGGCGGCGCAATGCCAGACGTTCGGTGCGGTCGAGGTCGGCGATGTCGCGGTCGAGCAGCACCACCCGGCCCCAGGTGGCGGTCTGGTCCAATTGCAGGAGGCGGAGCAGCGAGGTTTTGCCGGCGCCGGTCGGGCCGACGACCCAGGCGAACCCGGCTTGCGGCATGACGATGTTCAGGCCGAACAATGCCTCCGCTCCAGATGCATCCCGGTGGGACGCATCCTGGTCCGGGCCGTATCGCAGTCCCACGCCCTCCAGCCTGATCATTCACCGCACCTCAATCTTCCGCTGCCAATGTGCCATCTTTCGCCATCGCGCCGGAAGGGCTCGGAGATGATGCAGGCCGACCAACACACGCTGCGGTTGTCAAACCCGCGGCAATACAGGCACCATGCCCCGGCCCGACCGAGGTGCTCATGCTGATTGTCTGTCCTGCCTGCCAAGCCGAATACAACGTGCCGGATGCGCTGCTGGGCCGGGCGCCGCGGCAGGTGCGCTGCGCGCGCTGTGCGCATGCGTGGCTGCCGGACGAATTGCGCCCGCCGGAACCGGAACTCCCGGCGCCCCCGCCTACGCCACCAGCCGCAACGCCGGTGGCCGAGCCAGCAAGTCTAGCGTCAGAACCCGAGCATGATGCAGAGCCCGTGACGGCGCCCTCGCTGGCCGAGGAAGCCCGGCTGCCGACCACCGCCGGCGCCGGCCATACACGGCGCGGCGGGGTGGGGCCGGCTCTGGGGTGGCTGGTCAGCCTCATGCTGCTCGGTGCCGCTGGCTGGGCGACAGCGACCTGGCGCGACGCGGTGATGCAGGCGTGGCCGGCGAGCCAGCGCCTGTATCAGTGGATCGGCTTGGGTTAAGGCGCCGGCGGTTTCAGCACCCCGACCGGCAGGCCGGGGCTGCCGAGATCTTCGCTTTCCACCTTTTCCGGCTCCGGCGCGGTGGCGCTGGTGGATTGCAGCATGTCCTTCATTTTGCGCCGGAGCTGATATTCCAGTTCCACGTTCATGTCCGACATCGCATCCCGCACCAGATTATAGAGCGCGATGCGGGTGCTGGCGTCCGTATCATCCCGCGCCGGCACGCTGCGGCTGACCTCGATCGGCACTTCGCCGAGTTTGTCGCCATTGTCGTTGCTGAAGCTGACGCGGACGGCGAAATGCGCATCATAGGTGCGGGCGCCGCGCAGGATGGAGGCGTCAACCGGCTCAAAGGCCGCCTTGCCGTGATTGCCGCCGGTGATCAGCCGTTCATGCGCCATGTTGCTCAGCGCGTCGCGCGGCTGGAGCGGGGAGAGTTGCTCCAGATGGCCTTTGGCGCCACGGGCGGCCCAGCTGTCGTTGATTTCAATATCGGCGACGTTCAGCTTCACCTTCGGCAGGTAGCTGTAATCCGCTGGCTCATAGGCGGGTTCCGGCGTGGGCGTGCCACCGCAGGCGGTGAGGCCGACCAGCAGCGGCAGGGTGAGCAGCAGGCGTTTCATGCGGTCGGGTTCCTCAATGGTCGGTCCGCAGGCCGCGCACATCGGTGCGCTGGAAGCGGAAATCATAGTTACAGAATTCACAGGTCATGACGATGTCGCCATCGACGTTCATGTGATCCAGGTCATCGGTCGAAAAAGTTTCCAGCACATTGGTCAGGCGCTGGCGTGAGCAGCGGCAGCCGTACGCGAGGGCGCGCGGCAGGTCGGCGGCAACGCCTTCGGTGTGGAACAGCCGGTAGAGCAGGTCTTCGGACGACAGATCGTCATCCAGCAATTCCGCGTCCGTCAGGGTTTCGGCCAGGATGTTGGCGGTGCGCCAGGCTTCTTCCTGATCGGCGGCGCTGAGGCTGCTTTCAATGCCGCCCTGCCCGGCGATGCGTTCCAGGATCAGCGCGCTGGCGCGCCAGCCGGCCGGGGTGTGGGCGCAGGCGAGGCGGACGGTGCAGGCCATCTGCTCCGAAGTGGCGAAATAATGCAGCGTCATCTCCGCGAGGCTGGCGCCGGTGATGGTGACGATGCCCTGGTGGCGGTCGGTGCTGGTGCCTTGATCGACGGTGAAGGCCAGATAGCCCTCCCCCAGCAAGGCGCGCGCGGAAGGGTCCGGGCTTTCCGCCAGCACGGTGGCGAGGCGGTCCGCATCGGCCTGGGCGTAGCCGCGCAACGCGCCGCTATCGGTGCAATCGGCCAGCAGCATGCGGATCGGCCCGTCGCCTTTGACTTGCAGGCTGAAGGAGCCACGGAATTTCAGCGCCGAGGACAAAGCGGCGACCAGGGCCAGCGCCTGGCCGGTGAGGGTGGTGACGGCGGGATGATTGGCGTGCCGGGACAGCAGCGCATCGGCCAGCCGGCCGAGCCGGATCAGCCGGCCGCGCACCGGGCGGTCGGGCAGGAAAAACGGCTGGATGCCGCGTGGCACGACAAGATCGGGCACGTCGGGGCGGTCGGCGTCGAGAAACGCCGGCGGGTTGAGATCGGTCATGCTCCCAAGATAGGCAGCGCGCGCGCCTACCGCTACCATGCAGGAATGCATGAGACACAAGAAATTCGGCTGCGCCCGGCCGAAACCGACGATGCGGGCGCGATTGCGGGGTTGATCCGGGCGGCGTTTGCCGGGCCGGCGGAAACCACGGACCCCAAACCCTCTGCTTTGCGCGAGAGCGCGGAGAGCGTGGCGGCGACACTGGGCGTGGGCGGCGGCGCGGTGGTGGAACTCGGCACGGCGCTCGTGGGCGCAGTGCTGTGGCAACCGCGCGACGGGGGGCTGTATTTCGGCCGGCTGGCGGTGGCGCCGGCCTGCCAGGGGCGCGGGATTGCCCGGCAATTGCTGGCGGAGGTGGAGGCCGAGGCGCAGCGGCGCGGGCTGTCCCGCCTGCTGCTCTCGACCCGGCTGGTCTGGACCGGCAATCGGCGGCTGTTCACCAGCCTCGGCTTTGTGGAAACGGCGCAGCACGCCCATCCCGGCTATGACGCGCCGACCTTTGTCGATATGGAGAAGGCGCTGGTTTAGCGCGGGTGGGAACGGTTTGATGGGACGCGGGAATCGCTGGGGCCTGGCGTTGGCCATCGGGCTGATACGGGTGGGCTTTGGGTTTCAGTTGCAGACCATCGCCAGCCTGGGGCCGGAGCTGACGCGGGCTTTCGGCATTGATTACGCGATGTTGGGCACGCTGGTGGGGGTCTACATGGCCTCAGGCGTGGTGGTGGCGTTGCCGTCCGGCTTCGCGGCGCGACGATTTGGCGACTACCGGGTGGCGGTATTCGGGCTGCTGTTCATGGTCGGCGGGTTCGTGCTGGCCGCAGCCGGTGGCGTGCCGGCCATTCTGCTCGGGCGGTTGCTCTCGGGCATGGGCGTGGTGGTGGTGACGGTGCTGCAAGGCAAGATCATCGCCGACCGGTTCAGCGGCAAGGATTTCACCCTGGTGATGGGGGCCATTGTCGGCTCGTTCCCGATCGGGTTGGGGCTGGCGCAGGTGGTGTTGCCGGGTCTGGCCGCAAGCTGGGGTTTGCCGGCGGCGTTTCTGGCCGGGGCGCTGGCGGCGGCGGTTCCGTTCGCGCTGTTCCTATGGTGTTGGGCGGAAACGCCGGTGGCGACCGCCCGCAGTGCGACCTGGCCGTCGCGGCACGAGATCTGGCTGGTGGGCATCGCCGGGTTGATCTGGACCGCCTACAACGCCGGCTATCACAATTATCTGGCGTTTCTGCCCAGCCTGATGGCCGGGCGCGGGCATTCACCGGCGCTGACCGGGGCGGTGCTGGCGGCGGCGACCTGGGCGAATTTGCCGGCGATTTTGCTGGGCGGCGGGCTGGCGCTGCGGTTTGGCGGCGCCAGCGTGTTCATGGCCGGCACGCTGGCGACGTTTCTGGGGGTGCTGGGGCCGGCGTTGGTGGATTGGCCGCTGGTCTGGGCGATCCTGTTCGGCACCATCGGCTCGCTGCATGGGGGGTTGATTGTGGAAATGGGCACGCTGTCCGCCAAGCCGCAGAACCGGGCGGTGGGGATGGGGATTTTCTACACCACCTACTATGCCGGGGCCTCGGTGATCCCCGGCCTGTGCGGGCGGGTAGCGGATTGGGTGGGCGACCCGAGCGGCGCCCTGGTGTGCGCCGCCCTGCTGTCGCTGGCCGCCGTGCCGCTGTTTTTCTGGCATCGGCGGGTAGGGGTTTAGGCGTGTGGCGCAGCTAGGCGTGGGGCGGGATGTGTTGTGCGAAGTCCATCGCATCATGCAAGATGCGCAAGATGTCGATGTTGTCGTCCCCGCCGCGCCGATAGAGGATGAAATGCCGCCCGTGCCGGCCGTGCCGGGCAACGTGGAGGCTGCGCAGCTGCGGCAGGATTTCGTCACGCGCCACGCTGGCCGGAATATCTGGACCGGCGGTTAGGGCGGCCAGGGCCTCGATCAGACTGTCGCGATAGCGTTCGGCATGCGCGGGGCCGAATTGAGTCAGGCTATAGCGCAGAATGGCGGCAAAATCGGCCTCAGCCGCCGCACCAAGGCGGATGCGCCAGCGCGTGGGGTTCACCTATTGGCCGCTGAGGCGGGCAGCACCGTAGTGGCGAGTTGGGTCAGGTGGGTGCGAAGGCTATCCGCGTCGGCGAAGTCTTGGAACTGGCCACACTCCAACGCGTTGAGCCCGGATTGGGCGGCGGCGCGGAGGGCGTCGAGCCGGGCGGACGCCTCCAGATGATGCGCTTCGAGCATCCGCAACCCGTCGCGCAGGACTTCACTGGCGTTCTGGTAGCGACCGCTGGCCACCAGCGTATCGATCAGCGTCGCCTGACGGTCGGTGACGACGACATTGCGCGTTGGCATGGATCGGCTCCGACAAAATCACAGATGGCATAATATGCCATCTCCTGGATGCCTGTCACGCCAAACGCGCACGCCGGCGACGGTGGTTATTTTCCCAGGCCGGCGCCGAGCAACGCCCAGACCAGCACGCCTTTCTGCGCGTGCAGGCGGTTTTCCGCGCCGTCGAACACCACCGATTGCGGGCCGTCCAGCACTTCATCGGTGACTTCCTCGCCCCGATGGGCGGGAAGGCAGTGCATAAACAGCGCGTCCTTGGCGGCCTTGGCCATCAACGCACTGTTCACCTGATACGGCGCCAGCAGATTGTGGCGGCTGGAATTGGGGTCGTCGGACATGCTGATCCAGGTGTCCGTCACCACGCAGCGCGCACCGTCCACCGCCTCGGCCGGGTCGCTGGTCAGCTCGATCTTGGCACCCTGGGCGCGGGCCCAGTCCACCATGTCCATCTTCGGGCGCAGTTCTGGCGGGGTGGCGACGCGCAGGGTGAAGTTGAAGCGCGCGGCGCTTTCGATCCAGCTGCGGGCGACGTTGTTGCCGTCGCCCGACCACGCCACCACCTGGCCGGCGATCGGGCCGCGATGTTCTTCGAACGTCATCACATCGGCCATCAGCTGCACCGAATGCGAGGTATCCGTCAGGCCGTTGATCACGGGGATGCTGGCGGCTTCGGCCATTTCCAGCAGCCGGTCATGGCCGAAGGTGCGCATGACGATGGCGTCCACATAGCGCGACAGCACGCGGGCGGTGTCGGCGATGGTCTCCCCTCGGCCCAGCTGCATTTCCGCGCCGGTCAGGGTGATCACCTCCCCGCCGAGTTGGCGCATCCCGACCTCGAAGCTGACGCGGGTGCGGGTGCTGGGCTTTTCAAAGATCAGCGCCAGGGTTTTGCCGGTGAGCGGCTTCAGCGCATCCTTGCCGGCGGCTTTGTAGTTGGCGGCGATATCCAGCATCTGGCGCAAAGTGGCGCTGTCGTGATCCTTGATATCGATGAAGTGGCGGGGGGAATCGCTCCCCCCGCCGGACATGCGGCGCACGGCCTCGCTCATCTGCGTGCTCCTATTGCGCGGCTTGCGCCGCACCCTGGGCGGGCACGCAGGTGGCGGCACCACGGCGCATCATCGCCACGGCTTCGGCGATGTCGCTGTCGGTGATCACCAACGGCGGTACGATGCGGAGCACGTTGTCGCCGGCGGTAACGGTCATCAGGCCCTGCGCGGTGAAGGCCGCTTGCACTTCGCCCGCCGGCACCACGCATTTCAGGCCGAGGATCAACCCCTTGCCGCGCGCTTCGGAGAACACGGTGGGGAACTCGGTGACGATCTTGCGCAATTCCGCCATCAGCACGTTACCCTTGCGCACGACGTCATCGAGGAAGCCGGGGGCGAGGATAACGTCCAGCACCGCATTGCCCGCCGTGCAGGCCAGCGGATTGCCGCCATAGGTGGTACCATGGGTGCCGGGGATCAGGTATTTGCCAACCGCTTCCTTGGCCAGCACGGCGCCGAGCGGGAAGCCGCCGCCGATACCCTTGGCCGCCGAAATCACGTCCGGCTCGATGCCGGCCCATTCATGGCCGAACAATTTGCCGGTGCGGCCCATGCCGCACTGGATTTCGTCCAAAGCCAGGAAGATGCCGAACTCATCACATGCCGTGCGCAGGCCGCGCAGGAAGTCCAGATCGGCGCTGCGGATGCCGCCTTCGCCTTGCACCGGCTCGACCATGATCGCGGCGGTCTGCCCGTCGATCGCGTCGCGCACGGCGTTGAGGTTGTTCATCGGCACGTGCACGAAACCTTCAACCGGCGGGCCGAAGCCTTCGAGGTAGTGGTGGTTGCCGGTGGCGGCCAGGGTGGCGAGGGTGCGGCCGTGGAAGGCGCCTTCGAAGCAGATGATCTTGAAGCGTTCCGGCTTGCCGTTCGCGAACATCGCCCGGCGCACCATTTTGATCATGCCTTCGTTCGCCTCGGCGCCCGAATTGCAGAAGAACACCGTGTCGGCAAAGGTGGCGGCGACGAGGCGCTGCGCCAGCATTTCCGCCTGCGGAATGCGATACAGGTTGGAGACGTGCATCACCTTATGCGCCTGTTCGGCGATGGCGTCGGCGAGGTGCTTGTTGCCGTGGCCGAGCGAGGCGGTGGCGATGCCGGCGCCGAAATCGAGGAATCGTCGCCCGTCGGTCGTCCACAGCCAGGCGCCTTCACCCCGCTCAAACGCGAGAGGTGCACGGTTGTAGTTCGGCAACAAAGCGGGGATCATGTCCTGATGGTCCTCGAGAGTGTCCCAACGGAGGGGACGCATTTTCCGGGATTGCTCCGCGGTCGCGCCCATGCGCGGGCGGTTCCGGAAAGGCGGGAGAATGTGCCGGGGCGCGCGTGCGAGTCAAATTTTGTCAGGCCCGAAACACAGTTTCCTGTGCATAACACGATTGCGCCGCACGCCCGTGGCCGCCAAGCCGCTGCTGGGAGGATGATGTGCTATGGTCGACAAGCCGCTGCCCGCCGCCCCCACCGCGACATCGCTGCACGAGGCGGCGCTGCGCCATCTTGCCCGCTATGCCACCACCGGGGCCGGATTGCTGCGGGTGCTGAACCGGCGGGTGGACCGCTGGGCGCGGGCGGTGCAGGCGGAGCCCGAAGCGATGGCGCAAGCGCGCGCGGCCGCACGGGCGGAGATTGCCCGGCTGACCAAGGCCGGCCTGCTGGATGATGCCGCCTTTGCCACGATGCGGGCGCAAAGCCTGACGCGCGCCGGTAAATCGCGCCGCGGCATCGCCGCGCATCTGGCGGTGCGCGGGGTGCCGGCGGACCTGGCCCAGGCCGCCCTGCCGGATGACCCAGAGGCGGAACTCGCCGCGGCGGTGACATTGGCGCGCAAGCGGCGGATCGGACCGTTTGGGGCGGCCGCCCCGGACCCGGTGCAGCAGCAGCGGGCCTTGGCGGCGTTCGCGCGGGCGGGCTTCAGCCAGGACATGGCGCAGCGCGCATTGCGGATGGACAAAGAGGCGGCGGAGGCGTTGCTGCGACGCGTGCGGCAAGCCTGAAACGGACGGTGCTCGTTGTGGTCATAAAGCGACCGCGTTACGCGACGCCGTCCCCCAAAACGTCGCGCGCCACCTCCGCCAGATACTGCTCTTGCCGCGCAATCGCCGCCGCATCCAACCCCAAACTCTCCCGCGCCCGCGCCTGCACCCGGGCGATCTCCTCCAGATGCCGCCGCCCGGCCAGCGCGCCCGTCACGCTGCCGCCGTGGCGGCGATGCACATTCAACGGCGCCGCCACCCAGGCGACATGGCCATCGCTATGCGTCAGCACCTCCAGATAAAGCTGCCAGTCCCCCGCCAGCCGCAGCCCGCGCAACACGTCCCACCCCCGTTCCAACGCCGCGTGCAACGCGCTGCGCCGCCACAGCACCGCGCTGGCATTCAGGATCAGGTTGCGCTCGGCCAGAAAGCGCCGGGCAAATTCGCGCGCCGGAAAAATGGCATCACGTGACAGATCCACCCCGGCCTCGGCAAAATAACCCTGATAATTCGGCCAGACCGGCGCGCCCCGCGCATCGATGCTGCGGCTGTCGCACAACACCAGGTCCACCTCCGGCGCCGCATCCAACTGGCTCGCCAGCGTGGCGAGCAAGCTCGGGTCCGCCTCATCATCCGCCTCGGCAATCCACACATAATCGCCGCGCGCCAACTCCACCCCCCGCCGCCACTGCCGAAACACCGACCCGCTATTGCGGCCATTGCTCACCAGCCGGATCTCCCGCTGCCAGGCCGCCGCCGTCGCGCTTGCCACCGCCGCACTGTCGTCGGTTGAAGCATCGTCGAGCACGATCACCTCGGCCACCGGATAGGTCTGGCTGAAAATCGACGCCAGCCGCCCCGGCAGATAGCGTGCGTAATTATAGCTCGGCACCACCACGGAAATGCGCGCCAGCTTCGGCAACGCGGCCCCCAGCAACGTTTCGGCATAGCGATCAAAATCGAAATGCCGCCGGGCCAAAGCCGCCAGCCGTGGCCGGTCCCCCGCCAGGCTCGCGCCGCGCAACAGTGTCAGCAACTGCCGCGCCATGCTTTCGGTCTCCGCCATCGGCACCGCCAACCCAGCGCCGAGCCGGTTGAGCATCTCCGGAATCCCACCCGAACCCAAAAACGCCACCGTCGGCAAGCCGGCGGACATCGCTTCCAGCACCACGCTCGGGAACGGGTCCTCGCGCGAGGTCAGGGCGAACGCATCGGCGGCGCTATACCAATCCGACGCATCCGCCTGATGCCCCGGCAGAAGAAACGTTCCGGTGGCAATTGCCGCCGACAATTCCCCCTCCAGATGCGCGCGCAACCCCGCATCCATGTCGCCAATCCAGCAAAACACCACCTGCTTGTCGCGCCGGCGCGCCGCGCGCCAAGTTTGCAGAAACAGGTCGAACCCCTTGCGCAGATCGGCGTAGCCCGCGCCCAGCACCACCCGGCACCCCACGGGCAGCCCCAGCCGCGCCCGCAACCGTTGCCGCGCCCGGCCGGAAAATCCGTTCCCGAGGTAGCAGCCCTGCGGCATAATGGCGGTGCGCCCGGCCTCCAGCGGCAGCAGCCCCGCCACCCCGTCGCGCACCGCCGGGGCCGCGAACACCACCTGGTGCACCAACGGCACCGCTTGCGCCAGCACCGGCTGCAAAGCGTGGCTCGCGATCATGCGCGGCAGTTCATGCACCAGCAGCAGGCTCGCAATCCCCGCCCGCTGCAAATGCACCACCGCCCCGGCGGAGGCGGCGGAATTCACCACCGCCGCGCCAATGCCGCGCCCAACACACCCGGCCAGAAAGCCCGGCAGATCCTGCACCGCCCGCACCGTTGTCGGCGCCACCGCCTCATAGTCCGGGCGCAAAACCCCATCGCCCAACAGCAGAAATTCCAACTGCACGCCCAACCGCCGCACCAGCGCGCGGCCCAACGCAAGCAGCAGCATCTGCGCCCCGGCGGCAAACGCATCATGCCCCACCAGCAGCACCCCGGTGCTCGCCGGCTGCGTCGCGCACACCGCCCGCGCGGTCGCGTTCAGATAGGCCGCGCCGAAATACACATCCGGCTCCAGATACGCCCCCTCCGCCCATTCATTCCACGCGTTGATACAAACGATCGGTTCACCAAAAAAACGATGCTCCTGCGCCCGCACCACCAATGCCGCCAGCCAGGCACCGTATTTCGCCGGCGTGGAGCCATGCACCACCAGCCCCGCCCCCTGCCGCCGCGCGTCGTTGTCCCAGCTCGGTACAATGGTTTTGACCAACGGATACGCCGGCACCGGCTCGGCCAGCGACGCCACCGCCACGTCGTCATAGGCATAGACCTGCGCCGACGCCTCGGGATCGTAATAAACCAACCCATTATTTTGCAGCGGCAATCCCCCCACCAGCTTATGCGGCGGAAACTCGATCGCCGCATCCATACCAAACGCATGCGGATCGGTGGCGTTAAAGCTCTGCGACATCGTCAGGATCGGCTCTTCCCCATGCCGATCCCGGAACAGTCGCCGCCATCGCGCCACCGTGGCCGCGGTATTCGGGATCAACGCCGGGCGATAAATCATCAACAGCGGCCGGCCTTGCAGCCGGATATAGCGCGGGTCGCGAAAATGCCGGGCGAAGCAATCCACCAGCGCCGTCTCGTCCTGCTCCCGCCAGTCTTGCGAGATCAGCACCTGATCCTCGGAGCCATCCCAGCGCCGGGTCCAGTTTTCGTTCGCCCACATCAGGCAAAACGGAAAATCCAGACTGGCATCGGCCAACATCGCCTCAATCGGCCGCTCCAACAGCCGGTGGCCATTGAACCAATAGAAATAATGCACAAAGCCAAACAAACCGGCATCGCGCGCCATGGCAATCTGTGCCCGCATCGTCTCGCTATCGTCCAGCGAATAATGCCCGAGATCGCGCGGCGTGCGCGGCTGATAATGCCCGGCAAATCGCGGCATTCCGCGCGCAATCGCGGTCCACTCGGTAAAGCCCTGGCCCCACCAGGCATTGTTTTCCGCAATCGGATGAAACTGCGGCAGGTAATAGGCCAGCAATTTGGCCTGCCGCCGCACATGCAGCGGCAGCGGCCGAAACGCCTCGAACTGCGGCCCGGCCCGGCTGAATTGCCGCACCGCCGCAAACACCCCGGTCTCGGAGGCCGACGGCATCGGGTGCACCTTCAGCACGTTGCGCACCTGCCGGTAATGCAGCAGCGGATTTTCCTCTAACTCCCCGTCCAGATACCGCCGCTGATAATACCGCGTGTCGAACTTGGCCGATGGGTTGCGCCCCTCGCGGTAACCCCAGAACAGATAATGCTCAAACGGATCCACCCCGGCGGCGGCAATATCGGGATAGGTGGTCAGGTAATACACCGGATCGAACTCCGGCAGCGGGCTCACCTCACCGCTCAACCGCCGGGCAAGGAAATGCGCCAGCAACGTCTCTCCCACTGCCGCCTGGTGCACAGTCCGATACCAGACCAGATCGAAAAACGGCGCCGGCGCCCGCCCGCCCGCTTCACCAAAGCGCAGATAATGCAGCACCGGATTGGCCCCGCTGCGCTGCACGTCCTGGTTTTCCCGCAAATACCAATCGGTCGCGAAATAGGCGTTCGGCCGCCGCCCTTCCTTCCAGCCATGCGCGCAGAAATGCGTCAGCCCGTCCAACGCGGCGATATCGGGATAGGTCGCCCGATACCAGGCCGCATCAAACAACCCGCTGGCCTGCAAAGCCGCGCGGTCATCCTCCGCCGCCGGGCTATCGCCCACCGACCAACTCTCCTCAGCCTGCCGCAGATCGAGCATCGGCATCTCGTTCATATCGCTGGCCCTCGCCGCCGCCCCCTATGGCGGCCCGCAAACGCTAGCCCGGCGCGGTCATAGGTAAATTGTAATAATGCGAAGGGTTACATTTTCACGCTGTTCTTACGCCGCCCCGGCCTGCAATCACGCCGTGATTCGCCTCCCTCGCCGCACAGTGGCATCCTGCGACGCAGTGAAGGAGACAGGCGATGCACTACAGCAATCTCGGCGCCAGCGGCCTGAAAGTCTCGCCGCTCTGCCTCGGCGCGATGATGTTCGGCGGCGCAACGGATGCGCCAACTTCGGTGCGCATCATCGAGCGCGCCCGCGACCAGGGCATCAATTTCATCGACACGGCGGACGCCTATAACGATGGCCGGTCAGAGGAAATCGTCGGCCGCGCCATTGCCGCCCAGCGCGATTGGTGGGTGCTGGCGACCAAAATCGCCAACCCAACTCAGCCCGGCCCCAACGGGCGCGGCCTGTCGCGCCGCTACATGGTGCGCGCGGTCGAAGCCAGCCTGCGCCGGCTCAATACCGATACGATCGACGTGCTGTATTTGCACAAAGAAGACCTCGACACGCCGATCACCGAGGTCGTGCACGCGCTGGAGGACCTGATCCGCGCCGGCAAGCTGCGCCATTTCGGGCTGTCCAACCATCGCGCCTGGCGGGTGGCGGAATTCTGCCGCCTCGCGGATGCGGCCGGCATCGACCGCCCGGTGGTCAGCCAACCGCTCTATAACGCGCTCAACCGCATGGTAGAGGTGGAACACCTCCCGGCCTGCCGGCATTTCGGCCTCGGCGTTTTCCCCTACTCACCGCTGGCCCGCGGCGTGCTCACCGGCAAATATCAGCCAGACCTGCCGCCACCCGCCGGCACCCGCGCCGGCCGGCAAGACCCGCGCATGATGCAAACCGAATGGCGGCCGGAAAGCCTGCACATCGCCCAAGCCATGGCCGAACACGCCGCCGCGCGCGGCATCCCGATGAGCCAGTGGGCCCTCGCCTGGGTGCTGCACAACCGCCTCGTCACCGGCGCCATCGCCGGCCCACGCACCGAAGCGCAGTGGGACGACTACATCGCCGCGCTCGATGTCGTGCTCACGCCAGACGATGAAGCCCTGGTCAACCGCCTCGTCGCCCCCGGCCACCCATCGTCGCCGGGCTATAACGACCCGGCCTATCCGATCGAGGGCCGCGTCGTCGCCTAACCCGGCGGGGCAATCGTGTAGACGCGAAAGCGCGCATTGCGGAACACCATCGGCGGGGCGGCGGGGGCGAAAAACCTCACCTCCCACGCATCCGCCTGCGCGTTCAAGGACGCTTCCGTAATCGGTGCGCCAGACTGCGCCGCCTGCGCCACCAGTTCCGGCGCGTCGATCATCTGCACCAGCAACCGCGCCTGCGTCGCCGCCACCAAGGCAGCAAATCCAGCATCGGCACGGCTTTCGGTAAAGTCAGACGCCGCCCGGCCGGTCAGCATCACCAGCGTGCGCGGCCGGTGCGACAGCAACACCCGGTCCGCCGGCGTGGCGCTGCGCACCCAGGCGGCCAACTCGGTCATGCGCGGCTCCAGAATGCTGTAGCGTTGGTCGGCCACCCGCGCCGCCAACACCCCCGGCCAGTTCACCGCCATCGGCACGCCAATCGCCAGCCCCGCCAGCACCAACCCCACGCCCCGCCAGCGCCCCGCCGCGTCACAGGCGATCAGCACATACAGCAGCAACAGCACGGACACCGGCAGGTAATAGCGTGGGCTTTGTTGCGCCAGCGGCAACACCAGCAGCATCGCGGTCTGCAACACCGCGAACGCCGCCATCGCCACCCCACCGCGCCGCAGGCTGATCAGCCAGCCCGCCCCGCCCGCCAGCAACACCGCCAGCCCCGCCAGTTGCAGCCCCAGACGCGCCACGCCGGTCAGCGGCGCCGTGCCACCCCAGCCATACCCCCAGAACACCGACAGATTGCCCGGCAGCGCCCGCAGATTTTGCCACAGCCGCGGCCCCATCCCCTCATGCACCGCCACCGTGGCATGGCCGGGGCTGGCAAAGATCGCCACGTTGCGAATGAAATAATCCTGCCCCATCGCCACCAGACCCAGCACCGCCAACGCCGCCGCCACGCCGCCAGCCAGCAGCACGGTCGCGCCAATCCGCCGCCGTCGCAGCGCCTCCGCCAGCAACACCGCCGGGATCAGCAACACGCCGACCACCCGCATCAGCGTCGCCACCGCCGCCAGCGCGCCCACCCACGCCGCATCCCCCCGCCGACCGCTTTCCGCCAGGCGGGCATCGGCGAGCAACGTCAGCACGAACACCACCAGAAATGCCGGCTCGCTCGGGCTGCGAAACCCGCCCTGGTCGAACAGAAACGGGCTCAACCCTGCCACCAGCCCGGCCAGAATCCCGGCCACCCGCCCCGCCAGCAGCTGCGCCAACCGCACCATCAGCCCGGCGAACCCAGCCACCAGGGCGCAGTTCAACGCCGCCATCCCGCCCAGCGCCGCCGGCACACTGCCCGCCGCCCACCACACAATCGGCAGCACCAGCAGCGGCAGACCGATCGGATACGCCCCCTGGCCCAGATCCGCGCCCCCGGCATAGTCGGTGTTCATCAGAAAGCCCGGCATTCCATACGTCGTATGGTTCAGCAGCGCCTGCGCATTGGCGAGGTAGGCGATATAGTCATCGCCATGCAGGATCGGATGCACATCCAGCGTTGCCAGATGCAAAACCAGCATCAGGCCAAACACACTCCAAGCATCACGCCCATGCGGCGCATATTGAATAAGCCGACTCTGTCGGGAGATCATTGATTTTCGCTGTCTTAAAGTGACGATTCTGCCAAATCATTGACGTATTCAACCGGTCCGGGCAATAGTTTCTGGATGTAATGGGGTGTTCGGCCTGCATGGTGTTTGGCCTGATCGGGTCCCGCCAAACGTCGTTCAGTTAAGGAAGCCGATTACCATGCTGTTGGGTTTGCGTGTCGCAGTTGTGCTGCCAGCCTATAATGCGATGAAAACCCTGGAACGCACGGTGGCAGAAATTCCGCGCGACCTGGTGGACGATATCATCCTCACCGACGATGCCAGCCCCGATGAAACCGTGGCGCTTGCCCGCCGACTGGGCCTGCACACCTTGGTGCACAGCGCCAATCGCGGCTATGGCGGCAACCAGAAAACCTGCTACCGCGCCGCCCTGGCACGCGGCGCGGATATCGTGGTGATGCTGCATCCAGACTATCAGTATTCGCCCAAATTGCTGGCCGCGATGGCCTCCATGGTCGCGTCCGGCCATTATGATGCCGTGTTCGCCTCCCGCATCCTCGGCCGCGGCGCGCTCGCCGGCGGCATGCCGCTCTACAAATACATCGCCAACCGGCTGCTGACCGCGTTTGAAAACATCATGCTCGGCCGCAAGCTGTCGGAATACCACACCGGCTACCGGGCCTGGAGCCGCCAGTTGCTGGAACGCCTGCCGCTGGAAGCCTGTTCGGATGATTTCGTGTTCGACAACCAGATGATCGCCCAAGCGGTCCATTTTGGCTTCGAACTGGGCGAAATCTCCTGCCCAACCCGCTATTTCGCCGAAGCCAGTTCGATCAATTTCCGCCGCAGCGTCACCTACGGGCTCGGCGTGCTGCGCACCTCGGTGTCCTACCGGCTGTCCCAATGGGGCTGGATCAAGCCCGCGATCTTCGAAGATCGGCCAGAGTTGAGACTGGCGCCGGACCCAGCATGAAGCCGGCCCAACTCGGGCGGATCGTGCTGGCGGCGGTGCTGGTTGCCGCCATTGCCGCCGGCCTTTACGCCGCCCGCGCCCCGGCCGCCGCTGCCATTGCCAGCGCGGTCACGCTCAGCCGCACGGTGCAGGGCCTGGGCATGCTCGGCTGGCTGGCCTTCGCGCTGGTACAAATGCTGGTGGCGGCCGTGGGGTTCCTGCCGGCCTCCCTGCTCGGAGTCGCCGCCGGCGCGCTTTATGGTGTGGCCAGCGGCTTTGTGCTTTCCGCCCTGGCCACCATGGCCGGCGCGGCGCTCTCGTTCTGGCTCAGCCGCTCCGCCTTCCGCCCGGTGGTGCAAGGCTGGATTTCCCGGCGCCGCAACCTCGCCGGGCTGGATGGCGCGCTGGCGCGGGAAGGCTGGCGGCTGGTCGCACTGGTGCGGGTCAATCCGGTCATGCCGTTCGCTCCGGCTAGCTTCGTGCTCGGCCTGTCCGGCGTGGGCTGGCGCGACTACCTGCTCGGCACCGTCGCCGCCCTGCCGGCATTATTGCTCTATGTCGGCATTGGCGGCTTTGCCGATGCTGGCATCGCCGCCTGGCAGTCCGGCGCCGGCGGCCTGCGCTTCGGCCTGCTCGCCGTCGGCGCGGCGGCCACCGCCGCGCTCACATTACGGATCGGCTGGCTGGTGCGCCGGGCGATCAGTGGGCATTAGTGCAATATCGCTTGAGGTTGCTTCAACCGAGCGATAAAATTGCACGATTAAACAAAGACCTATAGCGTGATCGGACTCCGATCCCGATGCAACCTCATACGATCATGCTCTAGCCGCACTGCAACGCCGACCGCCGGCCCAGCATCGCCATCAACTCCCGCCGCGTTTCCGGATTGTCGCGGAACGCGCCCAGCATCCGGCTGGTCACCATCGCCACGCCCGACTTATGAATGCCACGCGTCGTCATGCATTGATGCTCGGCCTCAATCACCACCGCCACGCCGCGCGGTTGCAGCACCTCGTTGATGGTATTGGCGATTTGCGCCGTCAGCTTCTCCTGGATCTGCAATCGCTTGCCGAACGCCTCCACCACGCGGGCCAGCTTGCTGATGCCCACAACCCGCCGGTTCGGCAAATAGGCGACATGCGCCACGCCGACGATCGGCACCATGTGATGCTCGCAATAGCTTTCCAGCCGGATATCGCGCAGCAGCACAATCTCGTCGTAGCCGTCGGTTTCCTCAAACGTGCGTTCCAGCACTGCCACCGGGTCGATCTGGTAGCCGGCGTAAAACTCCTCGTAAGACCGCACCACCCGTTCCGGCGTGCCGGCCAGGCCCTCGCGGTCGGGATTATCGCCGGCCCAGCGCAACAGCGTGCGCACGGCGGCCTCCGCTTCCTCCCGCGTCGGGCGGTGGGTACGGGCATCGGGCAGGCTCGGGGTAACGGTGGTCAACACGCGATGTTCCTCAGTTGCACGTTCTGTCAGCCGATATTGGGGCGCCGGCGGTCCGCGCAAGCCTTGCACTGCATGGCCGCCCGTCGCCCAGCGGCATCCGGGGCTAGCGAAACCGCCGGCGTCACGGATAGGGTGCGGCAGCGTAACCAGCTTGGAGCATGTCCGATGGCCCTGAAAATCTATGGCGTCCCCCGTTCGCGGGCCATCCGCACGTTGTGGATGGCGAAAGAACTGGGCCTCGCCTACGAGCATGTTCCGGTGCCCGTCGGGGTCGAGGGCAGCCGCAGCCCGGCCTATCTCGCCATCAACCCCAACGGCCATGTGCCGGCGATCGACGATGATGGCGTGGTGCTGTGGGAATCGCTGGCGATTAACCTCTACCTCGCCAAAAAACACGGCGGCCCACTGGCGCCGGCCAACGTGGCCGAAGATGGCCAGATGACGATGTGGACGCTCTGGGCGGTCACGGAAGCCGAACCGCATTGCGCGGCGGCAATGTACAACACCCTCATGCTGCCAGAGCCGGAACGCAACCCGGCGGCGGTCGCCGCCGCCCTGGCCGCCTTGGCCGCCCCCTTGGCGGTGCTGGACGCCGCCCTCGCCAAAGGCGGCGGTTTCCTGGTCGGCGGCCGCTTCACGGTAGCCGATCTCAACCTCGCCACGGTGCTGTTTTACCTGCGCGGCAATCCGGAGGCTTTGGCCGACAAGCCGGCCATCCGCGCCTGGCAAGCCGCCTGCTTCGCCCGCCCTGCCGCCCAGGCCGCCATGGCCCTGCGTGGCGATTAATCAGGAGAGTTGAGCCGCATGAAAACCCGAGCCGCCGTGGCCCGCCAAGCGGGCGCACCCTTATCGCTGGAAACCGTAGACCTCGAAGGCCCGCGCGAGGGCGAAGTGCTGGTGGAAATCAAGGCCACCGGCATTTGCCACACCGATGAATTCACCCTCTCCGGCGCCGATCCGGAAGGCATCTTCCCCGCCATTCTCGGCCATGAAGGCGCGGGCGTGGTGGTCGATGTCGGGCGCGGCGTCACCTCGCTGAAAAAGGGCGATCACGTCATCCCGCTCTACACGCCGGAATGCCGGCAGTGTGAATACTGCCTCAGCCGCAAAACCAATCTCTGCGTCGCCATACGCTCCACCCAGGGCCAGGGCCTCATGCCGGACGGCACCAGCCGCTTCTCCTGCGATGGGGCGCCGATCGCGCATTACATGGGCACCTCCACCTTCTCCAACTTCACCGTGCTGCCGGAAATCGCGCTGGCGAAAATCCGCTCAGACGCACCGTTCGACAAGGTCTGCTACATCGGCTGCGGCGTCACCACCGGCATCGGCGCGGTGATGAACACCGCCAAGGCGGAAGCCGGCTGCCGCGCCGTGGTCTTCGGCCTCGGCGGCATTGGGCTGAACGTGATCCAGGGCCTGCGCATGATCGGCGCCGAACAGATCGTCGGCGTGGACATCAATCCGGGCCGCCGCGCGATGGCGGAAAAATTCGGCATGACCGATTTCGTCAACCCGACCGAGGTTGCCGGCGACCTGGTGCCCTATCTGGTCAACCTGACCAAAGGCGGCGCGGATTACACCTTCGAATGCGTCGGCCATCCCACCCTGATGCGCCAGGCGCTGGAATGCGCCCATCGCGGCTGGGGTAAATCCATCATCATCGGCGTCGCCGGCGCCGGCCAGGAAATTTCCACCCGGCCGTTCCAACTCGTCACCGGCCGGGTCTGGATGGGCACGGCCTTCGGCGGCGCCCGCGGCAGGACGGACGTGCCGCGCATCGTGGATTGGTATATGGACGGGCGGATCAATATCGACGACCTGATCACCCATGTGCTGCCGTTTGAGCAGATCAACCAGGGCTTCGACCTGATGCGCCGCGGCGAAAGCATCCGCAGCGTCGTGGTCTACTAGCCCCGTGCAGGACCTGTGGGATTGGCGGCGCCGCGTCGCCGATCTCTACGGCGCCGTGCGTGCGGCCGATGATCCGCGCGCCGGCTGGGCGCTGTGGCGGGCAACGCGCGACGATCTGTTCGCGCACCACAGCCAAACCCCGTTGGAGCCAGCGGCGCTGGCCGGCTTCACCGGCGTCGCCCTGTATGACTATGATCCGGCGTTGCGTTTCCTGGTGGCGTTACAGCCGCACGGCGGCGCGCCGCTGCACCTCGCGGCCGGAGCGGATGGCACGGTCGCCGCGCATCCGTTCGCCCGCACCGAAGGGCTGGCCGCCTTGGGTGGCGAACTGACGCTTTACTGGATCGGCGGCTACGGCGGCGGGGTGTTCCTGCCGTTTACCGACGCCACCAGCGGCGTGGAAACCTATGGCGGCGGTCGGTATTTGCTGGACACGATCAAAGGCGCCGATCTCGGGCATGCCGCAGACGGCCGGGTGATCCTGGATTTCAACTTCGCCTTCGCGCCGTCCTGCGCCCATTCGTCGCGCTACGTGTGCCCGTTAGCCCCCGTCGAAAATCGCCTCCCCACGGCCATTCGGGCCGGAGAGCGAATCCAGAGCCTCAAATAGACAAAGTTTTTTGGTTCTTTTTGTCCACAAAAAGAACACCTTACTTCCCACAAACTTACTTCGCCGCCGCAGCCTCACTAATCCCGGCCCGCAGCTCGTCAATCGCCACCCATTTCCCGTCCCGCTCAAAATGCCAGAACGTCCAGCCATTGCAGGATGGCGCATTGGTCAGCGTGGCGCCGATTTTGTGGATCGAGCCTTGCAGATCGCCAGACCGGATGGTGCCATCGGCCACCACGGTCGCGCTCACCCGCTTCATCCGGTCGCGCAGCACCGTGCCTGGTGGCAGCAGCCCGCGCTCGACGATAGTGCCGAACGGAATGCGCGGAATTTCCCGGCGGGACTGGGTGGTGGCGTTGCTCACATCCGGCGCCTGCTCGGTGCGCATCAGCCGCCCCAGCGCCGCTTCCACATAAGCAGGATGGCGCTCGATGCCGATGTAGCGTCGCCCCAACCGCTTCGCCACCGCCGCCGAGGTGCCGCTGCCCAGGAACGGGTCGAGCACGATATCTTCCACCCCGGTGCTGGCCAGCAGCACGCGATGTAACAACGCCTCGGGCTTTTGCGTCGGGTGCAGCTTCAGCCCATGCTCGTTCTGCAACCGCTCCGCACCGGTGCAGAGCGGGATAAACCAGTCGCTGCGCATTTGCAGATCGTCGTTCAGCGCCTTCATGGCCTGATAGTTGAACCGATACCGGCTATCCCGGTCGCGCGCCGCCCAGATCAGCGTCTCATGCGCGTTGGTGAACCGGCGGCCCTTGAAGTTCGGCATCGGGTTGGATTTGCGCCAGATCACGTCGTTGAGGATCCAGAACCCCATCTCCTGCAAAATCGCGCCGATGCGGAAGATGTTGTGGTAGCTGCCGATCACCCAGATCGTGCCATCCTTGCGCAGCACCCGGCGGCATTCGGCCAGCCATTCGCGGGTAAAGCGATCATACGCCTCAAAATCCGCAAACCGGTCCCAGTCGTCGTCCACCCCGTCCACCAGGCTGTCATCCGGCCGCCGCAACTCGCCGCGCAGTTGCAGGTTGTACGGCGGGTCAGCGAACACGCAATGCACCGAGGCCGGCGGCAACATGCGCATCATGCGCACGCTATCACCGAGCAGAACCTGGTCGAGCGGCAATTCGCGGACGATTTCCAAGGGTACTCCAGGCAGGTGAGAAACGATGTTGGACGCCCTCTTCTGGCCACGTCAATCGTGATCGCGTCAATGCTCGACAAGGCAGGGGCCAGACAGGGTTGTGCTACACAGGGCAGGGGCCGCAGCCGATCAGCCCAGCCCGAGATGCAACTGCCGCACGCTGCCAAACCCGGTGCGGTGATGCGGCGTCAGCCCCAGCCGGGCCAGAGCCGTCCGATGGCTGGCCGTGCCGTAGCCCGCATTGCCGGCCCAGCCATAACCGGGATAGCGCTGGTCCAACCGCGCCATCAGCCGGTCGCGCAGCACCTTGGCGATGATGGAGGCCGCGGATATCGCCGGCTCCGAGCCATCGCCGCCCACAATGCACCGCGTCGGACAGCCCAGGCCCGGATCGCTGATCCCATCGATCAGCGCCAGCGTCGGCGGCACCGCCAGCCGCGCCACCGCCCGGCGCATGGCAAGCAAGGTCGCTTGCAGGATATTGAGCCGCAGGATCTCCGCGACCGAGGCCGCGCCCACGCCAATTTCCACCCCAGGCGTCGCCCGCAGCATTGCCGCGATCGCCTCCCGCTTCGCCGCCGGCAGCTTTTTGGAATCCGCCAGTTGCCCCGCCAGGTCCGCCGGCAGCCCGGCCGGCAAAATTACCGCCGCGGCCACCACCGGGCCCGCCAGCGGCCCGCGCCCGACTTCATCTATGCCAACAACACGCGGTTTTTTGAACGATTCAATCACATTTACACCATTTACACGAAATTTTCTTCCATTGACATGTTGCGCTGCGGCAAATCCCCCTGCTATCGCCCGGGGGCAACATAGCTGGGGGCTTGCACCGTGCCACATCTGATCCGCAACCGCTGGGTGCAATTGGTCCTCGGCATTGTCTGCATGATCATGATCGCCAATCTGCAATATGGCTGGACCTTGTTCGTGCTGCCGATCGATCAGGCGCATAAATGGGGCACCAAAGCCATCCAGATCGCCTTCACCATCTTTGTCGTCACCGAAACCTGGCTGGTGCCGTTTGAAGGCTACCTGATTGACCGCTTCGGCCCACGCCCGACGGTGTTTGCCGGCGGCCTGCTGATCGGCGCTTCCTGGCTGATCAATGGCTATGCCGACAGCCTGACCATGCTCTACATCGGCGCGGCCGTCGGCGGCACCGGCGGCGGCATCATCTACGGCGCCACCATTGGCAACGCGGCGAAATGGTTTCCAGACCGGCGCGGCCTCGCCTCCGGCCTGACCGCCGCCGGCTTCGGTGCCGGCTCGGCCATTACCATCGTGCCGATCTCGCTCTGGATCGCCGCCAACGGCTACCAGTCCGCCTTCATCACCTTCGGCGCGGTGCAGGGCATCGTCGTCGTGCTGGTCTCGCTGCTGCTCACCCCACCCCCGCATGTGGACCGGGTGACCGCCATCGCGCGCGGCCCGCAATTCCGCCCGGCGGAGGTGCTGAAACACCCGGTGTTCTGGCTGATGTATGTGATGTTCGTCATGGTCGGCGCCGGCGGCCTGATGGCCACCGCGCAACTCGCGGTCATCGCGCAGGATTACGGCGTGGCCAAACAACCCGTCACGCTGCTCGGCCTCACGCTGCCGGCACTCACCTTCGCCCTGTCGCTGGATCGGGTGCTGAACGGGCTCACCCGGCCGTTCTTCGGCTGGGTCTCGGACCAGATTGGCCGGGAAATCACCATGTTCATCGCCTTCGGGCTGGAAGCGTTCGGCATCTACGCCCTGGTCGCCTGGGCGCATGATCCGGTGTCGTTCGTCATCATCTCCGGCCTGGTGTTCTTCGCCTGGGGGGAAATCTACTCGCTCTTCCCCGCCACCTGCACCGACATCTTCGGCGCCCAATACGCCACCACCAATTACGGCATGCTCTACACCGCCAAAGGCACCGCCGCCCTGCTGGTGCCGCTGTCCAGCGTGCTGCGCGACGCCACCGGCAGTTGGCAGGGCGTGTTCCTGATCTGCGCCGCCGTCAATGCGCTCGCCGCCCTGCTGGCCATCTTCGCGCTGCGGCCCATGCGCCAGCGCAGGCAGCGGATGCAGTTGGTGGCTTCACCGGCCGAGTAGTTCAGGCTATGGAAGTGGGAAGAATGCCGTTCTTTTGCTGGACAAAAAGAACCCCATAATCCCTGCCTTCGCCCTAGGAGACGTCCTTGACCCACTACCTCGCCGACACCGTCATCGGCCTGCTGGCGCGCGGCGCCGAGGCCGCGCCCGCCATCGCCGCGCCAGACCGCCAGCCTTTGACCCATGGCGGCCTGCGCGCATTGGCGGCCCGCACGGTCGCGCGGCTGAACGGCCTGGGCATCGGCCGGCACGATCGGGTGGCGATGGTGCTGCCCAACGGCCCGGAAATGGCCGCCGCCTTCCTGGCGATTGCCGCCGGCGCCACCACCGCGCCGCTCAACCCGGCCTATCGCGCCGATGAGTTCGATTTTTATCTGTCGGACCTGAACGCCAAGGCGCTGGTCATTCTGCACGGCATGGAAAGCCCGGCCCGCGCGGTCGCCGCCACGCGCGGCATTCCGGTCATTGAACTGCACCCCGCCGACCTGGCGGGGGACTTCACCCTGGAACCGCAGGCGCCGATGGCCGGCCCCGCCGCCCATCCCGGCATGGCGGAAGCCGAGGACATCGCGCTGGTGCTGCACACCTCCGGCACCACCTCCCGCCCGAAGATCGTGCCACTGCGCCAGATCAACGTCACCGCTTCGGCCTATCATATCGGGGAAATGCTGGCGCTCGGCCCGGATGATGTCTGCCTCAACATCATGCCGCTGTTCCATATCCACGGCCTGATCGCCGCCGTGCTGTCCTCCGTCGCCGCCGGCGGCGCGGTCTGCTGCACCCCGGGCTTCAACGCCTTCCGCTTCTTCGCCCAATACGATGCCGTGCGCCCGACTTGGTATACCGCCGTGCCGACCATGCATCAGGCACTGCTCGGCCTGACCGCGCGCAATGCCGAGATCATTGCCCGCGGCCGCCTGCGCTTCATCCGCTCCTCCTCCGCCTCCCTGCCGCCGCAGGTGATGACGGCGCTGGAAGATGCTTTCGGTGTGCCGGTGATCGAAAGCTACGGCATGACGGAGGCGTCGCATCAGATGGCCTCCAATCCGCTGCCGCCCCGGCCGCATTTCGCCGGCTCGGTCGGCATCGCCGCCGGGCCGGAGGTCGCGATCATGGCCGATGACGGCACCATCCTGCCCCCCGGCAGCCTCGGGGAAATCGTCATCCGTGGCCGCAACGTCACCGCCGGCTATGAAAACAACCCCAGCGCCAACGCCACCGCCTTCACCAATGGCTGGTTCCGCACCGGCGACCAAGGCACGCTGGACGAACAAGGCTATCTCCGCCTCACCGGCCGGCTGAAGGAAATCATCAATCGCGGCGGCGAGAAAATCTCCCCGCTGGAGGTGGATACCATCCTGATGGACCACCCGGCCGTCGCCCAGGTCGTCACCTTCGGCATGCCGCACGACAAATTGGGGGAGGAAGTCGCCGCCGCCGTGGTGCTGCGCGAAGGCCACGAATTGGACGAGCGCAGCCTGCGCGATTTCTGTGGTGAACGCCTCGCACCGTTCAAAGTGCCGCGCAAAATCGTCTTCCTGGCGGAAATTCCCAAAGGCGCCACCGGCAAACTGCAACGCATCGGCCTGGCCGAGAAGCTCGGGCTCGGCGCCTGATGCGCATCGCGATTTTCGGCGCCGGCGCCATTGGCGGCATGCTCGGCGTCAAACTCGCGGCTGCGGGGGCTGATGTCACTTTCATCGCCCGCGGCCCACATCTGGCAGCCATGCAGGCCAATGGCGTGACGATGATCTCGGGGGAAGAACGCCTCACCGTGCATCCGCGCTGCGTCGCCGATGCGTTGGAAGCCGGCGTGCAAGACTACGTGATCGTCACCCTGAAGGCGCATTCCCTACCCAGCGCCGCCCCGGCCATCGCCAGCATGATGGGGCCGAACACCGCCCTGGTCACCGGCATCAACGGCGTGCCGTACTGGTATTTCTACGGGCTCGATGGCCCGTTCCGCGACCGCCGGGTGGAAAATGTCGATCCAGGCGGCAAGTTATGGGACATCCTGCCCCCGTCGCAGGCCATTGGCTGCGTGGTCTACCCGGCGGCAGAGGTTACCGCGCCCGGCATCATCACCCACAGCTACGGCGACCGTTTCAGCCTGGGCGAGCCCGATGGTAGCCGGTCCGAACGGGTGGAAGCGCTGAGCAAAGCCCTGATCGCCGCCGGGCTGAAAGCCCCGGTGCGGCCGAAAATCCGCGATGAAATCTGGGTCAAACTCTGGGGCAATCTCTGCTTTAACCCCGTCTCCGCCCTCACCGGCGCCACGCTGGCCACCATCACCGGCCGGCCAGACCTGCGCGCGCTCTGCCGGGCGATGATGACCGAAGCCCAGCAGGTCGCCGAAGCCCTCGGCGTGCGCTTTGCCGTCAGCCTGGAAAAACGCATCGACGGCGCGGCAGAGGTCGGCGAGCATAAAACCTCAATGCTGCAAGACCTTGAACGCGGCCGCCCGATGGAAATCGACGCCCTGCTCGGTGCCGTCGTCGAACTCGGCAGCATGACCGGCCACGCCATGCCGAATTGCGAGGCGGTGCTGGCCCTGGTGCGCGAACGCGGCCGGCAGGCGGGCTGTTACGCAGACTAGGACAGATCGAACCCACCGGCGGCCGCCAGTGCCGCTCGGTCGCGCGCGCCGTGGAGAACCCGCACGATCATCACGGCCGAAGGCTGGGCCAGGTAGTAAATGGCATAGGGATTGCGGAAGATAACCCGCAGCCCCGGTGCCAATTCCTCTCGGGCAGCGCCGGCCAGTGGAAACTGTAGCAGCGGTGCGCAGCGATCCTGTATCGATGCCAGGAACCGCGTGGCAATAGCTTCGGATGCCTCAGACGCGAGGGCCGCCCAGATCGCCGCCAGATCGGCCTCCGCAGCCGAAGTGAGCCGCAGCCTCAGCGGTCGGCCAACAAACGTCGCCCGCGCGCAATCACGCGGTTGAGGTCAAAATCCTGCACCCGGCCAGCGGCCAAATCAGCCAAACCCCGATCGATATCAGCTTTCAGTGCGGCAAGGTCGGCCGTGTCGGGCACACGCCTGGCCTTCCATTCCCGCAACGCCTCGCGCACCACTTCGCTGCCCGAAGCATAGTCGCCACCTTCAACGGCGCCTTTGATCAGCGCCGCCATTTCAGCGGGCAGGGTGATGGTCATCCGCTCGATGTCCGCCATCGCCATCTCCGGTTTCAGTAATCAGCATACTTTATCATACTTGATGCGCACGGCAATCAAACCCGAGATTTGCCGGCCCGGTCGTTCCATCGCAATATCCCGGCCAACAAATCCAAGCCGGAGGAAACCCGCATGACCGAACCCGCCCCGCAAACCATGAACACGGCGGAAGCGGCCGTCAGCACCATGATCCGCAACGGGATCGACACGGTTTTCTGCCTGCCCGGCGTGCAGAACGATGTGCTGTTCGACGCCTTTTACAAAAACCAGAACGCGCTGCGCCCCATCCACACCCGGCATGAGCAAGGCACCGCCTATATGGCCCTCGGCGCCGCCATGGCCACTGGCAAGCCCGCGGCCTATGCCGTCGTGCCTGGGCCGGGGCTGCTGAACACCACCGCCGCCTTGTGCACCGCCTATGCCTGTTCCGCCCCGGTGCTGGCGCTCACCGGCCAGATCATGGCCTCCGCCATCGGCAAAGGCATCGGCCACCTGCATGAAATTCCCGATCAGTTGGGGGTGCTGAAATCGCTCACCAAATGGTCGGACCGCATGTCCGCGCCGCAACAAGGCGCGGACAAGATGCAGACCGCATTTGAAGAGATGGTCTCCGGCCAACCTCGTCCGGTCGGCCTGGAATGCGCCATCGATGTCTGGGGCCAGACCGCCCCGGTCACCCTGCCCGCTGGCCCGGCCGTGGCACGGCATCAGGCGATCAACCCAGACCTGATCGCCAAGGCCGCCAAACTGCTCGGTGCCGCGAAAAACCCGATGATTGTCGTCGGCGCCGGCGCGCAACATGCCTCAGTCGAGGTCACGGCGCTGGCAGAGATGTTGCAGGCCCCGGTGGTCGCGCATCGCATGGGCCACGGCGTCGTCGATGCCCGCCATCCCATGAGTCTGACGGCTGTGGCCGGGCAGTTGCTGTGGAAACAGGTCGATGTGCTGCTGGCGATCGGCAGCCGGATGCAGTTGCAGTTGGAAGGCTGGGGCTTCGACAAAGACCTCACCATCATCCGCATCGAAGCAGACCCGGAAGCGCAGGACCGCATCACCCGCCCGCATGTCGCCATCACCGGCGACGCCGCCAACGGCGCCCGCCAACTGCTCGCGGCAATCCCGGCGCATAACGCCGCCCGCGCCTCCCGCGCCGACACCACCGCCGGTGCCCGTGCGGAAGCCGCCCGCCTGCTCGCCGGCATGCAACCGCAACTCGGCCTGCTCGGCGCCATTCGCCGCGCTTTGCCTGAGGACGGTATTTTCGTCGATGAACTCACCCAACTCGGCTACATGGCCCGCGCCAGCTTCCCGGTTTACGGCCCGCGCACCTTCATCTCGCCGGGCTATCAAGGCACACTCGGCTGGGGCGTGGCCACCGCGCTCGGGGTCAAAGTCGCCCGGCCAGACAAGCAGGTCGTCTGCGTCACCGGCGATGGCGGCTTCATGTTCAACGTGCAGGAACTCGCCACCGCCGTGCAGCACCGCATCCCCGTGGTGATCGTCATGACCAACGACAGCGCCTACGGCAACGTGCGCCGCATCCAGTCGGAAAACTACGGCGCCCGCATCATCGCCAGCGAGTTGCGCAACCCGGATTTCGTCAAACTGGCCGAAAGCTTCGGCGCCGTCGGTCGCCGCGTTAGCACGCCGGAGGCGCTGGAGGCGGCGATTACCGCCGGCTTCAGGGAAGATGTGCCGACGGTGATCGATATTCCCTCGGGGGTGATGCCCAATCCGTGGGGTGTGTTCCGGCCGGCGAAGGTGCGGGGGTAGGTGTTCTTTTTGTGAACAAAAAGAACCAAAAAAACTTCATCTATGCCTGGCCTGCGGCGTACTCTTTCAGGTGAGAGTACGCCAACGGCAACGAAATCAGAAAAGTTTTTTGCTCCTTTTTTCCAAAAAAAGGAGCGCTTCCCTTACTTCGCCACCTCACACCCATGGTCCTGCAACTCCTCCCCACTCGCCCGATCCAGCTTCGCCAGATCGGCATGGTCATCCAGCAGGTAAAACCCCTCCCGCCCATCCGGCAGCACCGCCCCAACCGCCACCAGCGTGTGATGCGCATAATCCGCCACCGCGTCCGGCTGCTCTTGCGCCAGCAGCAGGAACGGGTTCACCGCATCCAGGTCGGCCCCAACGATCTGCCGCACTTTGTAGCTGTTGCCACCCGGCATTTTCACGCTCGCCCAATGGTCCGCGGTCTGGCCGTGCAGCACCGCCCGCACATCGGCGCGCACGCAATCGATATGAATATGCAACTGGTTCTGCGTCCGGCCGGAAACCGAATTAATCGCCAGTGAAATCGCATCCCGTGGCAAGGTTTTGCCGAGCTTGCCATCCATGAAATGCCGCGCCTTCCATGCGGCGGCAAAGTAGTTCGGCGTCGCCGGTACCAGCACCGCCGGATCGTCCATCCCGGTGTTCTTCGCTGTCGGGATCAACAGATGCTGGGCGATGCCATTGATATCCTTCAGCACCGCCACGCCGCCGGCCAGCGAAACCTCCACGCACGGCTTCGGGTCCTGGGACTGCATCTGCCCGGGCACGCATTTATCATGCACGAACTTCCACAAAATATCCGGATCGGCAGCCTGGGCGCTGCCGGTCAGGGCGATGAGTGCGATCGCGGCGACAAAATATTTCATGCTGCTCCCTCTACCCGAACCCCGGGATGGAAAAAACCATAGACACGGCGTGCGATTTCTTTCGACACACCCGGCGCGGCCTCCAGATCGTGCAACCCGGCCTGCTTCACCCCGCGCGCAGAGCCAAAATGGTTCAGCAACGCCCGCTTGCGGCCTGGGCCAATGCCGGGAATTTCATCCAACTCACTTTGCACCAGCGATTTAGACCGCCCGGCGCGATGGGTGGTGATGGCAAAGCGATGCGCCTCATCGCGCAGCCGTTGCAGAAAATACAGCACCGGATCGCGCGGCGGCAGTTGGAACGCCTCCCGCCCATCCATGTGGAACCACTCCCGCCCCGCATTGCGGTCCGGCCCCTTGGCCACACCCACCAGCTTCACGTTGGTAATGCCCAGATCCTCCAGCACCGCCCGCGCGGCCGACAGCTGGCCAGCCCCACCGTCGATCAGCACCAGATCAGGCCATTCGGCGTCTTCATCCTTCAGCGCCCGGGCGAAGCGCCGCGTCAGCACCTCGGTCATCATGGCGAAGTCGTCGCCCGGCGTAATCGGCCCGCGAATGGCGAATTTGCGATAGGCGGCTTTGTTGAACCCCTCCGTCCCCGCCACGATCATCACGCCATAGGCATTGCTGCCCATGATGTGGGAGTTGTCGTAGACCTCAATTCGCGCCGGCGGCGGCATATCGAACAACGCCCCGGTGGCTTCCAGCAGCTTCGCCTGCCCGGCGCTCTCCGCCAGTTTCCGCTCCAACGCCTCGCGCGCATTCAACTCCGCATGCGCCACCACCGCCGCCTTCTCGCCACGCTGCGGCACGGCGATCTCTACCTTGCGGCCCGCTCGGCCGGTTCCGTCGCCGAAGGTTTGCGCCTTCAGGCTCAACGCCTCCTCGATCAGCCCCTGCTCCTCCAATGCGCGGTTCAGCAGCAGCAGCGGCGGCGGCGGCTTGTCGTCGTAGAACTGGGCGATGAAGGCGGCCAGCACCTCGGGCGTTTCCTCGTTCTTGGTGTGGCTCGGGTAGAACGCCCGGTTGCCGTTGTTGCGCCCGCCACGCACGAAGAACACCTGCACACAGGTCTGCCCGGCAATCTGATAGGCCGCGATCACATCAGCATCGCCCAGGCTGGCGGGGTTGATCACATCCGTGCCCTGCACGCTGGTCAGTGCGCGGATACGGTCGCGGATCGCCGCCGCCCGCTCGAACTCCAGCACCTCGGCGGCCTGTTCCATCTCGGCCGCCAGATCGCGCTGCACGCTGCTCGCCTTGCCGCCCAGGAACGCCCGCGCCTGGTCGGCCAGCGCTGCATAGTCGGCCTCGGAAATCCGCCCCACGCATGGTGCGGAACAGCGGCGGATCTGATGCAGCAGGCACGGCCGGCTGCGATTGGCGAACACCGTATCGGCGCAAGACCGCAGCAGAAACACCCGCTGCATCGCCGTCACCGTCTGGTTCACTGCCCAGGCGGAGGCAAACGGCCCGAAATAACTCGCCTTGCGCGTCCGCGCGCCACGGTGCTTGGTAATCTGCGGATACGGATGGTCCTCGGTCAGCATCAGCCACGGATAGGATTTGTCGTCCCGCAGCACGATGTTGTAGCGCGGCTTCAGCCGCTTGATCAGATTGGCCTCCAGCAGCAGCGCCTCGGCCTCGGTATGGGTGGTGACAATCTCCATCGTCACCGTTTCCGCCACCATCCGCCGCAACCGCTCCGACAGGCGGTGGATCTGGGTGTAGGATGTCACGCGCTTCTTCAGCGCCCGTGCCTTGCCCACATACAGCGCCGCCCCATCGGCGCCGAGCATGCGATACACCCCCGGCGACAGCGGCATGGTTTCCAGCGCCGTTTCAATCACCGTAACGCCACGGCGGGGGGCGGGATCAGGGTTATTCGTTTCGGTCACTGCGCTTTTGTACGCCTCGCTGCCATGTCGATGTGCACGGTAGCAAATGCCGTCCGGCAGCGCGAATTTTCATCCACGATTCCTGTGGATAACTCTGTGAGCAATGCGGTGAACCAATCCCCTAACCCCCCGGAATCACTGGGTCTGCTCGGATTGCCTCAATTTAATGCAGGATTTCTAAGCTATTGATTTCATTGAGTTTGAAAATGACATTTTCGTTACATATTTAAGAAAATGTCTTATGTGACTGAATCTGAAGCTGCATTTGCCCGCAGTGGACAATTTCAGCGGCGCCGTCGTTCGACCGCGACCCCCGCACTCGCCGCATCTGCAAAAATGTCAAGTTTTTCGACGGTAATGCGGGCGTAAATAACCCGCACATCCTCCAGCGCTGCTTCGGCCAAACGCTCCGCCAAAGTCTCCACCAGGTTGACATGCCCTGACACACAAATCCGCCGCACCGTGTTCGCCAGCGCCTCATAATCCACCACCCGCGCCAGCTCATCCCGCCCCACGGACGCGCGTGACATCGCGAGTGCCCCGTCATCGGTCACGCCCAGATCGACGTTGATCCGGATGCGCTGCGGCGTGGTGTGTTCATGCGCGTAAATGCCGATCCGGGCCGACAGCACCATGTCGCGCAAAAACACGTGGCGTATGCCCAAATTGGCGTCGGCAATCCGCGGGCGATCCATCCGCTACTCCTCCACCTGCACGCCCGGCGTGGGGCCCCATTGCAAATGCTGCCCCCCATCAAGCGCGATCATCTGCCCGGTCATCGAGGGCAGGTCCAGCAACGCCCGCACCGCCCGGCCAACCTCGTCCGGGGTCGGCCCATAGCCGAGCGGCACGGACGCCGCCTGGCGGTCAAACTGCGCCTGCGTCTGCCGGCTATTCGGCAGCGCCGGGCCTGGGCCGATGCCGTTCACCCGAATGCGCGGCGCCAGCGCCAGCGCCATGGATTGGGTCAACGCCCACAACCCCATTTTGGACACTGTATAGGACACAAAATGCGGCGTCAGCGACCAAACCCGCTCATCCAGCAGGTTCACCACCAATCCGCGCGCCGTCGTCGGCAACGCCTTGGCAAACGCCTGCATCAGCACGAACGGCGCGCGCAAATTCGGCTCCAGATGGGCATCCCAACTGGCCCGGTCCACCGTGTCCCACTCGTCGCGCTCAAAGGTGCTGGCATTGTTCACCAGCACGCCCACCGGCCCCAACGCCGCAATGGCGGCGGGCAGCAAGCCCACCACCGCGGCCTCATCCGCCAAATTCGCCTGCAACACCACCGCGCCGACGCCGCGCGCCCGCACCTCGGCCGCCGTCGCCTCGGCCTCGGCCACGCTGCCGTTGCAATGCACCGCCACCGCGAAACCGGCATCCGCCAGCGCCAGCGCCGCCGCCCGGCCCAGCCGCTTGGCACCGCCCGTGACCAAGGCCGCTTGCGGGATCAATGGATGGAGCCTTTGGGAAAGAAATACGGCAGGCACGGGTTCGGCTCCGGCCGCCCATCCCACGCCTTGCCAGGGGCGGATGGCCTATCGCCGGCCTCTCCCTTGCCATCCCATCGCAAATGCTCGGCCCGCTGCAGCCGCCGCAGCTCCGCCGCGCGCAGCCCCCGCTGTCCTGGTTTCCGCCGCATCCCCTCAGGCCGTCCGGTCGCCCCCCGCACCCAACGCCGCCTGGGCAGCGGCAAGCCGGGCGACCGGGACGCGATACGGGCTGCACGAGACATAATCCAGCCCGACGCTCTCGCAGAACGCGATCGACGACGGATCGCCACCATGCTCGCCGCAAATGCCGAGCTTGATGTTCGGCCGGGTCTTCCGCCCACCCTCGGCAGCAATCCGCACCAGCGCGCCCACGCCTTCCCGATCCAGCGAGATGAACGGGTCCTTCTCCAGAATGCCCTGCTCGACATAAACCGGCAGGAACTTGCCGGCGTCATCGCGGGACAGGCCGAACGTCGTCTGCGTCAGGTCATTGGTGCCGAAGGAGAAGAAATCCGCCACTTCGGCGATTTTGTCGGCGATGATGCAGGCACGCGGCAACTCGATCATGGTGCCGATGATGTGCTCGATGGTCATGCCGGATTCGGCGAACACCTCAGCCGCCACTTTCTCGATCTGCGCCCGGGTAATTTCCAGTTCTTTGCGCGTGCCAACCAGCGGGATCATAATTTCCGGCACCGGCGCATTGCCGGTTTCCTTGGCGATCGCCACCGCCCCTTCGAAAATCGCGCGGGCCTGCATTTCATAGATTTCCGGGTAGGAAATCCCCAGTCGGCAGCCGCGATGGCCCAGCATCGGGTTGGCTTCGGCCAGTTCGGCCGCGCGGCGCCGCATGGTCGCCAGGTCGCTGCCCACCGCACCCGCCAACTCCTCCAACTCCGCATCGGTATGCGGCAGGAACTCATGCAGCGGCGGGTCCAGCAGGCGGATCGTCACCGGCAGCCCGGCCATGATGCGGAACAGGTCGGTGAAGTCCTTGCGCTGGAACGGCAGCAGCTTGGCCAGCGCCGCCCGCCGGCCGGCCTCGTCATGCGCCATGATCATCTGACGCACGGCGGAAATCCGGGCCGGGTCGAAGAACATATGCTCGGTGCGGCACAGGCCGATGCCCTCGGCGCCAAATTTGCGCGCGGTATCGGCGTCCAGCGGCGTTTCCGCATTGGCCCGCACCTTCATGCGGCGAATGCTGTCGGCCCAGCCCATCAGCGTGGTGAAATCGTCGGACATCGCCGGCTCCACCATGGCAACGCTGCCCAGGAATACCTCGCCCGTGCCGCCATCCAGCGTGATCGTGTCGCCGGCATTGATCGTCTTGCCCGCCGCCGTCAGCGTTTGCGCGTTATAGTCCACGGAAACCCCGCCGGCCCCGGCCACGCAAGGCCGGCCCATGCCGCGCGCCACCACGGCGGCGTGGCTGGTCATGCCGCCGCGCGTGGTCAAAATCCCGCGCGCCGCGTGCATGCCGTGAATATCCTCGGGCGAGGTCTCGATGCGCACCAAAATCACCGCCTCACCCTTGGCCGCGCGCATCTCCGCCTCATCGGCGCTGAACACCACCGCGCCGCAGGCCGCACCTGGGCTTGCCGGCAGCCCTTTGGCGAGCAGGTTGCGCGGCGCCTTCTGGTCCAATGTCGGGTGCAGCAACTGGTCGAGCGCGGACGGGTTCACCCGCAAAATCGCCTCCGACCGGTCGATCAGCCCTTCATGCGCCATATCGACGGCAATCCGCATCGACGCCGCGGCGGTCCGCTTGCCGTTGCGGGTTTGCAGCATATAGAGCTTGCCGGTCTGCACGGTAAACTCGATGTCCTGCATGTCCTTGTAATGCCGTTCCAGCGTGGCGCGGATCGTCATCAACTCGGCATAGGCGCCGGGCATCGCGGTTTCCATCGGCTGCTCGCCCGGCTTGGCGCGGGCAGCGGCCATCGGCTGCGGCGTGCGAATGCCGGCCACCACGTCCTCACCCTGCGCGTTCACCAGGTATTCGCCGTAGAAGATGTTCTCCCCGGTGGACGGGTCGCGGGTGAAGCACACCCCGGTGGCGCAGTCCGCGCCCATATTGCCGAACACCATCGCCTGCACGTTCACCGCCGTGCCCCAGCTGGCGGGGATGTCGTGCAGCCGGCGATAGGTATTGGCGCGCGGGTTTTCCCAGCTGCCAAACACCGCGCCAATCGCGCCCCACAATTGCGCCTTCGGGTCCATCGGGAACGGCTTGCCGGTCTCGCGGGCGACCATGTCCTTATATTCCGCCACCACGTCCTGCCAGTGTTCCGGGCTCAGTGCGGTATCCTCGGTCACGCCAGCGGCATGCTTGGCGTTTTCGATGATGTCCTCGAAATGGTGGTGATCCACCCCCAGCACTACGCTGCCGTACATCTGGATGAACCGGCGATAGCTATCCCAGGCAAAGCGCGGATCGCCGGACGCCGCCTGCAGCCCCTGCACGGTATCGTCGTTCAGGCCCAGGTTCAGCACCGTATCCATCATCCCCGGCATGGAAACCCGCGCGCCAGAGCGGACGGAGACCAGCAACGGCGCGCTGCGATCGCCAAATTTCAGCCCCACCGCCTGCTCGATCAGCCCGAGCGCTGCTTCCACCTGCGCGTCCAACTCGGCCGGATACGACCGGCCATGCTCGTAATAGGCGGTGCAGAGTTCGGTCGTGATGGTAAAGCCGGGCGGCACCGGCAAACCAATCGACGCCATCTCGGCGAGGTTGGCCCCCTTGCCGCCGAGCAGGTTGCGCATGTCCGCACGGCCTTCGTTATGGCCGGCGCCGAAGCTGTAGACGTATTTGGTCATGCCGCGGAATTCCTTCAGCCGTCGATTTTGGAAAAATCTGCAACGTCATTCATCACCGTGCGCACCCGCGCCAGCAGTCGCAGCCGATTCTGCCGCAGCGCGGCGTCCTCGGCATTGACCTGGATCGCCTCGAAGAAGGCATCCAAAGGTGCGCGCAATCGCGCCATATGTGACATGGCGACAGCAAAATCTTCATCACCCAGCGCCGCGCTCACCTGCGGCGCCACCCCGTCCAGCGCCGCTGCCAGGGCCTGTTCCTCTGCCGCCTGCAACAGGCCGGCATCCACCGCCCCGTCATGCGGGCCGTCTTTCTTTTCCTCGATGCGCAGAATATTCGCCGCCCGCCGATACGCCGCCAGCAGGTTGGCGCCATCCTCGGTGCCCAACAGCCCGGCCACCGCATCGCTCCGCGCCAGCAGCCGTACCAGATCGTCGTCCAGCCCAGCACCTAGCACCGCGTTCAGCACGTCATGCCGCGCACCCTCGGTGCGCAACTGCACCCGCAGACGTTCGAGCAGGAAGCCGAGCAACTCCTCCACATCCGCGCCCTGGCCGGCGGCCGCAATCATGGCGCGCAGCGACAGGCGCAGCCCGTGCTCGCGGATGATGCGGATAATGCCCAGCGCCGCGCGCCGCAGCGCATACGGATCGCCCGAGCCGCTCGGCTTTTCGCCAATGCCGAAGAACCCGGCCAGCGTATCCAGCTTGTCCGCCAGCGCCACCGCAATGGCCACCCGGCCCTGCGGCACCGGATCGGACGGGCCTTTGGGCAGGTAGTGCGCCTGCACCGCATCGGCCACCGCCGCCGCTTCCCCATCATGGGCGGCATAATAGCGGCCCATCACGCCCTGCAATTCCGGGAACTCGCCCACCATGCCGGTCGTCAGATCGGCCTTCGCCAGCGTTGCCGCCCGGGCCGCATGCGCCGCATCCGCACCGACCAAACCCGCGACCGTGCTGGCGAGGCTGGCAATCCGCCGCACCCGCTCGCCCTGGCTGCCCAATTTGGCGTGGAAGGTAATCGCATCCAGCGCCGCCACCCGGCTTTCCAGTGTCGCCTTGCGGTCGAGGTCCCAGAAATGCCGTGCATCCGCGAAGCGCGCGCTCAACACCCGCTCATTGCCCGCGATAATCGCCGCCCCGCCATCGGTGCCCGGCACGTTGGCAATAAAGGCGAAGGCCGGCGCGGCTTTGCCGTCGGCGGTGCGCAGCGCGAAATAGCGCTGGTTCACCCGCATGGACACCTGCATCACCTCGGCCGGCAAATCCATAAACCGATCATCGATCTTGCCGAGCAGCGGCACCGGCCACTCCACCAGCCCGGTCACCTCATCGACCAATCCGGGGTCGTCCACCACGGTAAAGCCGGCAGCGGCGGCAACGGCCGCCACGCCCTCGGCCACCAATTGCCGGCGTTCCGCCACATCCACAATCACCCGCCGCCCGCGCAGCCCGGCCTGCCAATCGGCCAGGCTCGCCACCGCGAAAGCACCCGGCGCGAGGAAACGATGCCCCTCGGTCAGGTTGCTGGCCACCAGCCCATGCCCATCATCATCGCCGTCATGCAGGCTGAACGGCACCACCTGGCCATCGAACAGGCACACAATCCGCCGCAACGGCCGCACCCAGGTGAACAGGCTGGTACCGCCCCAGCGCATGGATTTCGGCCACGGAAAGCGCCGTAGCAGCGCCGGCAGCGCCTCGGCAATCAGCGTCGGCGCGGCAATCGCCGGGCTCACCCGGTCCAGCACCCAAAATCCGGCTTCCTCACGCAAATCCGCGCGGTCGGCGCCATGCTTGCGCAAAAACCCAGCCAAAGCCTGTTCCGGCGCATTGGCGCGCGGCCCACGCTCGCTGCTGCTGCGGGCTTCCACCGCCGCCTGCACCTGCACCGCAATCGCCAACCGGCGCGGGGTGGTAAAGGTCTGGAAGCCACGCGGCTGCAAATCCGCCAGCGCCTCCCCCAGCAGCCGGGCGAGGTCCTCGGCCGCCTTGGCCTGCATCCGCGCCGGGATTTCTTCGCTGAACAGTTCGAGGAAAAATTCGGCCATCTCAGCGCTCCCCCGCCAGCCAGGCTTCGCAGCAGGCTTTGGCCAGCGTGCGCACACGCCCGATATAGCTGGCGCGTTCGGTCACGCTAATCACCCCGCGGGCATCGAGCAGATTGAACAAATGCGACGCCTTGATGCACTGGTCATAGGCCGGCAGCGCCAGTTGCTTGTCGCCTGCCAGCAGTGACGCGCATTCCCGCTCTGCATCCTCAAAATGCCGCATCAGCATCACAGTGTCGGCGCGCTCGAAATTATGCGCGCTATATTCCTGCTCGGCGCGCAGAAACACATCGCCGTATTTCACCCCACGGCCGTTGAAATCCAGGTCATATACCCGCTCGACATTCTGCACGTACATCGCCAGCCGTTCGAGGCCATAGGTCATCTCGAAGCTCGGCAAATCGGTCGCAATGCCGCCGACTTGCTGGAAGTAGGTGAACTGCCCCACCTCCATCCCGTCGCACCACACTTCCCAGCCCAGGCCCCAGGCGCCGAGGGTGGGGCTTTCCCAGTCGTCTTCCACAAAGCGGAAATCATGCAGCAGCGGGTCCAGCCCGATTTCCCGATAGCTCTCCAGCAGCAACGCCTGCGCGTCGGCTGGGCTCGGCTTCATGATCACCTGATACTGATAGTAATGCTGCAACCGGTTCGGGTTTTCCCCGTACCGCCCATCGCTCGGCCTGCGGCTCGGCTGCACATAGGCTGCCGCCCATGGCTTCGGGCCCAACGCGCGCAACGTCGTCGCCGGATGAAAGGTCCCTGCGCCCATTTCAACGTCATAGGGTTGCAGGATCACGCAGCCCTGGCGCGCCCAAAAGGCGTGCAGGCGCAGGATCAGCTCCTGGAAGCTTGGTACGGTGGTGCTCATGCTCATGCTCAGGCTCTAGGGTCGATTGCTGCGCTGCGCAATAGAATCTCCGCGCGGCGAAAAGAAGGCAGCGATGCACGTTTTTTGCCGGAATGATCGTAGTCGCTCCAAGCGCGCAGCCTGGAGGGCAGACCCAGCGCCGGATAACCAGGGTGATCTGTCAACATATTTTACACCTCACATGTTGATAGGGTGCAGGTTGTTCCAAAAAATAGCGGTTTTGCTGTATTTCGATAGATTGGCACAAATTTTGCGTAGCCGGGCGTGCCTTCTGGTCCATACTAGGCTCAGGATTGGGGGCGAACCGCCTTTAACGCCCCTGACATGGAGCCGACATGAACTTTCGCCTTCTCATTCCCGCCATTTCAGCGCTTGCGCTCGGTCTGGCGGTTTCGGCCCAGGCCGCGATTGTCTCGACGACGATCTCTGGCACGGTTGCGGGTACCGCGGTGAACGACGCTGCCAACGCCTTCGGTGGCGGCAATATTGCCGGCGACACGATTTCCGCCGTGGTGACCTACGATACCAGCGCCGCCACCGCGCAGCACACCGGCAGCTATTACAGCGCGACTGACACCTACGGCAGCCAGAACACCGGTTGGGCCACTCTAGCGCTAACCATCAACGGCTCCACGATCACCATCGGTGGCGCGCCCACCGATTTTATCTCGCAGTTGTTTGTCACGCCGGATAGCTACGGCAGCGCGGAAAAGATCTTCGGCGTTGATGCGTATCTGACGGGTTACAGCAGGTATTTCCAACTTGGTGTGGCGACCTATTCGGGCGGCATTCTCACCTCGGCCGATCCGGCGGCACAGAATTGGACGATCGGGGTAGCTGATTTCTTCCCTAATCATACCGGCTTGAACGTCTATTATACCGGCACGTCCGGATTGGATTCGTTCAGTGTCGACATGACCACCGTTACCACGGCGAGCGCGACTGCGGCACCTGAACCGGCGACAATGGCGCTGCTCGGCGTTGGCCTCGCCGGCATCGGCCTGCTGCGCCGCCGCCACCGCTAAGCCGGCCATTCTGACGTGAGTGACGGGGCGAAGGGTTACACCTTCGCCCCGTTTGCGTTTCAGCCGGTGGAACGGCTTGAACCAGCGGTCAGGAAGCGCCACATCTCGGTCTGGCTTGTTGCAACTTTCGCACAGGATTCCCCTCGCGATGAACGCCGCAGAACGCGATCTGATTACCAGTTTTGTCCAGCGTGTTGGTGGGGCGCCGGCGGGCGGCGCCTTCGGCGGCGCAATGCCGGCCACCCAGCCACCCGGCCCGCCGATGGACCGTGAAGCCGACGCGCTGCTGGCCGATCTGTTCGCCCGCTACCCCGAAGCGCGCTACCGGATCACCCAGCTCGCCTTCGTTCAGGAACACGCGATGGCGGAGGCGCAGAACGTGATCAACCAGCTGCAATACCAGTTGCAGCAGGCCCAACAAGCGGCCCAACAGCAGGCGGCGCAACCGGCGCCATCGCCCTGGGGCGCTGCGGCCCAGTCCCCGCCCGCCTTTGCCCCGCGGCAGGCGCCGCCGCAATACGCCCCGCAACCCGGCTACGCCCCGCCGCCGCCGCAATACGCGCCCGGCTACGCGCCCGGCATGTTCCAGCAATCCGGCGGCAGCGGCTTCCTCGGCTCGGCGCTGACCACCGCTGCCGGTGTGGCCGGCGGCATGGTGGCGGGCAACGCGCTGATGAACCTGTTCTCCGGCGGCCATTCCGGCTTCGGCGGTGGCTATGGCGGCGGCATGATGGGGGGCGGCTTTGGTGGCGGCACAACCATCATCGAAAACAACTACGGCGGCAGCGGCGGCGGCCAATATGATGGCGGTCAATCCGGCGGAGGTTGGGCTGGCAGCGACAGTGGCGGCGGCTACGCGGCCGATCAAGATCAATCCGGCGGCGGTGGCGGCTGGACCGATAACAGCAGCAACGACGGCGGCGGCTGGGGCGGCGGCGGCGATCCGTCCTGCTGACCGGCGCATTGATCATCGGACCGGCGCCGTCTAGTTTTCGCGCATGTCCGACCTCTCCCGCCCGGTGGAACGTATTGCACCGCTATTTCTGCTGCTGATTGCGGCTAATCTGGCGGCCTGGGCCTGGGCCTGGGCCGCCTTTGGCGGCCAGCCAGCCTTGCTCGGCACCGCGCTGCTCGCCTGGGTGTTCGGCCTGCGCCACGCCGTCGATGCCGACCATATCGCCGCGATCGACAATTCCGTGCGGGTGCTGATGCAACTGCGCCGCCCCGCCAGCCAGTCCGGCTTTTTCTTCGCCCTCGGCCACTCGACCGTGGTTGCGCTGGCGGCCTTGGCCGTGGCCGCCACCGCGGCCTCCCTGCACGGCGCCTTCGCGGACTTCAAAACCATCGGCGCACTGGTCGGCACCTTGGTCTCCAGCCTCTTCCTGCTCGCCATCGCCGGCGCCAACCTGCTCATCCTCAGCGATGTCTGGCGGGAATTCCGCCATGTCCGCCGTGGCGGCACGCCAGATGCGGGGGACCGGCTGGGCGGCGGCGTGCTGGCCCGCATCCTGCGCCCGGCGCTGCGTCTGGTCAGCCGCAGCTGGCACCTCTACCCGCTCGGCTTCCTGTTCGGCCTCGGGTTCGATACCGCCACCGAAATCGGCCTGCTCGGCCTTTCTGCCAGTGAGGCCGCGCGCGGCCTTTCCCCCTGGCAAACGCTGGTCTTCCCGGCCTTGTTCACCGCCGGCATGGCCTTGGTCGATACCGCAGACAGCACCCTGATGGTCGGCGCCTATGGCTGGGCACTGCGCAATCCGCTGCGCAAGCTCTGGTACAACCTCACCATCACCGCCGCCTCGGTGGCGGTCGCGGTCTTCATCGGCGGGGTGGAAGCGCTCGGCCTGCTGGTGGATCAACTCGGGCTCGAAGGCGGCATCTGGGCCGGCATCGCCGCGCTGAATGACGACCTGACCAATTTCGGCTTCGTGGTCATCGGCATTTTCGCGCTCTGCTGGGCCGGGTCCGCCGCCATTTACCGCTGGAAAGGCTGGGACAAGCTGCCAGCGGCTTGACAGAACCGCCGCGCCGACGAAATGCACGCGGCACTTAACCCTTTCCAGGATGGCCGAATGTCGTTCCCCGCGCCCTTTCATCAGTTTCGCGGCCAGGTGCAGCCGGCCTGGATCGATTCCAACGATCACATGAACCTCGCCTACTACACCGTGCTGTTCGATCAGGCGACGGATGTGATCTACGACGCCTTCGGCATCGGCTTCGCCGACGATTACAAAGGCCGCACCAAATGCGGCACCATGGCCGCCGAAACCCATAACCTCTACGTGCAGGAATTGCTGGTGCATGAGGAGGTCACGGTGATGAGCCACGTCGTCGCGGTCGACGCCAAACGCCTGCACCTCGCGCATGAAATGTACCGTGCCGCCGATGGTGCGCTGACCGCGATGCAGGAACTGATGTATCTGCATGTCGATCTGGTGGCGCGCAAAGTGGTGCCGTGGCCGGCCGATGTGCTGGCGGTGTTGCAAGGGGCGGCCGCCGCGCATGCCCAGCTCAAGCGGCCGGACTGGGTCGGCCGGCGGATCAGCATGCCGGCCCCCAAGGCATGAGCGTGGACTTCCCACCCCGCCACCGCCGCAAGGTGGCGGTTTGGCTGTTCGCCGTCTGCGCGATGATCTTCGGCATGATCGTGCTCGGCGGGCCACCCGGCTCACCGGCTCGGGCCTGTCGATCATGGAATGGGCACCGATCATGGGCGCGTTGCCGCCGATGAGCGAGGCCGAATGGCAGCGCCTGTTCGCGCTCTATCAGCAGATCCCGCAATACGAACTGCTCAACAAAGGCATGGGGCTGGACGGCTTCAAACATATTTTCCTGCTGGAATATCTGCACCGCCTGTGGGGCCGGCTGATCGGCCTGGCCTTCCTGCTGCCGCTGCTCGGCTTCATCGCCATCGGCGCCATCCCGCGCCGCTTTGTCCCGCGCCTGCTGCTGCTGTTCGTGATCGGCGGCCTGCAAGGCGCGGTGGGCTGGTTCATGGTCGCCTCCGGCTTCCTCGCCGACAGCGTGGCGGTCGAGCCGGCGCGGCTGGTGGCGCACCTCATGCTGGCGCTGCTGCTCTACGGCGTGCTGCTCTGGACCGCGCTCGGCGTGCTGCACCCCACCCCGCTGCACCATCCGCCCGCGTCCGTCCGCCGCTGGTCGCTCGCCACCGTGGCGCTGATCTGCCTCACCATTCCCGCCGGCGGCTTCGTCGCCGGGCTGCATGCCGGCCTGGACTACAACACCTTCCCGCTGATGGCCGGGCATTGGGTGCCGGAAAGCTACGCCCAACTCACCCCGTTCTGGCGCAACGCGCTGGAAAACATCGCCGCCGTGCAGTTCGACCATCGCCTGCTCGCCACCCTGACCTTGATCGTGGCGCTGATCACCGCCATTTCTGGCCTGCGGCGCGGCGTCGCCCCGGCAGCCATGGCGCTGCTGGCGTGCGCGGCGTTGCTGCAATACGCCCTCGGCGTGGTTGTTCTGCTGCATGTCGTGCCCATTCCCGAAGCCGTCGCCCATCAGGGCATGGCGATGCTGCTGCTAACCGCCGCCCTGATTGCGCTGCATCCGCAGCGCCGCCCCTGAATTGGAACCCCTGATGTCGAGCGCGCTTGAAGTCACCGACAAACTGTTTTTCGATCGCCCGGATGCCACCCTGGACCGCGACGCCGCCCACCGGCTCACCGCGCAAGGCCTGGCGAATTCCGATGATGGCGAGCTGTTCCTGGAATACCGCGAAAGTGAGGCGATCAGCCTCGACGATGGCCGCATCCGTTCCGCCAGCTTCGACACCACCCTCGGCTTCGGCCTGCGCGCCGTGGCGGGGGAGGCGACCGGCTACGCCCATTCCGGCGAGTTGACCGAGGACGCGCTGGCCCGCGCCGCCACCAACGTCGCCGCCGTCACCACCGGCCATGCCGGCACGATGGCGGAGCCGCCCACCGGCCGCAACATTCAGCTTTATACCGACGCCAACCCCCTCGCCGGCATGCCCTTCGCCACCCGCAGCGGCATTCTGGCGGAAATTGACGCCTATGCCCGCAGCCGCGACAGCCGCGTCAAGCAGGTTATGGCCTCCATCTCCGGCGAGTTTCAGGCGGTGCGCATCATGCGCCCCGATGGCACCAACGTCGCCGATCTGCGCCCGCTGGTGCGGCTGAACGTCGCCGTGGTGGTCGAGGACAACGGCCGCCGCGAAACCGGCAGCTACGGCACCGGTGGCCGCTATGCCTATGACCGCCTGATCGACCCAGCCACCTGGCACCACGCGGTGGAAGAAGCGCTGCGCACCGCCATTGTCAGCCTGTCCAGCCAACCCGCCCCGGCCGGCGACATGCCGGTGGTGCTCGGCGCCGGCTGGCCCGGCATCCTGCTGCACGAGGCGATCGGCCATGGGCTGGAGGGGGATTTCAACCGCAAAGGCACCTCCGCCTTCGCCGGGCTGCTGGGCAAGCAAATTGCCTCCAAGGGCGTCACCGTGGTCGATGACGGCACCATCCCGGACCGCCGCGGCAGCCTGACGGTGGATGACGAAGGCACCCCCACCGGCCGCTGCACCCTGATCGAGGACGGTATCCTGACCGGCTACCTGCAAGACCGGCTGAACGCCCGGCTGATGGGCGTGCGCCCCACCGGCAATGGCCGCCGCCAATCCTACGCCCACGCGCCGATGCCGCGCATGACCAACACCATCATGCTCGGCGGCGATGCCAGCACGGACGACATGATCCGCTCGGTCAAACGCGGCCTCTACGCAGTCAATTTCGGCGGCGGCTCGGTGGATATCACCTCCGGCAAATTCGTCTTCTCGGCCTCCGAAGCCTACCTGATCGAAGACGGTAAGATCACCGCCCCGATCAAAGGCGCCACCCTGATCGGCAATGGCCCGGAAGCGTTGACCAAAGTGGAAATGATCGGCGGCGATATGGAACTGGACCCCGGCGTCGGCACCTGCGGCAAAAACGGGCAGGGCGTGCCGGTGGGCGTCGGCCAGCCGACCTTGAAACTCAGCGGGCTGACGGTGGGCGGTACCGCGACGTAAGCGTGTATCAGGCTGCGGCGGCGGAAATCACCACCCGATTACGCCCCGCGGCCTTGGCGGCATACAGCGCCTTGTCCGCCCGCGCGATCCAGCCATCCAGCGCCTCGCCTGGGTCGTAGCAGGCAACACCGATCGAAACCGTCAGCCCGTCGATCGTCTGACCAGAGTTGCGCACCACCAGACGCTTGCCCTCGAACGACCGCCGGATGCGGTCGCCAACCTCAACCGCATCCTGCGGCGGCGTGGTGGGCAAAATCACCCCGAACTCCTCACCGCCATAGCGGGCCGCCAGGTCGGATGGGCGGATCTGCGCGTTCAATGTCGCCGCCACCAGTCGCAACACCTGATCCCCGACCTGATGCCCCCAGGTATCGTTGAAGCGTTTGAAATGGTCGATATCCAGAAAAACCAGGCTCAGCGCCTCACCTGAATTCATCGCCATGCCCGCCGCCGCCCGCAATCTGGCATCGAAGGTGCGCCGGTTGCTCAGCCCGGTCAGGCTGTCGGTCGCCGCATCGCGCTGCACCGCATGCAGCGACCGCTCCAGCGCCTGAATGCGTTCCACCGCGCCCACCAGGTGGTCGCCCAAGCGCGCACTGCGCGCCGCCATCTCCTGCACCTCGTCGCGCAGGCGGGCGATCAACGCCGGCAAGGCCGCTGCTTCCGTGGGGATGGAACGCGATGTCTCCCGCAGCGACGTGGTGTTGCGATCCGCATCCGCGCTGGCGGCCTCCACCACGCCGGACACTTCCTGCAACACCGCCATCATCCGCGTCGCCGTATCCTGCAACGCCGCCCGTTCTTTGGCATGCACGAAAAACCGCTGATAGATCGACGACAGCAACTGCTCATTAAACGCCCGTGGCCGGGTCAGCAGCAGGTTAATCAGATGGCTCAGCTCGGGGTTCAGCCCGCTATGGTATTCATACCAAATGGCGAAATTATCCGGCGTGGGCGTGACCAGATGGTCGGACATCGAAGCAAACGCCGCGCGTCCGCACGCAGTCGGGTCAATGGGTGCAACCACGTAGGGACTCCTCCGGAAAAGCGTTGGCAGGAGTGTGGGCGGAAAAGTCCTTACAGCCTGTAAAGACTGCGGCGATCCCGGCTCAAATTTTGCGAAACTCAGCTCGGCGCGGCATAAAATCTGGCTAACCTTTCTGCCCACTCAACTCCGATCCCGCCTGCGGGTCCAACCGAGTGGACACCAGCGGCGCAAACAACGCCACCAGCGCCACGCAGACATAGGCGGTGGAAAAATCCGCCGGCAAAGCATGGCTATGCCCGCGCAACGCGACCGACGCCGCCAACACGCTGGCCGACACGCCAATGCCGAGCGTCAGGAAAACCTGCTGCAAGGTGGTGTACAGGCTCGTCGCCGCGCTCATCATGCTCCGCGGCACATCGGCGTAGACAATGGTGTTGTAGCCCATGAACTGCAGCGACTGCACAAAGCCGATCACCACCAGCACCGCGAACATCGCCGGCAACGGCCAGCCCGGCCGGAACGTGGCCGACACCGCCAGCAGCAAGGTCGAAGCCAGCCCGACCCAGATCAGCGTGTTGCGAAAGCCGATGCGGCGCAGCAAACGCGGCGCAAATGGCCGCATGCACAGCGCCCCGATCGACCCGGCAAAGGTAATGCCGCCGCTGCGCGCCGCGCTGTCGCCGAACCCCACCTGCAACATCATCGGCAGTAGAAACGGCACCGCCCCCACCGCAATCCGCGACAGCGACCCGCTGAACACCGACAGCCGGAAAGTGGCGATCCGCATCAGGCGAAAATCCAAAATCGGCTGCGCCTGCAAGCGGGCATGGCGCCAGTAGAGCAGGGCGCCCAGCCCGGCAACGGCAAGCAACCCCCCGGCGATGCTGCCCAGGCCGCTGCCATGGCTCGCCATTTCCAGGCCGGCCATCAGGCAGAACAAGGTCAGCCCCGACAGAAACAGCCCCCAAAGATCGAACGGCGCCGGCTCGGCTTCGCGCACCTCGGCGATGAACAGGCTGACCAGCACCATGCCCAACAGCCCAAACGGCAGGTTGATGTAGAAAATCCAGCGCCAGTCCAAATACGTCACAATAAAGCCGCCCAGCGGCGGGCCAAGAATTGGTCCGGCGGTGGCGGGGATCATCAGCCAGGCCATCGCGGAGACCAACTCGCCTTTCGACGCGGTTTTCAGCAGCACCAACCGCCCCACCGGCGTCATCATCGCCCCGCCAATGCCCTGAACCACCCGGGCGGCGACCAGAAACCACAAACTATCCGCCTGCGCGCACAGCACCGAGCCGAGGGTAAAAATGCCAATCGCGGCCCGAAACACCGACCGCGCGCCAAACCGATCCGCCGCGCGCCCACTCGCCGGCAAGCACACCGCAAGGCTGAGCAGATACGACGTCAGCGCCACATTCATCTGTAGCGGATCGACCTGGAAACTATGCGCCATGCTCGGCAAAGCCGTGGCCAGCACGGTCGAGTCGATGCCCTCCATAAACAGGGCGCTGGCGATGATCAGGGCGGTCAGGCGGATCGGGCGTGCGGAGGATGGGGGCATTAAGGGGCAGTTTGTGCGGGGGAAGAATGGTCTTTCGTGGGCAGAGTGCACCGATACAGCAGGGCCTACTTTACCACCACCGCCTGGGCCCGCCACTTGGCAACGTTCTTGTTATGCTCGTCCAAGCTGCGGGCGAAATTATGCCCGCCCGTGCCATCGGCCACAAAATACAAATCGTCGGACGCCACAGGATGCGCCGCCGCCTGCAAGGCGGCCAGGCCTGGGCTCGCAATCGGCCCCGGCGGCAGCGCGGCGTTGCGATAGGTATTATACGGGCCTGGCTGGTCCAGTTCAGTCCGGGTCAGCGCATGGTCCAGCACCCCCAGCCCGCCGCTCGCGGCATACACCACCGTCGGGTCGGATTGCAGCTTCATACCCATTCGCAGCCGGTTTAGATAAACCGCCGCCACATGCGGCCGCTCCTCCGGGCGGGAGGTTTCCCGTTCCACCAGGCTGGCGAGCGTGAGCAACTGGTCGGGCGAGGCCAACTTCAGCGCCGGGTCGCGATTGGCCCAGGTCTCCGCCAACGTCTTGCCCATCGCCGCCGTCATCCGCTCCAGTAACGCCACCCGGCTGGTGCCACGCTCGAAGGCATAGGTCTGCGGCAACACCATACCCTCACCCGGCAACGGCGTATCGCCAGACAGCGCCTCCGCACGGTCCAGCAGCGCCGCGATCTGGGCTGCCGTCAGGCCTTCGGGGATGGTCAGGCGATGCTGCACCGGGCGGGCGGTGCGCAAAATCGTCAGCACCTGGCGCAGGCTGGCCTGGGCGGGGAACGCGAATTCCCCGGCATGCAGCGCACCCTCGCGCGCGGTCCACCAGGCGGCCAGGCGGAATTCCAATGGCCGCTCGATCACCGCGGCGGCATGCAGGCTTTCGGCAATATGCGCGGGGGAGCCAACCGGCACCACAATCGGATGCGCCGAGGCCAACGGGCCAGCGGCCACCAGATGGCGGCTCGCGACAAAATAGCCCGTGGCGGCTGCCCCAACGGCGAGCACAACACCGCCGAGCGCCACCGCCGCGAGGCGGCGGCGCCAGGACGTCATGTCAGGATCAGCTCGCCCGCTTGAAGATGATCGAGGCGTTGGTGCCGCCAAAGCCGAAACTGTTGGACAGCGCCATATCGATCTTGCGCGGCTGCGCGGCCAGCGCCACCCGGTCGATCACGCTGTCCCGGCTGGGCGAATGCAGGTTGAGCGTCGGCGGGGCAACATTGTCGCGCACGGCGAGGATGGAGAAAATCGCCTCAATCGCCCCAGCCGCGCCCAGCAAATGCCCGGTGGCCGATTTGGTGGACGACATAGCAACGTTCTTGCCGTGATCGCCGAACAAACGCTCCACCGCTTCCAACTCCAGATCGTCGCCGAGCGGGGTGGAGGTGCCGTGCGCGTTCACGTAGCCAATCTGGTCGATGGTCACGCCGCCATTGCGCAACGCCGCCTTCATGGCACGGAACGCACCTTCATGGCCTTCCGCCGGGGCGGTGATGTGATGCGCATCGCCGGACATGCCGTAACCGCTGACTTCGCCGTAAATCTTCGCGCCACGGGCCTTGGCGTGTTCGTATTCTTCCAGCACCACGATGCCGGCGCCTTCCCCCATCACGAAGCCATCGCGATCCTTGTCCCAGGGGCGGGAGCCTTCGGTCGGCCGGTCATTAAAGCCGGTGGACAGCGCGCGGGCGGCGCAGAACCCGGCAATACCGAGATAGTTCACCGCCGATTCGGCCCCGCCAGCCACCATCACATCGGCATCGCCGAAGCTGATCAACCGCGCCGCATCGCCAATGGCGTGCACACCGGTGGCGCAGGCAGTCACCACGGCATGGTTCGGGCCTTTGAAGCCGTATTTGATCGACACATGGCCAGACGCCAGATTGATCAGTGCGGAGGGGATGAAGAACGGCGACAAACGCCGGGTCTTCCCCTCATGCACCAATTTGGCGGCATCGTAGATGGCTTCCAGGCCGCCGATACCGGACCCGATCATCACGCCAGTGGCGCAGCGATCTTCCTCCTCGGTCGGCATCCAGCCGGAATCTTCCACCGCCTCGATCGCAGCGACCAGGGCGTATTGGATGAACGGATCCATTTTCTTCTGGTCTTTGACCGGGATCCATTCGGCGAGATCGAGCTTGCCCTCGGCCTTCGGGCCCCGTGGGATCTGCCCGGCGATGCTGGCTGGCAGGTCCAGCACATCGAAAGCCGTAATTTTCCCGATGCCGGACTCGCCTTTCAGCAGGCGCGCCCAAACATTTTCCACACCAAGCCCAAGCGGGCAGGCAATGCCCATGCCCGTTACTACCACGCGCCGCATTGCTGCCATCCTTCGCTCGATCAGTGTACGCGTTCGTTGTTCGGCCAGTCGCGGACCGGCCCGCCGCCCGTTTTCAAGGTCAGCGGGCCGTTCGGATCAGGCCGCTTTCTGCTTGGTGATGTAATCAATCGCGTCGTTGACGGTGCTGATCTTTTCGGCCGCGTCTTCCGGGATTTCCACCCCAAAGGCTTCCTCGAAGGCCATCACGAGTTCGACGGTGTCGAGGCTGTCGGCACCCAGATCATCGATGAACGAGGCGGTATCGGTCACCTTCGATTCCTCGACGCCGAGGTGTTCGATCACGATCTTTTTCACCTGTGCGGCGATATCGGTCATCGGTCTAACTGCTCCTGCCCTGAGGCATTGATGGTTCATTCTTGTTCAAGCCGTCGGAAGCTAGCGTAAAGCTGCCGATTCGGCTCAAGTCCACGCCGGGAGCTCATCATGAGCCGCACCTTGCGAGGGCGCGCGGCGTTTATCATGGTTTCCGTGCATTCGCCAACCTTACAGACGCAAGGGCGGCGGTGCGGCGGTCTACAGCATCGCCATTCCACCATTCACATGCAACGTCGCCCCGGTCACCCAGCCCGCTTCATCGCTGGCCAGATACACCACCGCCGCCGCAATATCGTCCGGGCTGCCCATGCGGCCGAGCGGGATGCCCTCCATCAACTTGGCCTTCTGCGCCTCGTTCAGCGCTTCGGTCATCGGCGTGTCGATAAAGCCAGGAGCGACCGCATTCACCGTCACCCCGCGCGATGCCACTTCCTGCGCCAATGCCTTGGTCATGCCCACCATGCCAGCCTTTGCAGCCACATAGTTGGCTTGGCCGGGGTTACCGGTGGCGCCGACGATCGAGGAAATCCCAATAATCCGCCCGGCGCGCCGGCGCAGCATCACCTTGATCGCGGCGCGGCACAGGCGGAACGGTGCGGTCAGATCCACATCGATCACCGCCTGCCAATCCTCGTCCTTCATGCGCAACGCCAGCATGTCGCGGGTGAAGCCGGCATTGTTGACCAGAATGGCCAGCGGCCCGATCGCCTCCACCGCCGCCACAAGTGCATCCGGCGCCGCCGGGTCACGCAAATCGGCGGGGCAGACATGCGCGTTTGTGCCAAGTTCATCGGCCAGCGCCTGCAACGTATCCCGCCGCGTGCCGGACAGCGCCACCACCGCGCCCTGCGCATGCAGCGACCGCGCAATCGCCGCCCCGATGCCGCCCGAAGCGCCTGTTACCAGCGCAATTTTCCCATCCAGACGAAACATGCCGCGCGCCCCCGCCCTTAACGACGAAAAGTTTTTGCTTCTTTTTTCAAAAAGAAGCGCTTGGTGAGGCGTTCTTTTTGCAAAAAAGAACCAAAAACGTCCCCTCCTAGAGGAGCTTCAGCAACGCCTCGATTTCCGCCGGTGTGCCGGCGGACGCCGCCGTGGCGTCGGGCAGGATGCGCTTCACCAGGCCACCGAGCACCTTGCCCGAGCCAAGTTCGATGAAGCTGTCCACGCCGAGGCCCGCCATCGCCTGCATGCTCTCCCGCCACCGCACGGTCGCCGTCACCTGGGCGACCAGCAGGCGCGCAATCTCCGCCGGGTCGGTTTCCTTTTGCGCCGACACATTGGCCACCAACGGCACCAGCGGCGCCAACGGCGGCGCCAGGCGCAGCGCGGCCTCCATCGCCTCGGCCGCCGGGGCCATCAACGCGCAATGGAACGGGGCGGACACCGGCAGCTTCATGGCGCGGCGAATGCCTTTGGTCTTGGCAATCTCCAGCGCCCGCTCAATCGCCGCCGTATGGCCGGAAATCACCACCTGGCCGCCGCCATTGTCGTTGGCCGCTTCCACCACTTCGCGGCTGCCATCCGGCGCCAGCGCTGCCTCGGCACAGATTTCCAACGCCAACGCCATTTCTGCCCCCAACAGGGCGGCCATCGCCCCGGCGCCCGGCGCAACGGCTTTTTGCATCGACTGTCCGCGCAGCCGCAGCAGCCGCGCGGCGCCGGCGGCGGTAAAGCTGCCAGCAGCAGCAAGGGCGGAATATTCGCCCAATGAGTGCCCGGCGACCACCACCGCGCGGTCGGCCAGCTTAAAGCCGCCTTCGCGCTCCAACACCCGCAGCACGGCGAGCGAGTGGGCCATCAACGCGGGTTGCGCGTTCTCGGTCAGCGTCAGCTCGTCCGAAGGGCCTTCGAACATCAGCTTGGACAGCTTTTGCTGGAGGGTTTCGTCAACCTCCTCGAACACTTCGCGCGCGGCGGCGAAGGCGGCGGCAAGGTCGCGCCCCATACCGGGCGCTTGGCTGCCTTGGCCGGGGAAAATGAATGCGTGCACGGGCATGATGTTTGTCCTGGTCGGAAGGCGAAAACCGGCAACAAAGTGGCGGCGGTATCGCCACGGGATGACAAAATTGTCAATCGTGCCGATGCCAACGGCATCAGCCGCGCGGATGGCTGCGCCGCCAAACCTCCATCAGCCCTGCGGTATCAACATGGGTGTAGCGCTGCGTGGTGGACAGGCTGGCATGGCCGAGCAGGTCTTGAATCGCCCGCAAATCCGCCCCACCCACCAGCAAATGCGTGGCGAAGGAGTGGCGCAGCGCATGTGGCGTGGCGTGTTCTGGCAGCCCGGCGAGACGGCGATAATCGCGCATGGTCCGCTGCGCCACCCCGGCGTTTAGCCGTTCACCACGCGCGCCAACAAACAGCGGCGCCCGTGGCCGGCGGTCCGGATGCTCGGCCAGCCAAGCCGCCACCGCCTCGCGCACCGCCGGCAATACCGGCACGATTCGCGTCTTCCCGCCTTTGCCCAGCACGCGCAGCATGTCCTCCCGCCCGGGTAGCGGCGCCTCGGCCACATTCAACGCCAGTGCCTCGGATATGCGCAGCCCGCTGCCATAAAGCAGGCTGAACAAGGCAACATCACGGGCGTGCAGCGTCGGATTATCGGTCGCCCCGGTGATATTTTCCGCCACATCGCGCGCCTGCGCCGGGCTCAACGCGCGCGGCAGCGGCTTGGCCGCCTTCGGCGTGGTCAGCAGCGCCAGTTGCGGATTGCTGACGCCCAGGCGGCGGGCGAGAAATTTGAAGAAACTCCGCACCGCCGACAAATGCCGGGCGCGGGTCGCATTGCCCACGCCCGCCCGGTGCGGGTCCCGTGGCGACGCCTCATCCGCCAGCCAGGACCGCAAATCCGCCACCCGCAACCCAGCCAACGCGGCCAGGTCCGGCTCGCCGCCCAAATGGCGGCTCAGAAACAGCAAAAACGCCTGCACGTCCCGGCCGTAAGCCGCGATGGTGAGCGGCGAGGACCGCCGCTCATTCGCCAGCCAGGCGAGAAACGCCGCCCGCGCTTCCTCGGCCGTCATGCCATCAGGCGATGCTTTGGCCGGTCGCCGCCCAATCCTTCAGAAATCCGGCCAGGCCCTTGTCGGTCAGCGGATGCGCATACAGCATCCGCAGCACGTTCGGCGGCAGGGTGGCGACATGCGCCCCGAGCTTGGCGGCTTCGACGATGTGGATCGGATGGCGGACGGAGGCGACCAGCACTTCGGTCTCGAAATTCGGGTAGTTGTCGTAGATCGTCACGATGTCGGCGATCAGTTCCATGCCGTCCTGGCCGATATCGTCCAACCGGCCGACGAAGGGCGAAATGAACGTCGCACCGGCCTTGGCCGCCAGCAGCGCCTGCGCGGCGGAAAAGCACAGCGTCACATTGGTCATCACGCCTTCGCCGTTCAGCGTTTTGCACGCCCGCAACCCGTCCGGCGTCAGCGGCAGCTTCACGCACACATTGCTCGCGATCTTCCGCAGCACCGCAGCTTCCCGCATCATGCCCTCATACTCCGTCGCCGCCACTTCGGCGCTGACCGGCCCCGGTACGATGGCGCAGATTTCGGCCACAACCTCCAGAATGTTGCGGCCAGACTTGGCGATCAGGCTCGGGTTGGTGGTCACCCCATCGACCAGGCCGGAGGCGGCAAGCGCCTTGATCTCGGCGGTGTCAGCGGTATCGACAAAGAATTTCATCCGAGCGGTCCTTGATGAGTTGGGCTGTGGAGAAGGCGCTCGCCTCAGCGCGCCAGTTCAGGCAAGTCATAGCCTATGTTCGCCCCACGCCGAAAGCACCCCAACCGCAACGCCGCCGCGCAGGGGGACATCCTGCCGCAAGGCGCCGCCGCGCGGGTGCCGGTGCTGCTGCCATTCCCATTCGCCGGGCCGTTCGACTATCGGGTGCCCGCCGGGATGAACCCGCAGCCGGGCGACGTGGTGCTGGTGCCGCTCAACCGGCGGGAAGAAGTGGGCGTGGTCTGGGATGGCCCCGCCGATGGCAGCGTGGGCGACAATCGCTTGCGCCCGATTGCCGGCCTGCTCGATGTCCCGCCCATGCGCCCGGATATCCGCCGCCTGGTGGACTGGATTGCCGCCTACACCCTGGCGCTGCCGGGGGATGTGCTGCCGATGGCCCTGCGCGCCACGGCCGTTACCGCCGAGCGCCCGCTGACCGGCTGGCAACTGGCCGACCCGCTGCCGGAACTGCGGCTGACCGAGGCGCGGCGGCGGGCGCTGGCCGCACTCGCCAACGGGCCGCTCAGCGGCAGCGCCCTGCTCGCCGCAAGCGAAGTCTCCGCCGGCGTGGTGCGCGGCATGGCCGATGCCGGGTGGCTGGTGCCGGTCACGCTGGCCGCCGCCCCGCCCTTCATCGCGCCGAACCCTGAACATCCCGGCCCCACCTTGTCACCAGACCAGCAAGCCGGCGCCCAGGCGTTGCGCGCGGCGGTGCAGGCCGATGAATTTTCCGTGACCTTGCTCGAAGGCGTCACCGGCTCCGGCAAAACCGAGGTCTATCTGGAAGCCATCGCCGAGGCATTGCGGCACGGTCGCCAGGCCTTGGTGCTGCTGCCGGAAATCGCCCTGTCCTCGCAATGGCTGGAGCGCTTTGAAAAACGCTTCGGCGTCGCCCCAGCCATCTGGCACTCCGACCTCACCCCACGCACCCGCCGCCTCACCTGGCGCGCGGTGGCGGCCGGGCAGGCCCCGGTGGTGGTCGGCGCCCGTTCCGCGCTGTTTCTGCCCTTTCCCGCCTTGGGGCTGGTGGTGGTGGATGAGGAGCACGAGACCGCCTTCAAACAGGAAGATGGCGTGGTCTACCACGCCCGCGACATGGCCATCGTCCGCGCCCGCCTATGCAACGCCGCCGCGGTGCTGGCCTCCGCCACCCCTAGCCTGGAAACCCTGGCCAATGTGGAGGCCGGGCGCTATCGCCGGGTCCATCTGCCACGCCGCCACGGTGGCGCGGAACTGCCGGAAATCGCCCTGATCGACCTACGGATCACCCCGCCCGAGCGCGGCCGCTTCATCGCCCCGCCATTGGTGGCCGCCATCACCGACACGTTGGCGCGCGGCGAACAGGCGATGCTGTTCCTCAACCGCCGTGGCTACGCGCCGCTCACGCTCTGCCGTGCCTGTGGCCACCGGATGCAATGCCCGCATTGCACCGCCTGGCTGGTGGAACATCGCGCCCGCCGGGTGCTGCAATGCCACCATTGCGGCCATTCGGTGCCGATCCCGTCGGTCTGCCCGGAATGCAGCGCCGTCAACAGCCTCACCCCGATCGGCCCCGGGGTAGAGCGCGTCACCGAAGAAGCCGCCGCGCTCTTCCCCGATGCCCGCCTGCTGGTCATGGCCAGCGACACGCTGATCGGCCCAGACGCAGCCGCCCAGGCCGCCAACCAGATTTCCGACCGTGTGGTGGATCTGATCATCGGCACCCAGATCGTCGCCAAAGGCTGGCATTTTCCGCACCTCACTTTGGTCGGGGTGGTGGATGCCGATCTCGGCCTCGGCGGCGGCGATTTGCGCGCCGCCGAACGCACCGTGCAACTGCTGCACCAGGTCGCCGGCCGCGCCGGGCGGGCGGAAGCCCCCGGCCGCGTGCTGCTGCAAACCTTCAGCCCGGAGCACAAGGTCATGCAGGCGCTGCTGAGCGGGGATTTCAACCGCTTCATGCAGTCCGAAGCCGCCGAGCGCCGGCCGGGCAACTGGCCCCCCTATGGCCGCCTGGCAGCGCTGATCGTCTCCGCCGACACAGCCGATGCCGCCGACATCGCCGCCCGTGCCTTGGGCCGCGCCGCCCCTGCGGGGGACGGCATCATGGTGCTCGGCCCCGCCCCGGCGCCGCTCGCCATCCTGCGCGGCCGGCATCGCCGGCGTCTGCTGCTGAAAACCCGGCGTGATATCGCGGTGCAACCGCTGCTGCGCGACTGGCTGGCCGCCGTGCCGACAACGCGGGGGGTGCGGGTGGATGTGGATGTGGATCCGGTGAGTTTTTTGTAGGGGAGGTGTTCTTTTTGTGAACAAAAAGAACCAAAAAAACTTTATCAATTCCTGGGCTTCGCCGTACATTCCCGGGTGAGGGGGGTGCGCACGGTGCCAAAGTTTCAAACGTTTTTTGCTCCTTTTTTCCAAAAAAGGAGCGCTTCCACTCGCCTTCCTGCCCCCTCTGCTTTGCGCTAAAAACTGTAAACCAAACCCCAGGAGCCAGCATGTCCCGCACAACCGTGCTCACCGCCACGCTTTGCCTGCTCGCCCTGCCGCTGTGCGCCCTGGTTCCGCCGGCGAGTGCGAAGGTTCTGGAGGTCGGTAAGGGCAAAGCCTACGCGGCCCCGTCGGACGCCATCGCCGCCGCGCAAGACGGTGACACCGTGCGCATTGATGCAGGCGAGTATTATGACTGCGCCACGGTAACGGCCAGCCACGTAACCATCGAAGGCACCGGCCCGGACGCGACGGCCGTGCTGACCGACAAGGTCTGCTCCGGCAAGGCCCTGCTGATCACCAATGGTAAGGACATCACCATTCGCAATCTCACCTTGCAGCGGGCGCGGGTGCCGGATCGCAATGGCGCCGGGATCCGCGCCCAAGGCGGCAATCTGACGATCGATCACGTCAAATTCATTAACAACGAAAATGGTATCCTCGCCGGCGATCTGCCGGAGGCGAATATCCTGATCCGTGACAGCGAGTTTCTGCGCAACGGGGTTTGCGCCGCGGCATGCGCCCACGGAATTTACATCAATCACGTGGCCTCGCTGACCATCGAGCGCAGCAAATTCTACGGCACCAAAGAAGGCCACCACATCAAATCGCGCGGCCACCGGCTGGTGGTCATTGGCTGCGATATCGCCGATGGCCCGGACGGCACGTCCAGCTATGCCATCGAGGCCTCGAACGGCGGCACCGTCATCGTGCGCGATAACCACATTGAAAAAGGGCCTAAGTCCGAAAACCACACCGGGGCGGTGGTAATTGGCCTGGGTGGCGTGGATCAGCCCACGCCGGAGATCGTGGTGGAAAACAACCGCTTCACGGTTGACGGTGGCTACAGCTCATATCTGGTCGTCAATCGCACCGCGACCGAGGCAATGTTGAAGGGCAATGTGCTGCTCGGTGGCGCCAAGGCGCTGGATGGCGACGGGCAGGTGAAATAGCCCACCCTTGTAGAACCCGGTTATTTTCGTATATTGTTTATTATACGATTTATGTTCGTAAATAACAATCCAACCGCCGGAGTCACGCCATGTCCAGCCGTCCGCCGCTTCGCTTCGACCGCCCGCTGCGCGGCCGCATCTATGACAGCATTGCCGAAACCATCGGCAACACGCCGCTGGTGCGTATCCCGAACATCACCGCCGAGGACGGGATCAAGGCCGACATTCTGCTGAAGCTGGAATTCTTCAACCCGATTTCCAGCGTCAAAGATCGCATCGGCGTGAACATGATCCTGGCGCTGGAAGCCGCCGGCACCCTGCAACCCGGTGCCAAGGTGATCGAGCCGACATCGGGTAACACCGGCATCGGCCTCGCCTTCGTCTGCGCCGCGCGCGGCTATCAGCTGGTGCTGACCATGCCGGAATCGGTGTCGATCGAGCGGCGGAAAATGCTGGCCTTCCTCGGCGCCGAACTGGTGCTGACCCCGCGCGAGAAGGGCATGAGCGGTGCGGTGGCCAAAGCCCGCGAATTGCTGGCCGAAAACCCCGGCGCGGTCATGCCGGATCAGTTCGCCAACACGTCCAACCCGGAAATCCATCGCCAGACCACGGCGGAAGAAATCTGGTTCGACACCGACGGCAAGGTGGATGCGGTGATCTCCGGCGTCGGCACTGGCGGCAGCCTGACCGGCATCGGCCAGGTGCTGAAGGCGCGCAAGCCGGGCCTGCAGATGATCGCGGTGGAACCGACGGCGAGCCCGGTGCTCTCCGGCGGCAGCCCGGCGCCGCATCCCATCCAGGGCATCGGTGCCGGCTTCGTGCCGTCCGTGCTGCAAACCGGCCTGATTGATGAGATTATTCAGATCACCGGTGACGAGGCGATGGCAACCTCCCGCCGCCTCGCGCGGACGGATGGCATTCCGGCCGGCATTTCCTCCGGCGCCGCCCTGGCCGCCGCGCTCAAGCTCGCCGCGCGCCCGGAATGGGCCGGCAAGCAGATCGTGGTGATCATCCCCTCGTTCGCCGAACGCTACATCACCACCGCGTTGTTCGACGGCATCGCCTGACGCTTACGGCGCCGCGTCCCGCTGCTGGGATGCGGCGTCGTCTGAGGCTTGGCGCCGTGCGCGCAGATATTTGACCACCAGAAACGCGAACAGCGCGAAGCCGGCAATCGACAGCAGCCACCACACATGCCGCTTGCCGATCATCGCCGCCAGATACCAGCCGGCGGCAACGAAGGTTCCCGCCCACAGCCCGGCGCCGATGATGTTGAGCACGGTAAAGCGGGTCCGGCTCATGCCCGCAATGCCACAGGCGGCGGAGGACACGTTGCGGATGCCGTAGACGAAGCGGAAGGTCAGCACGAAAATCGTGCCATTGCGGTCGAGAAACCGGAACGCGGCGGCGAGGCGCTTTTCCGCGGCGGGAATTTTATGCAGCGCCTTGCTGCCAAATTTGCGCCCCAGGTAAAACCACAACTGGTCACCGGCGCAGGATCCAATCCACACACTGATCAGCAGCAGCCACGGATCCACGGTGCCGAACTTGCGGCCGGCAGCGGCGGCAAACAGTACAAAGGTCTCACCCTCGAAAAAGGCCCAGATTGCCCCACCGAGATACATGCCCCACTCGGCCCAAAATCCGGCGAACCCAGGGATCACCGTGCCGAGATAGCTGGCCCAATCGGCCAAAAACTCCGTCAAAACTGCGAATTCCCTAACCATGACGCCGCCCCCCTACACTGCGGCGGGGCGGGGCGGGCGGCAAGCAGGAATTTATGAAGCTGGTGTCATGCCCGGAAACAACCCCGCCAGCCCGGCGCTGGTGGCGGCGCACAGCCCGCGTTCGGTAATCAGCCCGGTCACCAGCCGGGCAGGGGTCACATCAAAGGCCGGATTGGCGGCGGCGCTAAAGCTGGGGGTAATGCGGATCGACGCCAGGCTGCCATCCTCGGTCGGCCCGGTCATCACCGTCACCTCGCTGGCCGCCCGCTCCTCGATGGGGATTTCCCGCACGCCATCGGCCACCGTCCAGTCGATCGTCGTCGATGGCGTCGCCACCCAGAACGGCACGCCATTATCATGCGCTGCCAGCGCCTTCAGATAGGTGCCAATCTTATTGCACACATCCCCGGTGCGGGTGACCCGGTCGGTGCCGACAATCACCAGATCCACCTCGCCATGCTGCATCAGATGGCCGCCGGCATTATCGGCGATCACCGTGTGCTTCACCCCGTGGCTGCCCAACTCCCAGGCGGTCAGTGCCGCGCCCTGGTTGCGCGGCCGGGTTTCATCCACCCATACATGCAGGTCGATGCCTTGCATCTCCGCCATATAAATCGGCGCCAGGGCGGTGCCCCAATCCACCGTCGCCAGCCAGCCGGCATTGCAGTGGGTCAGCACATTCACTCGCCCCTTGCGCGCGGCGATCTCGGCGATCAACTCCAGGCCATAGCGGCCGATGGCCTCGCATTGCGCCGCGTCCTCATCGGCGATACGGCCGGCTTCCGCATAGGCCGCCGCCACCCGCGCCGCCGGCGCGATCGGGCGCAGATGCGCGACCATCCGCGCCAGCGCCCAATGCAGGTTCACCGCCGTCGGCCGTGTCGCCCCCAGCGTTGCCGCATGCGCCGCCAGCCCCGCATCAGACGCATCCGCCCGCAGGCCGAGGCACACGCCATAGGCAGCCACCGCACCGATCAACGGTGCGCCCCGCGTTTGCATGGACCGGATCGCATGCGCCGCCTGGCTCAGATCGGTCAGGTCCAGCACTTCCAACGCCCAGGGCAGCTTGGTCTGGTCGAAAATATGCACCCGCCAGCCGTCGTCGCGATCCAGCCAGACGCTGCGATAATGGATACCGTCGATCTTCATGGGCCAACCTTCATGGGGCAGGGGTCACACGCGCTGGTGCAGCACGCAAACCAGGGTGAACAGCCGGCGCGCGGTTTCGAAATCGATCGCCACCTTGCCTTCCAGGCGGCGGGTCATCAGCGTGGCGCCTTCGTTGTGCAAACCACGCCGACCCATATCGATGGCCTGAATCCGCGCCTCCCGGCCTTCTTCGACGGCTTTGATATGGCTTTCGATCAGCATCTGATAGTCGCGGATCAGGCCGCGAAACGGCCCCATCGCCAGCACGATAGCGATCAACGGGCTGTCATCCATCGCCCGGATGTCGAACACCAGCCGGCCTTCCTGAATCGACAGCCGCAGCGCGTACGGGCCTTCGGCGGCGATGGTGATCGGCTTGAAGCGATTCTCCGCCTGCAAATCCGCCACCGCCTGCGCACGCTCAGCCTCCACCAGCGGCGACAGGCGCATAAGCGCCTCACCTTCCAGCGAAATCCGTGCCAGCCGCGCCGTTTCAGGCATTGCTAGGCGGCATATCCGGGGTGGTCAGACCAAGTTTCAGCATGCCACCGATGGTCGCGCCCTTTATCGGCCGGATCATCGCCATCGCCAGGATCACGGTTAGCGGCAGGAAAATCGCGCTATGCACCCATAGCGGCGGTGTCTCGGCCCGTTCCAGCCACAGCATCAGCGGCACAACGATATGGCCGGTGACGAAAATGGTGAAATACGGCGGCGCATCATCGGCGCGGATGTTGCTGAAATCCGTGCCGCAGGCGCTGCACTGTTTAGCCACGCGCAGGAATCCGTTGAACAATTTTGCCTTGCCGCAAGCCGGGCAGGTGCAGAACAAGCCACGCTTGAGCATGGTCGGCAACGGCGGCAGGGCGTCGGCCGGATTGGCATCCTGCGCGGCCGGCGGCCAGCGCACCAAATCGGTGGGCACGGTTGCGGCGGGGGTCATTGGGGGCATTAAGCGTTCCTCGGCGGCGTGGTTCAGCCGTATGCTGCACTGCAATACACTATTGTTTGGCGCACTGCCACCAGCATCGCGCGTCACCTGCGGGCGGATCGCGGGCCGGCCATCGCGGGCCGGGTGCTTGCCGTGCGGGAAACGTGGAACTAGGAAGTCGCGGGGGCCACGCTAGACCCGTCCGCCGTCGCCGCCAAGGCACCCGACGCACGCCGCGTTTCGGGTTCGTTGGCCGGCTTGCGGTCGCGGTTCATACTGTCTTTTTTCCGAAGGATGCCGAGATGAAATTGCACGAGGTTAAAGTCTACCCGTCCAAGGTGAACCTGCCGCGCGAAGACCAACTGGCCTGGAAGATCGCCGGCGTCGCGGCGGACCCGGTGGCGGTGCCGGCCGACACGGCGGACATGATCATCAACCGGGTGATCGACAACGCCTCCGTCGCCATCGCCGCCATTAACCGCCGCCCGGTCACCTCCGCGCGCGGCATGGCGCTCGGCCACGCCCGCGCTGGCGGGGCAACGGTGTTCGGTGTCGCCTCCGATCAGCGCTTCAGCCCGGAATGGGCCGCATGGGCGAACGGCACCGCGGTGCGCGAACTGGACATGCACGACACTTTCCTCGCCGCTGATTACTCGCATCCCGGCGACAACATCCCGCCGATCCTCGCCGTGGCGCAGACCATGGGCAAATCTGGCGCGGACTTCATTCGCGGCGCCGCCACTGGTTACGAAATCCACATCGATCTGGTGCGCGCCATCTGTCTGCACGAACGCAAGATCGACCATATCGCCCACCTCTGCCCGGCGCAGGCCGGCGGCATCGGCACCCTGCTGGGCCTGCCGCAGGATGTGATCTTCCAGGCGGTGCAACAGGCGGTGCATGTCAGCTTCACCACCCGCCAGTCGCGCAAGGGGGAGATCAGCAGCTGGAAAGCCTACGCCCCCGCCCATGCCGGCAAACTTGCGGTGGAAGCGGTCGATCGGGTGATGCGCGGCGAAGGTGCACCGAGCCCGATTTATGAAGGGGAAGACTCGGTCATCGCCTGGATGCTGAACAACAAAACCGGCGTCTATCACGTGCCGCTGCCGGAACCCGGTGAAGCCAAGCGCGCCATCCTGTCCAGCTACACCAAGGAACACAGCGCCGAATACCAGAGCCAGGCGCTGATCGACCTCGCCTTCCGCATGCGCGAGAAAATTGCCGACACCAGCAAGATCGCCAAGATCATGCTGCACACCAGCCATCACACCCATTACGTGATCGGCACCGGCGCCAACGATCCGCAGAAGATGGACCCGAAGGCGAGCCGCGAAACGCTCGACCATTCGATCATGTACATCTTCACCGTCGCCTTGCAGGACGGCTTCTGGCACCATGTGAAAAGCTATGCGCCGGAACGTGCCGCGCGGCCGGATACGGTGGCGCTGTGGCACAAGATGGAAACCTGCGAGGATGCGGAGTGGACCCGCCGCTACCACGCCAAAGACCCCAACGAACTGGCCTTCGGCGGGCGGGTGGAAATCACCATGCAGGATGGCACCACCCTCGTGGATGAACTCGCGTTGGCGAACGCCCACCCGAATGGCGCCAAGCCGTTCGGCCGCGCGGACTACGTCAACAAGTTCCGCATCCTGACCGAAGGCATCCTGGCCCCGGCCGAGGTGGCGCGCTTCATCGAGGCCGCTCAAAACCTGCCGTCTTTGAAGGCGGGGGAACTGCACCATCTGAACGTCTCCCTGCCGGCCGGTGCGCTGGCGGTGAGCAAGCCCGGCATTTTCTAATCCCAGATATGGCTGCTGTTTGACCGCGGGGCTGCCTGTCCAGGCCGGCAGCCCCGCTTCAGGAGGATCGAACCATGAGCGAAACCGTCGTCAACAAGCCGAAGAAATCGGTGGCGCTGTCCGGCATTACCGCTGGCAACACCGCATTGTGCACCGTTGGCCGTACCGGCAATGATTTGCATTACCGTGGCTACGATATTCTCGACATTGCCGAGACCTGTGAGTTCGAAGAACTGGCGCATCTGCTGGTGCACGGCACGCTGCCGAACGTGGCCGAACTGAAAGCCTATAAAGCCAAGCTGAAGGCGTTGCGCGGCCTGCCGGCCGATCTGCGCGCGGTGCTGGAACAAATCCCGGCTGCGGCGCACCCGATGGATGTGATGCGCACCGGCGTCTCGATGCTCGGCTGTGTGCTGCCTGAAAAGGACGATCATAACATCCCCGGCGCCCGCGATATCGCCGACCGGCTGATGGCTTCCCTCGGCTCCATGCTGCTCTATTGGCATCACTGGACGCAGAACGGCCGTCGCATCGACGTCGAGACGGATGACGACACGATCGCCGGCCATTTCCTGCACCTGCTGCACGGCACGGCGCCGAGCGTGTCGTGGGAGCGGGCGATGCAAACCTCGCTGAACCTCTATGCCGAACATGAATTCAACGCCTCGACCTTCGCGTGCCGCGTGGTCGCCGGCACCGGGTCAGACATGTATTCCGCACTGGCGGGCGGCATTGGTGCGCTGCGTGGCCCCAAGCATGGTGGCGCCAACGAAGTCGCGTTCGAAATCCAGAAGCGCTACGACACGCCAGACGCGGCCGAGGCCGATATCAAAGCCCGCATGGCCGCCAAGGAAGTGATCATCGGCTTCGGCCATCCGGTCTACACAATCGCTGATCCGCGTAACAAGGTCATCAAGGGTGTGGCGCTGCAACTTTCGAAAGAAGCTGGCAGCACCAAGATGTTTGACATCGCCGAGCGGATCGAGACGGTGATGATGGACGCCAAGAAGATGTTCGCCAACCTCGATTGGTTCAGCGCCGTTTCGTATCACATGATGGGCGTGCCGACGGCGATGTTTACCCCACTGTTCGTGATTGCCCGCACTGCGGGATGGAGCGCGCATGTGATCGAACAACGTGTCGACAACAAGATCATCCGCCCGACCGCCAATTATGTTGGGCCGGAGAACTTGGCCTTCGTGCCGCTCGCCTCGCGCCCGTAAGCGCAACGCCTAATCGTTACATGGCCGCGGCAGCAATGCCGCGGCCATTTTTTTGTGCCGTATGACAATGCGGTGAACGATATTTTGTTGACATATCACGACACGAAAGCGGATAGCGGATTCAGGTGTTGTCAAGTCGATTCGCGCCGCGCGAATGCTGCAACGACAGCATCTTCGACAGAGAAGGTCGCGGTCAATGAACCGAAGTCCTGTCCGAGGATTTATCCAGCGTGCCACGATGGCGCGTGGCGGACGGTTTCGTCTTTCTTTCGTCCGCACTGACCGTCCCCGATATTTTCCAGTCGCGAACATGCGCGGTGTGCGCAGGGTGTGTTGCGTGTCGTTTGGGGGCGGCCGGTCGTCTGTTGTCGATCCGTGGGGTCGATCCGGTGGCGCGGCTGCGTCCGCAGGTTCCGGATGGCGCCATGTCTCATGCCAAACGCCGTTCCGCCCATGCCATCGCCACTCTCACGACCGTCCGCGTTGCACCGATGCCGGTGCCGGCGCGAACCGGCTGCAAAGGAGCATACCGCAATGTCGAACGATGACGTAACAAAACTGCGCGCCCAACCATTGGCCATGCGCGCGGCAACGAAAACCGCGAAACCTGCCGCGAAAGCCGCGCCCGCGAAGGCCGCCCCTGCAAAAGCTGCTACGGCGAAGGCGGCGCCGACCAAAGCCGCCGCACCAAAGGCCGCGACCAAGGCAAAGCCAGCGGCCGTAGCGGCCGCGAAAAAGCCCGCCGCGGTGAAAGCTGCCCCGGCGAAACCAGCGGCCAAAGCAACCGCGGCCAAAGCCGCCGCAGCGAAACCTGCCCCGGCGAAGGCGGCTCCTGCGAAAGCCGCTCCAGCAAAAGCGGCTGCCGCGAAAGCAGCCCCGGCGAAGGCGGCACCGGCCAAGGCCGCAGCTAAGCCGGCCGCGAAACCAGCCGCCCCGGCCAAAGCGCCCGCCAAGACTGCCGCGAAGGCCCCCGCTGCCAAAGCGCCGGCGGCGAAGGCGGCAGCCGCCAAGCCAGCACCGGCAAAAAAAGCGGCACCCGCTCCGGCAAAGCCGGCGGTAAAAAAGGCCGCCCCCAAGAAGGCGGGCGCGAAGGCCTAACCTCTTCGCCGCTCACCAATGCGTCTCGGAATCGGGGTCCCTTCGGGGGCCCCTTTTGTTGCCGGTCTTGGTTGAGCCAATTTTCTCCGTTCACAGTGATGCAATATGTCTTAACAAATGTGCCGGACACCCGATCTTGCCCACGCTTGAGGCGTATTAAGATATTGAAATGACAGAATAAAAAATCTCAAGGTCATTTGCGTTATGTCAATTATTATGAACTTGACCCCCGATTACACTTCGCCGATACGTCAGCATGACGCACAAAGAATTGTGATATTTTTTTGCTTTGTCTAAATTATGAGCCATCGATTGGGGGTTGGAGTGACGAAATCAGTAGCGCTGCGGGTTGTGTCGAGCATTTGGGTCCTCCTGGCGGCTGCCGTTGTGGCGCCAGTGCCGGCGTCGGCGATTGCGCTATACCAAGGCACCATCACCACCCTTCAGGTTGGCAATCTGTTGATCGAAAGCGTCGCCTGTACCGCAACAGGTAACGCGAGCTGTGCGACAACCACTTGGGCGATCGATGCGAACAGCCTTGGTAGCGCCGGTCCGGGTAGCTTTGCCATCACTATCAGCCCCGCGAACTCGACCGTGTGGAACCATTCGGTGACCTCCGACCTGAACGTCACCTTCTGGGTCCTCTCGCTCGATGGAACCAACACGCCCAACGCGAGCCTGCATTATGTGAACGGTATCGGTGGCACGGTGAATGGCAGCGGCATTTTGGCCGATGGTATGACCGCGAGCAACGCTGCCGGCAGCCTGGGCGCGACGCTGAACCCGACGGCTAACACCGATCCGTCGTCGCCGACGAATCGCTTGTCGTTCTCGCCGCAGTCGGTGGTGTACATCAATGCCGATATCCAGCCGATCGGCCCGACCGGCAGCACCATCACCAGCGCGAATATCTACGTGAACCGCGTGCCGGAACCGGCAACGTTTGGTCTGCTCGCGCTGGGTGGAATTGCTTTGGCGGCGCTTCGTCGCCGTCACGCGTCGCTCGCCTAACGTTTCTTTGAGTCCGAATTTTTTGCTGACTGTTCTGCCGGGGAATTTCCATGACTTCGCAAACATATACCCAAACATACGCGGCGACGTCGATTGCGCAACCTGAAGTCTGGAAATTTACGTCACGGGGAGTGAACGGTATTGGCCTTCCAAGTGATATAGGGTTGCGTTGAAGCGGCCCATTTTTCGTCGATTTCGACGAGGACGGCTGATACGAG
>CAITOL010000156.1 GCA_903893975.1 uncultured Rhodospirillales bacterium | reverse complement strand
GGAAATGCACCCGTGGGCCTCGAATTCGGGGCAAATTCTCGTGGCAATGTGGTCGTACGGCCTACCACTGTCAACGGGAAATATGGCGACGGCAATCGTTCGCCTGGACGCATGGGGCCATGACGCATGCGTGGCCAGCGGTCCATGCTTCGCGAAGAGCTGGAACGATTGCAGCGACACCAATCCATGCACCGCGGACCTATGCGACGGCGCCCACAATGGCTGCTACCACGTGCAGTTGCCTGACGGTGCGACTTGCGCTGACAGCGGGGCGCACTGCCTCAATGGCACCTGCAAACCGTGATTCGCCAATAGCCGGCCTACCTGCCGGCTTCTTTGAAGGAGAAACGGCATGGACGGCAATCAGATTATCTTGGCGCGCGATCAGGACTTCTTGTCGCTGCGCAGCGGCGGGGCAGAAATCTACTGGACGCCGCCACAGAGCTACGGCTCGGTCATCGGCGCGCGCGGACTGCGCTTGTTCCTGACCGTGGTGTCGATCACCGCGAATTCGAAGCTGCGGATCATCGGCCAGTGGAGCGTGGACGGCAAGAACTGGACCGATTTTTCTACAGCAATCAATGGTTTGGACAATACCGGCAGCGCCGACATCACTGCGGCAACAACCCTGGCCATCGACTACGCTGCGGACTTCAAGGAGTTTACGCCCTACGTCCGCTTCGGCATCAGCATCGAGAATACTGGCTCGGTCCAGTCTCAAGCCCGCGTTACTGCAGCGATCGAGCCGTTGTTCGACGATTCGATCTACGTTTCGGCGTTGGTTGCGGCCTCAGGCACGGCCCTGCCGGTCAGCGTCGGCACCCCGGTGAGCATCGGCAATGCCATTGCAACGGAAGCATTCAAATATGCAATGGTTTACGCGACCGTGACCACACCGGCGGGTGTAACCCCGACCAATCTGGATCAAGTCATTCTGTCCATCCAAGGCAACGACGGCGGCGACCCGAGCAACGATGGTAACTGGTTTGAACTAGGTACGATTACGGGGTTTTCAGCCGCCACGGCCGGTGGTACGGCGCGGTTGGAGTCCAAGTGCAAGCTCATCGACCCGGTGGTGCGCAATCTTCGCGTCCGGGGCACCACCAGCGCCACGGTGAGCGGCAGCCCAACGGTGCTGGTCCGCGCTATCTTACGGCAAATCTAGGCGATCTGCCGGCTAAGCTGCGGATTGCAAGAAATCCCTTGCAGTCCGCAGCGGCGCGGATACGCTAGGCACAGGCGTGCAAGCGCCCTCGAGGTCCCATGCGCCAACTCGACGCCCGCATCCAAGTTCCGATTCAGACGCTACCCGGCGCGCGGGTTGAGCAATTGCGTCCACCGCGTTACGGCGTTCGCCGCGGCTGGCCGACGCCGCCGTCCCGTGAGCATGCCTGCCAAAAAGGCGGTGCATGCCAGTGCAATGGCGCTTGTCAGAAGGGCAATTCAGCCGCGGTCGCGCTTCTCTATGACGGTCCGCTGGAGCCCGAGCATGGCCTGCCGCCGCTGCTCGACGCCGTGGTCCAGCAGCTGCGCCCGCCTGCGATTCGCGGGCACCTGTACGGGCAGTACCGCTCGATGCAAATGGGCGGCTGGCTGCGGCCGGAACGGGCTGAAGGATATCGCGCGCCACAAGCGACTAAAATGCCATTGCATTCAAGCGCTTCGCCCGGCGCCAATCCCTTTGGCCTGGACGATCCTCGGCACAACTTGGTGCTATTGGCCAAGGTATTGCTTTTGCTGGATGGGCACTTGGGCGACTCGTCGCGGCACTGTTCGGATTGCATGACCAAGCACGCTTTGGCGGATAGCGCCTTGGCCGATGAAGCGCGGCGGATGGGCGGCAGTGCGCAGTGGAATTCCCTGTGGCTGGGGGCGGATGCGGTGCTGCGGCAGGTACTGGCTGGGCCCAGTGAAACCCTGTCACAGGCGGTGCGGGCGTTGCGGCAGGGGGGGGTTACGGGGGTGAGGGCAATGGGCGGGCCGCGAGCGCTTGGAAAGGGCGCGGCTTT
>CAITOL010000155.1 GCA_903893975.1 uncultured Rhodospirillales bacterium | reverse complement strand
GGATGTACAGTTCACGCTGGTGCTCACCGTCGGCCTGGTGGTCATGGTGATCTTTGTCTTCCTGCGCAATTTCTGGGCCACGGTCATCCCGAGCGTGACGGTGCCAATCGCGCTGGTTGGCACCTTTGCCATCATGTATTTGCTCAACTACAGCCTGGATAATTTGTCCCTGATGGCGCTGACCATCGCCGTCGGCTTCGTGGTTGATGATGCCATCGTTATGCTGGAAAACATCTTCCGCCATATCGAGGATGGGGAGCGCCCGTTTGACGCTGCGATCAAAGGTGCGGGCGAAATCGGCTTCACCATCATCTCCATCAGCGCCTCGCTGATCGCGGTGTTCATCCCGCTGCTGTTGATGAGCGGCATTGTCGGCCGTCTGTTCCGCGAATTCGCGGTCACCGTGTCCATCGCCGTGGTGGTTTCCGCCGTGGTTTCGCTCACGCTCACGCCGATGATGTGCTCGCGCTTCCTGCACCACCATGTCGGCGGTCACAACATTCTCTACCGCATCGTCGAAGGCTTCTTCGACCTGCTGATCGGCGCCTATCGCCGCACCCTCGATATCGCGCTGCGCTTCCGCTTCATCACCCTGCTCTCCTGGGTGGCGACGGTTTCGCTCACCGTCTATCTCGGCGTCACCATGCCCAAGGGCTTCTTCCCCGAACAGGATAACGGCATCCTGATGGGCATTTCCGAAGGCGCGCAGGATATCTCGTTCAAGGAGATGATGCGCCGCCAGCTGATGTTGGGCGACGTGCTGCTCAAAGACCCGGCGGTCGCCGCCTATTCCTCCATCGTCGGCCCGGGCGCGCAAGGCCAGACCGAAAACAACGGCCGCTTCTTCATCTCGCTGAAGCCGTTCGACCAGCGCGACGCCACCGCCCAGCAAGTCGTCGCCCGCCTGCGCGGCCCGCTGTCGAAGATCGAGGGCGCGCAGCTCTTCCTGCAAGCCGGCTCGGATATTCGCGTCGGCGGCCGGGCGTCCAAGACGCAGTATCAATACACGCTGCAGGATTCCGACACGGCGGAGCTCTATGAATGGGCGCCCAAAGTGCTGGCCAAGCTGCGCACTCTGCCCGAATTGCGCGACCTCGCGACCGACCAGCAAAACGGCGGCACCACCGCCACCCTGACCATAGACCGTGACGCCGCGGCCCGCTTCGGCATCACCACCCAGCAAATCGACGACACGTTGTTCGACGCCCTCGGCCAACGCCAGGTCACGCAGTATTTCACCCAGGTCAACACCTACAAGCTGATCCTGGAAGTGCTGCCGGAATTGCAGGGCGACCTGAACGTGCTGAACAAGCTGTTCGTGCGCTCCAATACCGGCGTCGCCGTGCCGCTCTCCACCTTCGTCAAGGTGGATACCAATCGCGTCGCGCCGCTGTCGATCAGCCACCAAAGCCAGTTCCCCGCCGTCACCCTGTCCTTCAACCTCGCCCAAGGCGTGGCGTTGGGGCAGGCGGTGGAAGCGGTGAACCGCGCGATGATCGCCGCCGGCACGCCGGTCACGCTGCAAGGCACCTTCCAGGGCACCGCGCAGGCCTTCGCGGCCTCGCTCTCCACCATGCCCTATCTGCTGCTGGCCGCGTTGATCAGCGTCTACATCATCCTCGGCGTGCTGTATGAAAGCTACATCCTGCCGGTCACCATTCTCTCCACCATCCCCTCGGCCGGGGTGGGCGCGCTGCTCATGCTCACCTGGTTCGGCTACGATCTGTCGCTGATCGCCGTGATCGGCCTGCTGCTGCTGATCGGCATCGTGAAAAAGAACGGCATCATGATGGTGGACTTCGCCGTGCACGCCCAGCGTATGGAAGGCATGGAACCGCTGGAAGCCATCCGCCAGGCCTGCCTGCTGCGCTTCCGCCCGATTATGATGACCACGATGGCCGCGCTGTTCAGCGGCCTGCCGTTGATGCTCGGCCACGGCGCCGGGTCCGAACTGCGGCGCCCGCTCGGTTTCGCCATGGTTGGCGGGCTGGCACTCAGCCAGATCCTGACGCTTTACACCACCCCGGTGATCTACCTGTATCTGGAACGGCTCCAGGCCTGGATCACACCGAAGGCCCGCACCAGCCTGCCGACCCTGGCGGAAAAAATGGGCGGCGCCACCGCCGACTAACACCGATCCAGCCGGGTTGTTGCGGCGCAACCCGGCTGATACGCTTCGGACTTTGGTCAGCAGCACCGCGCCGGCAACCTGGCGCGGTGCTGGCGCATGGTCGTAGTCCGAAGGAAGCCAAATGTCAGATCGCCCCGCCGCAGCGTCGTCGCCCCCGCAAATCACCCGTGGCGTCGTCGCCGCGACGGTCGCGGGCAATGCGCTCGAATTCTATGATTTCGTCACCTACGCCTTCTTCGCCGTCTATATCGGCAAGGCCTTCTTCCCGCTGCCCACGCCATTTATGTCGTTGCTCACCTCGATCGCGGTCTTCGGCGTCGGCTTCCTGTTCCGCCCGCTCGGCGGCATTCTCATCGGCGCCTATGCCGACCGCGCCGGCCGCAAACCGGCGATGCTGCTCACCATCGGGCTGATCACCGTCGGCACGCTCGGCCTGGCGCTGGTGCCATCCTACGCCACCATCGGCATGGCCGCCCCGGTTCTAGTGGTGATCTGCCGGCTGGTGCAGGGCCTGGCGCTGGGCGGCGAAGTCGGCCCGGCCACCGCCTTCCTGGTCGAAATCGCCCCGCCGCATCGGCGCGGGCTCTATTCGTCGTGGCAGTTGGCCAGCCAGGGCGCCTCGGCGACCGTGGCCGGCTTGATCGGCCTGCTGCTATCGTTGCTGCTGTCGCAAGATCAGATGACGGCGTTTGGCTGGCGCATTCCCTTTATCATCGGCCTCGCGCTATTGCCGGTGGCGCTCTACCTGCGCCGTTCCATGCCGGAGACGATGCATGCCGCACCGGCCGGCAGCGCCGCGCCGCGCCGCCTCGCCGGCCAGGGCCGCCTGCTGGTGCTGGCCACCCTGATCGTGATCGGCGGCACCGTCTCCACCTATGTCGGCCAGTACATGACCACGTTTGCCATCACCGCGCTGAAGCTGCCGCCCTCCATCGCGCTGTCCGCCACCTTCGTCGGCGGCGCCAGCACCTTCGCCTTCGCGCTGATCGGCGGCTGGATGGCGGATCGCTTCGGCCGCCGGTCCATCATGCTGTGGCCGCGCGTGCTCACGGCGGTGTTGATCGTGCCGCTGTTCAGCCTGTTGATCGCTGCCCCCGGTGCGGGAACCTTGCTCGGCGTCTCCGCCATGCTCGCCATCCTCACGGCGGTCAGCGGTGCCGCCTCGCTGGTGATCATCTCTGAATTGCTGCCAGCGGCCGCGCGCGCCACCGGCTTCTCCATCGCCTACGCCGTCGGCGTCTCGCTGTTCGGCGGCACCACCCAATTCGTCATCACCTGGCTGATCCAGGCCACCGGCAACCCCGCCGCCCCGGCCTGGTATGTGGTCGGCACCAGCATCCTGACCATCGGCGCCATGCTCGCTCTGCCAGAGACCAAAGGCCGCGCCATCGACTAGCCCGGCCACCGCCATATTCCGCTTGCCTCGCGGTTGAAACTTGCTATGCCGCGAGGCAAGGGGAGACGTCGTGATGTCGCATATTGATTTCCAAACCGAGCCGGCACGCTATCGCCACTGGAAGCTGCGGATCGAAGGCCCGGTGGCGCATCTGGTGATGGATGTGGACGCTGGCGGCGGGCTTTTCCCCGGCTATGAGCTGAAACTCAATTCCTACGACCTCGGCGTGGACATCGAACTGGCCGACGCGGTGCAGCGGCTGCGCTTTGAACACCCCACCGTGCGCACGGTGGTGCTGCGTTCAGGCAAAGACAACGTCTTCTGCGCCGGCGCCAATATCCGCATGCTCGCCGGGGCGAGCCACGGGCATAAGGTGAATTTCTGCAAATTCACCAACGAAACCCGCATGGGCATTGAAGATTCGGCGGAAAATTCCGGCCAGCATTACCTCGCCGCCGTCTCCGGCGCCTGCGCCGGCGGTGGCTATGAGATCGCCATGACCGCCGAACACATCATGCTGATCGACGACCGCCGCTCCACCGTCGCCCTGCCGGAAACCCCGCTGCTGGCGGTGCTGCCGGGCACGGGCGGGCTGACGCGGCTGACCGATAAGCGCCGGGTGCGCCGCGACCGCGCCGATGTGTTCTGCTCGCTGGAGGAGGGGATGCGCGGCAAGCGCGCCATCGCCTGGCGGCTGGTGGATGAAATCGTGCCGCCATCGCAGTGGGAAGCCAAAGTCGCCGCCCGCGCCGCCGCCCTGGCCGCAACCTCGGACCGCCCGACCGATGCCACCGGCATCGCGCTCACCAAGCTGACGCGTCACTTCGTGGCTGACGGCGTCAGCTACACCCATGTCGCGCTCAGCTACGACCGCCCGGCCCGCCGCGCCACCGTCACCTTGCGCGGCCCAAGCGCATTGCCGGCCGACATCGCCGGCATCCACGCCGAAGGCGCGGCGTTCTGGCCGCTGGCCCTGGCGCGCGAGCTGGACGACGCCATCCTGCATCTGCGCCTGAACGAGCCCGACCTCGGCCTGCTGGTCTTCCGCAGCGAGGGCGATCCGGCCGCGGTGGTGGCGGCCGATGCGCTGCTGGAAACGCATAAGGCGGACTGGCTGGTGCGGGAAATTCGCCACGCCCTCAAGCGGGTGCTGAAGCGGATGGACCTGACCTCCCGCAGCCTGATCACGCTGGTCGAACCCGGCAGTTGCTTCGCCGGCACCCTGGCCGAATTGGTCTTCGCCGCCGACCGCGCCTTGATGTTCGCCGGCAAACGCGGAGCGGACAATCAGATCGCCACATTGGCATTGTCGCCGCTCAATTTCGGCGCCTATCCCATGTCCAACGGCCTGACCCGGCTGCAAACCCGCTTCCTCGGCGAACCCGAAAGCCTCCCCGCCGCGCAGGCCCAGATCGGCACCCCCTTGTCGGCGGAGGCCGCGGATGAGCTCGGCCTGATCACCGCCGCCTATGACGATGTGGATTGGGATGGCGAGGTGCGCATGCTGCTGGAGGAACGCGCCAGCTTCTCTGCTGACGCGCTCACCGCCATGGAAGCCAATCTGCGCTTTGCCGGGCCGGAGACGATGGAAACCCGCATCTTCGGCCGCCTGACCGCCTGGCAGAACTGGGTGTTCCAGCGCCCGAACGCGGTCGGGCCAGATGGCGCGCTCAAGCGCTACGGCAGCGGCCTTCAGCCAATTTACGATCAAAACCGGGTTTAAGCGGAGCAGCGCACATGGCAGACGGAATGCAGGGCGTCGACGTCGATTACGACGGGCTGATCCCCAACAATGTCGGGCTGAACGGCGACGAACGGCTGAAAAAGGCGCTGGAAACTTGGCACCCCGGCTATATCGACTGGTGGAAGGATATGGGCCCGGAGGGCTTTCAGGAGGCGCTGGTCTATCTGCGCACCGCCGTCTCGGTCGATCCGAAGGGCTGGGCGAAATTCGGCTTCGTGAAAATGCCCGACTATAAATGGGGCATCCTGCTCGCCCCAGCCGTGCCCAACCGCACCATTCCGTTTGGAAAACATAAGGGCGAGCCGGTCTGGCAGGAAGTGCCCGGCGAATATCGCGCCATGCTGCGCCGCCTGCTGGTCATTCAGGGCGACACGGAACCGGCCAGCGTGGAACAGCAGCGCCACCTCGGCGCCACCGCGCCATCGTTGTATGACCTGCGTAACCTGTTTCAGGTCAATGTCGAAGAAGGCCGCCATCTCTGGGCGATGGTCTATCTGCTGCAGAAATATTTCGGCACCCAAGGGCGGGAAGAAGCGGAGGAGTTGCTCAACCGTCGCTCCGGCCACGAGGATAATCCGCGCATGCTCGGCGCGTTCAACGAACGCACGCCGGACTGGCTCAGCTTCTTCATGTTCACCTACTTCACCGACCGCGACGGCAAGATGCAGCTGGAAGCCCTGGCGCAATCCGGCTTCGACCCGCTCAGCCGCACCTGCCGCTTCATGCTGACCGAAGAAGCGCATCACATGTTCGTGGGCGAAACCGGCGTGTCCCGCATCGTCGAACGCACCTGCGACGCCATGAACAAGGCCGGCATCACCGACCCCACTGCCACGGCGCAGATCCGCGCGCTGGGCGTGATCGACCTGCCGACCATCCAGCGCAAGATCAACATGCACTACCCGTTGACGTTGGATTTGTTCGGCAACGAAATTTCCACCAATGCCGCCAACGCCTTCAATGCCGGCATCAAAGGCCGCTTCCGCGAAGACAAGCTGACCGATGACCACGCATTGCTGGACAGCACCTACCCGGTGCTGCGCTGCATCGACGGGCAATTCGTCGAACAGCACGTGCCGGCCTTGTCGGCGTTGAACATGCGCCTGCGCGACGATTTCATCACCGATGCCGCCGGCGGCGTCGGCCGCTGGAACAAGGTGATCGAAAAAGCCGGCATCGCCTTCAAACTCACTTTGCCGCATCAGGCGCATAACCGCCGCATCGGCGAATTCGCCAGCATCAAGGCCGACCCGACCGGGCAGATTTTGTCCGAAGCCGAGTGGGTGGCGCGGGTGGACACCTTCCTGCCCACACCAGACGACGCGGCCTATATCACCGGCCTGATGCAGCCCGTGCACGGGGCAGGGGACTACGCCTCCTGGATCGCGCCGCCGAAAGCCGGGATTGATGGCAAGCCCGGGGATTTTGAATACGTGCAGATCCACGAATAGCAGCGCAGGCAGGGCAGGGCGGGTGAGCAAGCAGCATCTGATCGATCCGGAGATCTGCATCCGGTGCAACACCTGTGAGGCAACCTGCCCCATCGGTGCCATCACCCATGATGCGAATAACTACGTCGTTGATGCGACGATCTGTAATTTCTGCATGGATTGCGTCGCGCCCTGCCCAACCGGCTCGATCGACAACTGGTTCCACGTCGCCGCCCCCTTCAGCCTCGATGATCAGTTCGGCTGGACCGAACTGCCGCCCCGCCCGGCGGACGGACCAACCGAGGTTGCGGACGCGCTGGATGCCGAAGCCGAAGCCTTGCTCGCCGAAGCGCATGCCCGCGCCGGCGGCCGGGCGCGGGCGCCGGCCACCGCCTCCAAACCGCGCATCAACCTGTTCAACCGCGCCAACCCGGCCCGCGCCACGGTGGTGGGCAACCGCCGCATCACCGCGCCGGATGCCGAAAGCGATGTGCGCCACATCATCCTCGACTTCGCCGCCATTCCCTTCCCGGTTCTGGAAGGCCAGTCCATCGGCATTTTGCCGCCCGGCACCGATGCGCAGGGCCAGCCGCACGCCATGCGGCTTTATTCCATCGCCTCCGCCCGCGACGGCGAACGGCCCAACACCAACAACCTCGCGCTCACCGTCAAGCGGGTGCAGGAACCGCAGCCCGATGGCTCGGTGCTGCGCGGGGTCGCCTCCAATTACCTGTGCGACCTGCCAATGGGTGCCGCCGTCGCCGTTGTCGGCCCGTTCGGCGCCACCTTCCTGATGCCGGATGATCCGGATGCCGATATCATCATGATCTGCACCGGCACCGGGGCGGCGCCGTTCCGTGGCTTCACCGAACGCCGCCGCCGCACCGCCGGCGCAGTACGGGGCCGGCTGATGATGTTCTTCGGCGCCCGCACGCCGCAGGAACTGCCCTATTTCGGCCCGCTGCAAAAAGTCCCGCCCGCAGTGCTCGATCAGGAACTGGTGTATTCCCGCCTGCCCAATCAGCCACGCGAATACGTGCAAGACCGCATGCGCCGTCGCGCCGACGACCTGGCGGCCCTGCTGGGCAAACCCACCACGCATGTGTTCATCTGCGGCCTGCGCGGCCTGGAAGATGGGGTAGAGGCCGCCTTGACCGAGATCGGCCACACCCACGGCCTGGACTGGCCCAGCCTGCGCTCGACAATGCGCGCGGGCGGCCGTTATCATGCCGAGACATATTGACCCCGGCGGTCTGTGCTGAGCCTGGGTAAGAGCGCCGATGCCGCAGGTTGATCGTTATCCAGGCCTGACCATCCGGCCACACCCGCCGCTGCTGATGCGGCTCGCCCATCTGACCGGCCGCTGGTATCGCTTCCATCAACTGATGGACTGGCTCGGCCAATTACACGGCGCGGCGCATTTCCCGTTCCACCGCACCACCGTCGCCGCCCCGCTGACGGAGCAGGAGGCGTGGTGCTTTGGCCCGCTGGATAACTACAACCGCGCCACCACCCACAGCCTCGCCACACTGGCCGATCAGGCGCTCGGCCAGTTCGATCTGATCGATTGCGGCGCGCATCTCGGCCTGTTCGGCGCCCAGGTGGCAACTTTCAGCCAAGGCTGCCAGCGGATCATCGCCATTGAACCGAACCCGGAGGTCTACCCCTTCGTTGCCGGCAATCTGCGCGCCGGGCGGGTGGCCGATATCACCACCATTCCGGCTGCGGTCAGCGATTTCACCGGGCGCGGCCGGCTCTGCGCCCCGGATTACGACCCGCACGCCAATCAGGCGTTGTTTCTGGTGCCAGACCCAACCGGCCCGATCGACGTCATCCGGCTCGACTCGCTGCGCGACCAGGTTGGCCCCAATCTGGCCATCAAGCTGGATATCGAAGGCCAGGAACTCGCCGTGCTCCAGGCCGCCGCCGACTTCCTGCGCTCGCGGGACCGGCTGGTGCTGTGCCTGGAACTGCACGAAAAAGTGCTGGCCCGCGTCGGACAGACCGATCACGGCGTGCTGCAAGCCATCAACGCCATCCGGCCGATGGTGTGGGTTGAAGCCGATCACCCCGAGCGTGTGCTGGACGTGACGCGGCCGATTTTGCCGCAAACCGTCTATCGCGGCCAATGCGACGTGATCGGCCGCGACGCCTAACCGCCCAGCAATCTCGGCGGCATCAGACGGCGATGCAGCAGGCTGAGCCAGATAAGGCCCAGGCCCAGCCCGAGGAATGACAGCACCCGCCACAGCCCGGTCAGACCGAGATGGTCGGGGTGAAATACCTGGCGGATTTGCAGGCTGATCCAGGCGAAACCGGCGAGTACGGCATAGGCCCCTAGCAGGCCGCGCTGCCCCGGCAGGTCGCGGATGGCCCACGCCGCCAGCACCCCCAGCAGGATCAGCCCACTTCCCATCACACCCGGCGTTTCAGCAGCATCGGCAAGCCGTTATCCGGCCGCAGCGTCAGCCGGCACACCGGCTCCACCTTGGTCCCCGGCACCATTTCCGGCGCAAATTTCTGCGCCAGCGTCGCCAGGCACAGCACCGCCTCCGTCATGCCAAAGGCCAGCCCGGCGCATACCCGTGGCCCGGCGCTGAACGGGATATAGGCGTATTTGGACCGCCCGACGCTGTTCTCCGGCAGGAAGCGTTCGGGAATGAAATGGTCCGGCTTGTCCCACAACGATGGTTTGCGGTGCAGCAACCAGGGGATCACCAGCACCATCGCGCCTTTGGGCACTTTATGGCCGAGGATCTCGGTATCCTCGGTCGCCTCACGCGGCAACACCGCCACCGGCGGGTAGAGGCGCATGGATTCCTCAAACACTGCCCTTGTATAGGGCAGGGCTGGCATGTCGCCGAGGTTGGGGGATCGCCCGCCCAACACCGCATCAAGCTCCGCCTGCAACCGGGCCGCCACGCGCGGCGCCTGGGACAGCAAAAACCAGGTCCAGGAGAGCGAGTTGGCCGTGGTTTCATGCCCGGCCATGAACAGCACCGCGGCCTCGTTGCGCAGCCCCTCGGCGGTGAACACGCTGTCGGTCGCCGGGTCCTCGGCATCCATCAGCAGCTTCAGAATCGTCGGTTCATCCCCCGCCGTGCCGGCGGCACGCGCCTTGCGATGGCTGTCGATGATCGCATCCAGCACCCGGTGGATGCGGTCGCCCGCCCGTTTGGTGCCGGGCCCGAGCAGGCGCGGCATCCAGTCCGGCAGGCCGAGCAGCGACATCATGTCGGTCGAGCCGATGCGGCGCTGATAATCGGAAAACCCTTCGACGATCTCGGCGGCATGGGTGTCACCCAGCGCCCGGCCGAACACGGTGCGGCAGATAATCTCGGCGGTCAGCTTGGCCATTTCCGCCAGCATCAGCACCGGCCGGTCATCCGGCAGCGCCGCCCAGCGCGTCGCCGCTGCCTCGGCCGCTTCCACCATCACCGGGGCAAATAGCGGCATCCGGTTCACATGCACCACCGGGGCGATCAGCCGCCGCCGTTTGGCCCAGGTTTCCCCATCGGAAATAAACAGCCCATCGCCCAGCAGCGGCTCCAGCGCATGGCGCATCTGTGGGCTTTTGCGCTGCAACGCCGCATGCTGGCCCAGCAGCGCGGCCTGCACCGTCTCGGGCGAGTTGCACACAATCACCCGCCGCGACAGCACCTTCGAGTCGCTATAATCCTGGTTCAGCAATTTCTCACTGAACATTTCCAGCAGATTGCGCCGCCCGCGCCGCAGCAGCGTCCATAACGGCCAGGGTTGCACCGGGCGCGGTGGAATCGGTGCCAGAAAATCGAGCTGAGGCGCGGCAATGTCGCTCATGGAATGATCCCCTCTACCGGTCCCCCATTCGCCTCTTACGCGCAAAACGGCAAAAGTTGAACATCCCCGCCATTCCGTGCAGGACAGCGGCCATATTCCCTTCTCGGAGACGCAAGATGGCCCTGCCGCACGACCGTAACCGCATTGATTTCACCCAATACAGCCCGCAGCATTTCCGGTGGGCGCTGGATGGCAAGGTCGGCACCATCACCCTCAACCGCCCGGAACGCAAAAACCCGCTGACCTTCGAAAGCTATGCCGAACTGCGCGACCTGTTCCGGGCGCTGTCGCTGGCCGACCAGGTGAAGGCGGTGGTGATCACCGGCGCGGGCGGCAATTTCTGCTCCGGCGGCGACGTGCATGAAATCATCGGCCCGCTGGTTGCCATGCAACGCGCCGGGGACACGCAGGGCCTGCTGGATTTCACCCACATGACCGGCGATCTGGTCAAGGCGATGCGCGCCTGCCCGCAGCCGATCATCGCCGCGATCGACGGGATCTGCGCCGGTGCCGGCGCGATCCTGGCCATGGCGTCGGATTTGCGGCTGGGCACGGAGGCGAGCAAAACCGCCTTCCTGTTCACCCGCGTCGGCCTGGCGGGCGCGGATATGGGCGCCTGCAACCTGCTGCCGCGCATCATCGGCGCCGGCCGCGCAGCGGACCTGCTCTACACCGGCCGCGCGATCGATGGGGTGGAAGCCGAACGCTGGGGCTTCCTCAACCGGCTCTGCCCGCCGGACGCGCTGCTGCATGACGCGCAGGTGCTGGCGGCTTCGTTGGCCAACGGGCCGAGCTTCGCCCACGCCATGACCAAGCGCTGCCTGCATCAGGAATGGGACATGTCGATCGACGCGGCGATTGAGGCTGAAGCCCAGGCGCAAGCGATCTGCATGCAAACCAAGGATTTCGGCCGCGCCTATGAAGCCTTCGTGGAAAAGCGGCGCCCGGTGTTCATGGGCGACTGAACAGCGCGTCATACAGCGTGATATGCGCCGCCACCCCATCCGCCGGGGTGGCGGCCGCGCGCATGGTTTTGCCCATCGCCGCCACCGCCTTGCGGTCGCCCGCCAGCTGGCGCAACAAATCCGCCAGCGCCGGCGCATCCCCCACCGGAATATGCCAGCCATCCAGGCCCGGCCGCACTTTCTCGGCCATACCGCCGATATCGGAACAGATGATCGGCTTGCGGTTGCGCAACGCTTCCTGGATCACGATGGGCGAGTTTTCCCACCAGATCGACGGCACCACCACCACATCCACATTGCGCATCAGCCCATCCACCCGGGCGTTGTCATACGCCCCGTGGAAGCGGACATTATGCCCCGCCAACTGGCGGCGCTGGGCGAAATCGGCGCGGAATTCATCTGGCTGGTTGCTGTCATCGCCATGAATGTCGAAGGTGACGGCGGATTTCTCATCCGCCAGCCGGTCCGCCGCATCCAGCAGCACGTTAACGCCCTTCAGCCGCGACACCTGGCCGAAAAACCCGACGCGGAACAACGTGTCCTGCCGGGCCACCGCAGCCGCAGGCGCCGGGCTGGCGATCACATTTTCCAGCACCCGCATTTTCTCCGCCGGAATGCCCCAGGCGATATAGCGGTCGGCCAGGAACTGGCTGGGGGCGACGAACTGATCCACCAGCGCGAAAAACCGCTGGATATACATTTGCCGCAGAAAGAAATCCGCCCGGCTGAACTGGGAAAAACACCGGTTGCAATCCCGTGGCGTGGCTTCCCGGCACAAAGTATGCCCGTCGGATTTGATCATCTGGCCGTAATGATTGCAGATCGCCTGAAATTCATGCAAAGTCAGAACGATTTTGGCATCCGGCAGCGTCCGCCGTACCAGGGCAAACGTGTCCACGCCAAAGCTGAGGTAATGGTGGAAGTGCAGCACCTCCGGCCTCACCTCGTGCAGCATGTCCGCGAACGCACGCGGGAAATTCCGATCGCGATTGGCGAAGTTGAACCAGCCGAACGCGCCGACGGTATAGAGGTAATCATCCTCGCCAAACGGCTGCGTGATCGGGCTGCCGGCCCGCGCACCGCCCGGGTCCATCGTCGCGCCGGCCAGAAACGCCTGCCAGCCCGGCTGGGCATTCAGCCCGGCCTGCAACGCGACCGCCGCCATTTCCGCCCCGCCGCGCGTCAGCTTCGGATGGCTATGCGACAGCAGCAGCACCCGGCGGCCCGCGGGTTCGGCCTTGGCAGGGCGTTTGGTCATGCTGCGGTCTCCGCGCGCGTCCAGCGATGGTGATAGGTCCAGGCGTTGAACAAGGTCAGGTTCATGCGCCAGGCCTGCCCGGCGGCCGCCTGGCTCTGCCGCTCCAGGTGATACATCCGCACCGCCGGGTCCACCGCGCAATGCTGGCCGTTGGCCGCCAGCCGCGCGCACAGATCAGCGTCTTCAAAATCCCCGATCGCATAGGCCTCATCCAGCCCGCCTAGCGCCAGCAGGTCCGCCCGACGTAGCACCATGCAGGCCCCGGTAATGGCTTCCGCCGGCAGCAGCGCCGTGCCGTCTGGCGGCCGCCGCCCTTTGCGCGGATGCATCGGGAAGCGCCAGCCGGCAAATTCGGCCAGCGGTTCCAGCGCCATGCCCTGGTGCTGCACCGTGCCGTCCTCGTACAGCAACAATGCCCCCACCGCGCCGAGCCCAGGGTCCGCCGCCAGCCGCGCCACCAACGCCGCGCCCCAGCCTGGCGCGTTGGGAAAGACGTCGGAATTCAGCAGCGCCACATACGCCCCGCGCGCCGCCCGCAGCCCGGCATTGTTCGCCGGCGCGTAGCCGAGGTTGCGCGCCAGCAGGATCAGCCGGATCGGCAGGTCGAAGCGCGCGGCGACGGAGGCGGCCAGCGCCTCGGCCTCCGCCTGCCGTTCCGGCTGGTCGAGCACGTAGATGAATTCCGCCGCCAGGCCGGGCGCGGATTGCGCGAACAGCGCCGCCTGATATTCCAGGAAATCAATCCGCCCGTACAGCGGCACAATTACCGACAGATCCACCGCGTCCGGTTGCGGGCCAAAGCCGATCTCGCGCGGCGCCGGCACATTGGCCAGCCGCGCCCGGTTCAACGCCGTCGCGGCGGGGCCGAACACCTGGTCGAACGCCGGGGCTACCAGATCGTAGCGTGGCTCCAACTGGCCCAGCAATTCCTGCATCGTCGCCAGCCCTTGCGGCCGGAACGGCGGCAGCAATGCGTAGCCGACTTCGCCGTTGGACAGTTCCACCGATAGGTAGACGGGGGCCCCAGGCGTCGCCAAGGCCGGCGTCGCCAAGGCCGCCGTCGACAACGCGTGCGGCACATAGGTCAGCAGGCCGCACTCGTCGCCGTCCAAATCGCTCAGATCGGTCAAGGTGGCCAGCACATCCGGCCGGCGGCGCCGCAACACGGCATCAAGGTCAATGTCGCTGGTCTGCCCGCCGCTATGCAACCGCAGGCAGCGCACCAGCCCGGGGGCTGCGGCCATCCAGCCGATCAGTACCACCCCGTCCGGCGGGCATAATATGGCCTGTTCGATATGCAGCCGTAGCTTGGCGCTCAGGCTCTCGATCGTGTCCCGCCCGGCAAACGGTGTGCGGCGCAGCATCGCCTGCATGCGGGCGCGGGGCGGTGATGGCGGGAAAGCCGCCAATTCGGCATGGACTCGCTCCACCATCGCCTCGTTGCGCCCGACCATGACCGTGGTGGGCACCAAAACGTGCCAGGTCGCCCGGCCCTGCCGCACCTCAACATGCCGCAGCGGCCCGCGCCCGAGTCGTGCGTTCTCCACCAGCAATACCAGTTGCGACGTGGCCGCCGCGGCCAGATTGGTCGCGCCCAGCGCCGTGGCTTCAACGGCACCATCGGCGAAGGTCGCCCGCACATAAAACGCGGCGCCTTCCGGCACCGGGGCGGTGGTCAGGTCGACCACCAGCGCCCAGACGCCGAGGGCCTCGATCACACCATGCGCTTGCAAAGCGCCGCCACCATGCCGAATAGGTGGCGGCGGCAGTGCCAATGCCGCGTGATGGTGCACCCGCATATGGGCGAACGCGTCACGGCATGGGCCATCCAGCGCCGCCGGATGCCCTGCGACGTAGGCTTGCAGGTCGATCTGCGCCGAGGGCGCGTGCAGCGCCGCGACGCCCTCGGCAAGGAAGTAGGCATAGCCGGACGCATAGTCGCCCCGCCGCACGGCCTCGGCCACCTCGGGGTGCCGGTCGCGGTAAAACCCTTCGGAAAACTCCGGGCAGGGGTCGCGCAACGCCGCACGGTCGCCGGATAAATAGGCCTGCAAAGCACATCGCGCATCCGGTGTTGCCGCGAATGCATCCGGATAGCGCGCGGCAAACCACTCCGGATCGAAATAGATCGAGGTCCGGTCCGCCACATCGCCCAGCAGCAACCGCCCGAGGAAATCGGCAAACGCGCTACTTGCGCCGTGGCCGCCCTGGTAGGTTGCCGGATCGAACAGCAAATGTCCCACCCGGTCCTGACGGGCGCCGATGCGCAGGTAATGGTCGTAGAGATTGACGCAATCGAGTGTTACCAGCGCCGCTTCCGTCGCGTCGGGCGAGATGTCGGCATAGGTGGCGACATCGAACAGCCAATGCGGCGCACGTCCGACATATCCAATCAGACAATAATGTTGGTAGCCGGACTCCAGCCGTCCGGCGGCAATTTCCCCGGCCACATCCGGGTAGCGGCGCCGATAAAACGCCTCATCGAAAAACATATTCGGCGAATGTCCGCGCGCGACGCCCTCGGCGATGTAGAAATTGCGCGCTTCCTCGAACCCATCCGAGCCGATTTCCGTCGCTGCGTCAGGATAGGCGCGCAAATACCACGCATGATCGAACGCGCACCACGGCGTGCGCGCCAGCCCGGCAGGCGGCAGCATCAGGTCGATTTCGTCGTCCGTCATCTTGGTCTCCGCGCACCGCCGCAGCGGGCACCCGCATGTTGCCTCAAGCCGTCGTCACGTCATAGCCCGCCGGGCTGGCGCAGCGCCATTGCCATCGCTGGCAAGCGCGCTAGTTCCGCCGATATAGTCATAAAACTTTACGTAACTTGGTAACCAGCCACCAGTGGAGACAAAAATAAACATATGATCAACGTGCTACGAATTTGGCATATTTTTTGCTAATTTTCGGACGATCACGTTTGATTTGGTAACGCCGGGCGTGACGGATCTGTGCCGGTCGGCAGGCTTGGGTGGGAAGGGAACCGCAGTGATGTTGAAAGATCGTCGCGTTTTGCAACTCGGACAGGTTGCTGCCTTGGGCCTCGCAGCGCTTGCCATGACGTCGCCAACCAATCGGTCGCTCGCCAGCCCGTTATTCGATCAGACCACCGCCGGCACCTACAGCCTGACCGCAGGGTCGGCGGGGACCTACGAAATCGTCGCCTACGGAGCGGCCGGCGGCAGCGGGCACCAGGCAGGTGGTGCCGGGGGCCGAGATCGGCGGCACGTTCATGCTGGCGGCAGGTCAGGCGATCAGCATTCTGGTCGGCGGCACCGGCGCTACCCCGGTCCCGAGCGGCTATAGCGACAATGGTGGCGGCGGTGGCGGCGGCAGCTTCGTGTTTCTGGATGGCAACGCGCTGGTGGTTGCCGGTGGCGGTGGTGGCGGCTCGAACAATTTCGTTGGGGGCGCAGGTGCGTTACCGGGGGCGCCCAGCAGCTTTGTGGCCAATGTGGCCGGCGGCAATGGCGGCGGCTATGGCGGGCATGGCGGCAGTGGTGGCACGGACGCGGCCGGCGGCACCGCCGGTTCGGGCGGCACCGGGTTTATCGGCGGCGCCGGGGGCTTTGGCGGCGGCGGCGGTGGCGGGGGCGGCGGGTATATCGGCAGCTTCCTCTGGGCCGGCGGCGGTGGCGGCGGTGGGTATATCGGCGGCGCCGGTGGCGCGGGCGGCTCCTCCACCTCGGCGCAGTCCGGGAATGGCGGCGTGTCTTACCTCGATGCCAGCGTGCTCGATGGCACCTCGATCCTGATCGCAGGCGGCAACAGCAACACCTTTGGCGAAGTGGTGATCACCGAACTCGGCGCGGCCAGCGCCGTGCCGGAGAGCGATGCCGCGGCGATGGTCGCGGTCGGTTTCGGCCTGCTAGTGCTGGCCCGCCGCCGCGCTCACGCGCGGTAACCGTCCGGGTGGGCCGCGCGCCAGGCCCAGGCGGTGGCGACGATATCCTCCAGTGCGGTCAAGCGCGGCGCCCAGCCGGTTTCCCGCTTGATGCGCTCGGGGGAGGCAATCAGCACCGCCGGGTCCCCCGGCCGGCGCGCGGCCAATGTATGCGGCACCGGCTGACCGCCCACGCGGGCGACGGCGGCCAGAACCTCGCGCACCGAATGCCCGCTGGCACTGCCGAGATTGTAGGTCACGCTGCTATCATCCAGCCGCGCGAAGGCGGCCAGATGCGCGCTGGCGAGGTCGCTCACATGCACATAGTCGCGAATGCAGGTGCCATCCGGCGTCGGATAGTCGGTACCGAACACCGCCAGTGGCGGGCGCCGGCCCAAAGCGGCATCAATCGCCAGCGGGATCAGATGGGTTTCCGGCTGATGGTCCTCCCCCAACCGGCCATCCGGGTCGGCGCCGGCCGCGTTGAAGTAGCGTAACGCGGCATAGCGCAGCCCATGCACCCGGTCCGCCCAATGCAGCATCCGCTCCACCATGTGCTTGCTCTCGCCATAGGGGGAACCCGGGTCCACCCGGTCATCCTCGGCGATCGGAATGCGCTCGGGCATGCCAAATAACGCGGCGGTGGAGGAAAAGACGAACTTGCCCACCCCGTGCTTCAGGCAGGCTTCGATCAGGCGCAGGCTATTGCCGACATTGGCGGAGAAATAGCGCTCCGGCTGCCGCATGCTGTCCCCCACCAGAGACAGGGCGGCGAAATGGAACACGCCGTCAAAGCCCTGGCCGGCCATGGCCGCGTCAATCGCCGTGGCATCCGTGAGGTCGCCGTGCACCAGTGGCACATCTTCCGGCACGGCCGCGCGGTGGCCGGTCGATAAATTATCGAACACCACCACCGCATCGCCGCGCGCCCGCAGCGCGGCCACCAGATGGCTGCCGACAAAGCCGGCGCCACCGGTGACGAGAAAACTCTGCCCCATGCCCCTGCTTATCAGGCCGGAACCAGCGCGTCGCGATAGGCAAACAGCCCAACCTGCCCGCCAGTGTGCAGAAAGACCACGTTTTCATCCGGCTTGAAGTAGCCCTTGCGGCACAAATCAATCAGCCCGGCCGCACCTTTGCCGGAATAAACCGGGTCCAGAAACAGCCCTTCCGTCCGCGCGAAGATGGTCAGCGCCTCCACCATGCCCGGCGTGGGGATGCCGTAGCCCTCGCCCACATAGTCGCAATTGGCTTCCACCGCCTCGCGCCGGATGCTGGCCACGCCGAGCCGCGCGGCAGTGGCTTCGGCGAGTTTGTGCACCGCCGCTTCCTGCCGGTCTTTCGGGTTGCGCACGCCGATGCCCAGCACGCGAATGCCGGAATTCAGCGCCTCAAACCCCGCGACCAGCCCGGCCTGGGTGCCGGCGCTGCCGGTGGCATGCACCAGCCGGTCGATCCGCAGGCCCTGCTCGTTGGCCTGGGCCAGCAATTCCAGCGCCACATGCACATAGCCCAGCGCGCCAGTGGCGTTGGAGCCACCGCCGGGGATCAGATACACTTTCTCGCCAGCGGCGGTCAGCTTGGCGCCCACGTCCTCAATCGCCGCCTGCATGTCGGTGCCGCCCGGGCGGTGCTCGATGTTGATGCCGAGCATGCGGTCCAGCAGCACGTTGCCGCCTTCGAGGTATTCAACCGAATTGGTCTGCACCCGGCCTTCCAGCAGCGCGGTGCATTTCAGCCCCAGCTTGGCGGCGACCGCGGCGGTCTGGCGCACGTGGTTCGATTGCACCGCCCCCTGGGTCACCACATGGGTCGCACCCTGCGCAACCGCCTCACCCATCAGATATTCCAGCTTGCGGTTCTTGTTGCCGCCCATGGCGACGCCGGTGCAGTCGTCACGCTTCACCCAAAGCTGCGGCCCGCCAAGCGCCTTGGTCAGGTTGGGCATGAATTCCAGCGGCGTCGGGGCGTGGCAGAGTTTGACGCGGGGGAAGCGGGCGAGATGCATGGATCAGACTTTCTGCGGAGGGATGTAACGTTTGGCCGGCTGGACTGTTTCCCAACCAGCCCGGCATTGCAATCCCGCCGGCCGGGCCCATTGCTTGCTCTGGCTGAATTTGTTGAACACGCCGCCATTTCGCGGCACTGTCCGCATCCAGGCGGGCCGCGCCAGCGTAAAGCCAATAGTGCTGAGAGAGGACCGACCCGATGTTCATTCACCGCCGCCCCGGCTGGCTGCTTCCCGCCAGCGCCGTAACCCCGGAAGCCCTGGTGACCGGGCGCCGTAAACTGCTGGGCGGCGCGTTGGGCGCGGCCATTGGCGGCATTGCCGGCGGGGTGCCCTCTGCCCAGGCGCAATGGCGGCTGTTCAGCGGCCCGCCCGCCAAAATGGCAACGCTCGCGCCGCTTGCCGCCAAATCCAACGGCAAATATGCGCCCGGCCGGGCAACCACCCCGGAAAAAGCCGCCACCACCTATAACAACTACTACGAATTCGGCACCGATAAAGACGTCCTGGCCCCGGCGCAGGCGCTGCCGACGGAAAAATGGACCATCAAGCTCGACGGCATGGTCAAAACCCCGCGCACCATCGGCTACGACGATCTGCTGAAGCAGGTGAGCCTGGAGGAACGCATCTACCGCCATCGTTGCGTGGAAACCTGGGCGATGACCGTGCCCTGGATCGGCTTCCCGCTGGCCGACCTGGTCAAGCTGGCGGAGCCGTTGGGCAGCGCGAAATACGTGGTCTTCACCACCGTCGCCGATGAAAAAACCATGCCCGGCCTGCATGCCAGCTTCTATCCCTGGCCGTATACCGAAGGCGTGACGATGGAGGAGGCGATGAACGAACTCGCCTTCCTGTCGGTGGGCATGTACGGCAAAACCCTGCCGCCGCAGAACGGGGCGCCGATCCGGCTGACCCTGCCGTGGAAATACGGCTTCAAATCCGCCAAATCCATCGTCAAAATCAGCTTCACCGACAAGCGCCCCACCACCTTCTGGCAGGCCTTGCAGGACGAGGAATACGGCTTCTGGGCCAATGTGAACCCGGGCGTGCCGCATCCGCGCTGGAGCCAGGCCCGCGAACGCCTGCTGGGCAATGATGAGATGGTGGCAACCCAAATCTGGAACGGCTATGGTGAGCAGGTGGCGGCGATGTACGCCAACATGAAAGGTGAGCGGTTATTCGTGTGAGCGGACCCTATTCCTTGAGCGTGCGGATTTTGCTGGTGCTGGCGGCGGTCGCGGTCGTGATCGCCTTCGGGCTGGCGTTGCTGGTCTCCCCCATGGGCAGCCTGGAACAGGCGATTGCCCGCGCCAACCATCTGGCACTGGTGGGCATGCAGGATTTTTTCCGCGCGCAAACCCCGGGCTGGGTGTGGACGGCGATCATGCTGCCGATTTTGGCCCGTCCAAGCTGGCTGCTGCCGTTGAGCGTGGCGCTACTGTCGGGCGGGGCGGCGTATTCGCTCGCGTCCCGCACGCCGCCGGGGCGGTCGCAGCGGCGGCGGGGATAAGGGTTTAAGGGTCTTCTTTGTTTGAAAACAAAGAAGCAAAAAAACTTGCTGACTTCCTAGCCTACGGCGTACTCCAACCGGTGAAAGTACGCCGCAGGCCAAGCATTGATGAAGTTTTTTTGGTTCTTTTTGTTCACAAAAAGAACACCTTCACCTCTTTTTTTGAAACTCCGCCGCCGAAAACTTCCCCAACTCCGTCAGCAGCATCGGCCAGGTTTTCAGCCCCTCATCAAACGACGACAGCCGGAAAAACTCATTCGGCGCATGCACATCCTCATCCGGCATCGCGAGGCCAAAGGTCATCGCCTCCATGCCCAGCAACTCCTTGAAGATAGAGGTAATCGGTATGCTGCCGCCGGCCCGGGCGGGGAAGGCGGGCTGCCCGTGCACCTGTTGCAGCACGGCCAAAGCGGCGCGCAGCATCGGGTGGTCTTCCGGCAGGCTGTTGGCCGGGGTGCCGCCGATTTCCGGGCTGATCTCCAGGCTGACGCCGGCGGGCAGATGCGCCCGCAAATGCGTCTGCAACGCGGCGCTGGCTTTGTCCGGCGCCATGCCCGGCGCCAGGCGCATGGTGATCTTGGCATGCGCTTCCGCCGGCAGCACCGTCTTGCTGCCTGCGCCGGTATAGCCGCCCCATAGCCCGTTCAGTTCAATGGTCGGGCGCAGCGTGGTGAGTTCGCGCACGGTGTAATGCGGGTCACCCCAGCGCGAGCCACCGATATTGCCGAAGAACTCCGCCTCATCAAACGGCACCGCGGCGGCGGCCATGCGGGCGGCGTTGCTGATCGGCGTCGCGTCGTCGCCGAAGCCTTCGACGAGGATGCGGCCTTGCGCGTCGTGCAGCGTCGCCAGCAGCGCGGCGATTTCCCGCAACGCGTTGCGCGCCGCGCCGCCATAGCGCCCGGAATGGCCGTCTTTGCTGCCGGTGCGCAGCGTCAGTTCCAGCCCGGTAATGCCGCGCCCGCCAATGCCCACCGTGGGCACCGTGGTGCTGGCCTTGCCGCCATCGGCGGACAGCATCGCATCCGCCGCCAGTCTGTCGCCGTGCCTGGCGACGATGGCGCGCAGGCTGGGGCTGCCAACCTCCTCCTCACCCTCCAGGAACAGTTTCACATTGATCGGGCAGCCGCTGGTCACCGCCAGAAACGCCGCGACGGTTTCGATGGCGATGGTGGTGGAGCCCTTCACGTCAGACGCACCACGCGCGTAAATCCGGCCATCACGCACCGTCGGCTCAAACGGTGGCGTGTTCCATAATTCTATGGGATCAGCGGGTTGCACGTCGTAATGGCCGTAGATAATCAAGGTCGGCTTGCCCGGCGCGCCGGTCCAGGCACCATAGACCGCCGGCTGCCCGCTGCCGCCATCCAGCAACTGCACATCATCCAGCCCGATCGCCCGCAGGCGCGCCAGCAGCATCGCCCGCGCGGCATCCATATGCGGCGCGAAGGCCGGGTCGGTGGACACGCTGGGAATGCGCAGCAGCGCGAACAGGCGGTCCAGAATGGCCTCGCGCTGGCTGGCGAGGTGGGCGATGACGGCGTCCGACATGGTAAAATCCTTAAAAACAGTCGGTTACTCGGCGGCTTGGGCATCCAGGCCGGGCATCAGGATCGCGCTGGTCTGTGCGACCAGAATGGCCATCAACCGGGTGAGGTCCGCCCGCACCGCATCGAAGCCCGCGGCCGGCTGGATGCGTTCCTCGTCCATATACAAGGCCCGATTGAGCTCAATCTGCAGCGCGTGCAGCCCGGCGCGCGGGCGGCCGTAATGGCGGGTGATGAATCCGCCGGCATACGGGTCGTTGCGCCGCACCCGATACCCCATATCGCGCAGGCTGCGCTCGGCCAACGCGGTGATCTCTGGCAGGCAGGCGGTGCCGTGCGCATCGCCCAGCACGAAATCGGCGGCGGATTTGGCCGGCAGCGCATTGCCGGGCATGGAATGGCAATCCACCAGAAGCGCCGCGCCGAAATGCAGCCGGGTCGTTTCCAGCAACTCGCTCAGCGTTTCGTGATACGGCTGCCAGCAGGTGCGGATGCGCGCCTCCGCCTCGGCAAAGCGCAGCCGGTGGCGGTAAATCGGCTCGCCGGAGGCGACGATGCGGGCGATGGTGCCCAACCCGGCCGCCACGCGCGGGGAGGCACCGTTGACGTAATCCGGCAACGCGTCCTCGAACATCGCCGGATCGAGCTCCCACGGCTCCCGATTGGCGTCGCAATAGGCGCGGGGGAAATGCGCGGCCAGCAACGGCGCGCCGAGATCCGGGGCGGCGGCGTAAAGCTGATCAACGAACCCGTCCTCGCTCCGGCGCAGGCGCAGCGGGTCCAGCCGCGCCGTGGCGACGAAATGCGGCGGGTAGGCGCGGCCAGAATGCGCGGAACTGAACACCAGCGGCGCGGTTTGCCGGCGTGGGCGGACCAGGGTGAATGGCGGGGCTGCGTCTTGCATCGCCGCATTCAACCGGGCGGCGGCGCGCCCCGCAAGTCCATCGCCGCAATCGCCGCATCGGGCACGAAGGCCGGGGCAGGGGCCAGCATGGGGGCGATGCGGTGGCGGATGGCCGCCAGCCGCGCCTGCCAGGTCTCCGGTTGCGGCGCGCGCACCGGCCGCTCGGTCAGCGCGCCATCGGCCCATTGCAAGGTATCGGCCCAGCTTTCCCGCGCCCAGCGTGTGGCGGAAATCGGCCGCGCCGCATCGCGCGCCAGTCGCAAGGCGCTGCCATCGCCGGAGATTGACAGGCGGGTGGCAAGTTCGGTGCCGTCCGCCGCCTTCCAGCGCCATAATTCCAGGCCCTGCACCCGAAACGGCGCCCCGCCGGCAATCGCCAGCAGGTCGAGCGTGCCGCCATCCCGCGCCACCCCGAAGGCCGCGGCCAGCAGCGGCAGGCCGCCGAGCCGGCTGGCCAGCACCATATGCGCCCGCAGCCCGGGCAGCAGCACCGCCGCATCCCCTGCCGGTGCTTGCAGCAAGGCGGAGTCGGCATCCAGCGGCAGCATCTGCCCCCATCCCGGCGCGGGCAGCAGGGCTGCGGGGGCAGCCAGGAACAGGCGGCGGGTCAGCTTCATGCCGCGAGGGTACGCCGCCCGGATTAACCGCGGCCTAATGTCCAGCCCAAGGTCACCGCGCCCATGCACAGTGCGACCGAGCCGAGCATGTTGCCCCATGCCGCCAGCCAGGCGCCTTGTTGCAGCAATTCCAGCGTTTGCAGGCTGAACGAGGAAAACGTGGTGAAGCCGCCGCAAAACCCGACCATCAGCAGCAGCCGCAAGGTCACCGCATCCGGCCGCGCGCCGGTGGCGAGCCAGCCGATGATGAAACTGCCGACGATGTTGATCAGCAACGTGCCCCAGGGAAAGCCCGGCCCGGTCACCCGCACCACCAGCAGGCCGAGCCAGTAGCGCAGGACGCTGCCCGCCGCGCCGCCGAGCGCTACCAACACCACCGCCATCTGCCTGCCTCCTCGCCCAAATTCCACAACGCTCATGCCACAGGATCAGGCGTGGCAAAACGGCTTCGGTCAGTTAAACCATCTCGACATGACCGAATCGCCCAATTTGACCAAATCCTGGCTGCGCGGCCAGCAAACTGCCAGCCGGCGCGGCGTCGCCCGCGTGGTCTGGCTGTCGCTGGTTGGCACCATGGCGGCCATCGCCCAGGCATTTTGCGCCGGCGCGTTGCTGGCGCAGGGTTTGGCGGGGCAGATGCCATCCTTTGCCATCGCCGCCGCGTTTGCTGCCTTGGCGCTGCTGCGGGCCGGGCTGGGCCTGCTGGCGGAACGCCGCGCCTTTACCGTCAGCACCCAGGCGCGCAGCCGATTGCGCGCCGATGCGCTGGCGAAAATGCTCACCCAGGGGCCGGCGCTGCTGCGGGCGCAGCATTCGGCGGCCTTGGCGAATGTGCTGGTGGACCGGGTGGAAGCGCTCGATGGCCTGTTCGCGCGCTGGATGCCGGCGGCGGCGCTGGCCATGGCCGGGCCGGCCTTGGTGGTGCTGGCCGCACTGCCGGTGGACCCGATGGCCGCCCTGATCCTGGCCGGCTGCGGCCTGCTGGTGCCGGTCGGCATGGCGCTGTCCGGCATTGGCGCCGCCGCCGCATCGCGCCGCCAGTTCGTGGCGCTGCAACGGCTGCAAACCCGGTTTCTGGACCGTATCCGCGGCATCGCCACCATCGTGCTGGCCGGGCGGACCGAGCAGGAGGCCGAGGCCCTGCGCACATCTGCCGACGCATTGCGCCAGCACACCATGCGGGTGCTGCGGGTGGCGTTCCTGTCATCGGCCGTGCTGGACTGCGCGATGGCGCTGGCTTTGGTGCTGCTGGCGCTGCGCTATGCGCAAGGTAGCGCCAGCCCCAATGTCGCGAGCCCTGGTGTCGCGCTGGCGATGCTACTGCTGGCGGTGGAGTTCTTTGCCCCGCTGCGCGCCTTCGCGGCGGCCTATCAAGACCGGATGCACGCCGCCATCGCCGCCGAACAACTCGCAGCCCTGCCGGAAATTCCGCCCGCCGGCCCGGCGCTGCCGGTGCGCAACGTGACCGCGCGCGGCGTGACGGTCACGTTTGAGGATGTCGATCTGTCCTGGGACGCCACGCGCGGCAAGGCGCTGGATGGGCTGAGCTTCCGCCTGCCCGCCGGGGAAACCCTGGTGCTGGCTGGCCCGTCCGGTGCCGGCAAATCCAGCGTGCTGGAAATTCTGCTGGGGTTCATCCGCCCGGATCGCGGCAGCGTGCGCATCAACGGTGCCGATATCGTGGACCTGGTGCCGGCGGCGCTGTCGGCGCTGATCGGTTGGATGGGCCAGCGCCCGGTGCTGTTCGCCGGCACGATTGCCGAGAATATCCGCTTCGCCCGGCCGGAGGCGACCGAGGCCGAAATCGCCGAGGCGGCGCGCGCCGCACGGCTCGACTCGGTCACGGCCGGGCTGCCGGATGGGCTGGACACGCGCATCGGCGATGGCGGGCATGGGCTGTCCGGCGGGCAGGCGCAGCGCGTCGCCATCGCCCGGGCGTTTTTGAAGAACGCGCCGCTTTTGCTGCTCGATGAACCCACCGCGCATCTCGACCCGGCGACGGAGGCGGAGGTGTTCGACAGCCTGCGCCGCCTGATGGCCGGGCGCACGGTCATTCTGGCGACGCATAGCGCAGCGGCGGCTAGTTTCGGCGGCCGCCGGCTCGACCTGCGGGACGGCCGCGCCGTGACCGGGCGGGCGGCATGACCGCGTTGTTCCGCATCGTCGGGCTGTGGCGCCCGCAAGCGGCCTGGCTGCTGGCCGGTGGGCTGGTGTCGCTGGCCGCCTTGGCCAGCCTGCTCGGGCTGCTGGCCAATTCCGCCGCCTTCGCCATTGGCGGCGCCGTGGCTGGCGGCCTGACCCTGCGCCTGCTTGGCACCAGCCGGGTGGTGCTGCGGTATTTTGAGCGGCTGATCACCCATTCGGCGCTGTTCCGCGCACTGGCCGGGTTGCGGGTGTGGTTTTTCCGCGGCCTTGCGCTGCGCGCGGCCGGCGGGCTGGGGTTCCGCGATGCCGGCGACCTGCTGGCACGGCTGGTGAATGATGTGGAGGCGTTGGACGCGGTTTATCTGCGGCTGCTGCTGCCATTCGCCGCCTGCGTGGTGCTGCTGCCGGTGCTGCTGGTGCTGTTCGCCACCGTCTCCCCCGGGCTTGCCAGCATCGTGGGCCTGCTGTTCGCGCTGTCCGCCTTCGTGCTGCCGTTGGTGGCCGCCCGGCTCAGCCTGTCGATCGGCCAGCAGTTGACCGCCGCCGGTGCGGCGTTGCGCGTCGCCTGCCTCGATACCCTGGCCGGCCTGCGGGAAGTGCGCGCCTTCGCGGCGGAGGGGCGGATGCAGGCGCTGGTCGCGGCGCGGGAGGCGACGCAATTCGCCGCCGAACAGCGCCTGTCGGAAGCCGCTGGCCTGGCGCAGGCCGCCGCGTTTCTGTGCGCCCAGTTCGGCGTGCTCGCGGTGCTGATCGCGGCGGGCGCGCATGTGTCACTGGTGTTCATTGCCGCCGCCGCGTTTGAACTGGCTGGCGGCATGCCGCGCGCCGGCGTGTTCGCGGGCCACGCCGCCGCTGCGGCAACGCGGCTGGTGCAGGTCGCCGAAGGGCCGATCCCGGTGCCCGACCCCGCCAGCCCCGTTCCGGTGCCCGCCAACGCAGCGCTGAAGTTTGAGGCGGTGCATTTCCGCTGGGCCGCCGATCGCCCGCCGGTACTGGATGGCATGACGCTGGACATTCTGCCCGGCAGCAGGGTTGCTATCCTCGGCCCGTCCGGCAGCGGCAAATCAACCCTGGCGGCGTTGGCGTTGAAGGTTGTCGCCCCCGATGCCGGGCGGATCAGCATCGGCGGGACGGATCTGGCCTCGGTCGCGGCCGATGATTTGCGCCACCACATCGCCTGGCTCGGCCAGACCACGCATCTGTTTGCCGACACCATCCGCGCCAATCTGCTGCTCGGCCGGCCAGACGCGACCGACGCCGATTTGTGGGCCGCGCTCGATGATGCCCGCATCGCCGCGTTTGTGCGCGGCCTGCCAGATGGGCTCGATGCCTATATCGGCGAAAAAGGCGCGAATTTCTCCGGCGGCCAGGCGCGCCGCCTCGCGCTGGCCCGCGCGTTGCTGTCGCGCGCCGGTATCCTGATCCTTGATGAGCCCTGCGCCGGGCTGGATGCGCAGACCGAGCGTGAATTCTTCGCCGCCCTGAACGCCAGTGCGGAGGGGCGCACCATCATCCTCATCGCCCACCGCCTGACCGGTGCGGAGCGGCTGGACCGCATCTATCGCCTGTCATCGGGCCACGCGGTGGCGGCGGCACGGTGAGGGGAACGCGCCCCGGTTTCGGCTCCACACGATGAACGCCGTTCACACGCATGGCGCGCCGCGGGATGTGCTGCGGGCGGTTTTTGGCTTCCCCAGCTTTCGCGGCTTGCAGGAAGCGGCGATCGACCGTGTGGTCGGCGGCGGCGATGCCTTGGTGCTGATGCCGACGGGCGGCGGCAAGTCGCTCTGCTATCAGGTGCCGGCTCTGTGCCGGCCGGGCACGGCGGTGGTGATTTCGCCGCTGATCGCGCTGATGGACGATCAGGTGGCGGCGATGCGCCAGTTGGGCGTGGCGGCGGCGGCCTTGCATTCCGAACTGGACCCGGAAACGCATCGCGAGGTGGGGCGGGCGCTGGATGATGGGCGGCTGGATCTGCTCTACGTCTCGCCGGAGCGGCTGCTGTCGCCGGGGACGATGGAACGGTTGCAGCGCCAGCACATCGCGCTGATCGCGATTGATGAGGCGCATTGCGTCAGCCAATGGGGCCACGAGTTCCGGCCGGAATATCGTGAACTCTCGGTGCTGCCGCGCTGCTTCCCCGGTGTGCCGCGTATCGCGCTGACGGCGACGGCCGATCCGCGCACAAGGGTGGATATTCTCGCCGCGCTGGGGATGGATGATGCGGAGATGTTTGCCGCCAGCTTCCATCGGCCGAATTTATATCTGGCGGCGGAAGCAAAATCTTCAGAAACAGCGCAGTTGCTCAGTTTTCTCAAGCGCCACACCAACGAAGCCGGCATCGTCTATTGCGGCAGCCGCGCCAAGACGGAGCGGGTGACGGCGAGTTTGAACGGGCGCGGCGTGCCGGCGGTGGCGTTCCATGCCGGGCTGGCGCCGGATGTGAAACGCGCGGCCGCCGGGCGGTTTCGCGCCGGGGAGCCGGTGGTGGTGGTGGCGACGATTGCCTTCGGCATGGGGATCGACCGGCCGGATGTGCGCTTTGTCGCCCATCTGGACATGCCCGACAGCCCGGAGGCGTATTACCAGCAAATCGGCCGCGCCGGCCGCGATGGCGATGCGGCGGAGACGTTGTTGCTGTATGGCGGCGAGGATATCGCCCGCGCCCGCTATTTCCTGCAAAGCTCCGCCGCGCCCGAGGAACAGAAGCGCAGCATGCGGGCGCGGCTGGAGACGATGATTTCCCTGACCGAGACCACCGAATGCCGCACGCGGGCGCTGCTGGCCTGTTTCGGCGAAGATTTACCGCTACCCTGCGGCCATTGCGACAACTGCGCCAATCCGGTTGGCTTGTTCGAAGGCACGGTGGAAGCGCAGAAAGTGCTGTCCACCGTTTATCGCACCGGGCAGCGCTTCGGCGCCAAGCACGTGATTTCGGTGCTGATGGGGGAGGCGAGCGACGCCATCATCCGCTGGAGCCACGATCAGCAATCCACCTTCGGCATCGGCAAAGACCGGCCGGAAGGCTTCTGGCGCGGCGTGGTGCGCCAGTTGATCGCGAAGGGCGCGCTGAACGTGGATAGCGGCGAATACGCCACGCTCAGCCTGGTGGACGACAAAGCCCGGCCAATTCTGCGCGGCGAGGCGCCGGTGATGCTGCGGGAGGATATCCTGGCCAGCAAAAAGCCGCGCACGGCCTTGGGCCGCGCCACGGCGGCAACGGCGGAGGCGTTAACCGGCGAAGGAGAAACCCGGTTCGAGGCGCTGCGCCGCTGGCGGGCGGGGGAGGCGAAAGCCCAGGGCGTGCCGCCTTACGTGATTTTCCACGACGCCGTGCTGCGCGAGGTCTCCGCCGTGCAGCCGAAATCCCTGGATGCGCTGGGCGAAATCAAAGGCGTCGGCGCCTCCAAACTCGCCCGCTACGGCGCGGCGGTGCTGGGGGTACTCGGCTAGCCATCCAGCCGGCCGGCATTGGCCGCATCGGGCCGCAGCACCAGTTTGCGCTCGTGGAAGTCTGCCACCGCCGGGCGATGGGCGATGGAGATGATGGTGGTCGCCGGCAGGCTGCGTTTCAGCAGCGTGTAGAGCATCGCCTCCGCATCCGGGTCCAGGCTCGCGGTCGCTTCGTCGAGGAACAGCCAATCCGGCCGCAGCAGCAGCGCGCGGGCGAAGGCGAGGCGTTGCTGTTCCCCGCCGGACAGGCGCTGGCCCCAGCTATCCTCCACATCAAGCTGATCGGCCAGACCGTCGAGCCCGACGGCGGCGAGCGCGGCCCGCAGCGTGTCATCCGGCCGTGGCGTGGCGTCGTCCGGGTAGGTGAGCGCGCGTCGCAGGCTGCCGAGCGGCAGATAGGGCCGTTGCGGCAAAAACAGCACGCTGGCCGCGGGCTTGCGCAATGTACCGGTGGCAAACGGCCAAATGCCGGCGAAGGCGCGGAACAGAGTGGATTTGCCAGAGCCGGACGCGCCGGTGAGCACGACGGATTGGCCGCGATGCAGCACCAGATCCGCATGCGCCAGCAAATGCCGCCCGCCCGGCAGCGCCAAAGTGGCATCTTCGAGGGTAAAATCGGCGCTGGGGCTGTCAGCCTGGGTCAGGCCGGCTTTGCGTTGTGCGGCGTGCATGGCGCGCTGGAAACTGGCCAGACGTTCGACCACCGCGCGCCACGCGGCCAGATCGGCGTAGGAATTGACGAACCAGGACATCGAGCCCTGCACCTGCCCGAAGGCTCCGGCGGTTTGCGTCAGCCCGCCCAGGGCAATTTCGCCGGCAAAAAACCGCGGTGCCGCCACCAGAATGGGGAAGATCACCGCCGCCTGGCTATAAGCGGCGGCCAAGGCGTTGATCAGCTTGGCGCGGCGCATAATGTCCCACCAATTGCCCACCAGGGCGGCGAAACGGGCGCGCAGTCCGCGCTGCTCATCTGCCTCCCCACCATACAGCGCCACGCCTTCGCTGTTCTCCCGCAGCCGCATCATGGCGAAGCGGAAATCGGCTTCCACCTGCTGCTGGCGGAAGCGCAAGCCGGCCAGCGGGCGGCCGACGAAATGGGTGAGCACGCTGCCAAAGGCGGCATAAAGCAACGCCGCCCAGACCATGTAGCCGGGAATGGTCAGGCCCAGCACCTGCACCGGGCCGGACAAGGTCCACAAAATGGTGATGAAACTGACCAGGGAGACCACGTTGGACATCAGATCCAGGCCGAGGCTCAGCGTCATCTCCACGAAGGCTTTGATATCCTCGGCAATGCGCTGATCCGGGTTATCGGTGCCGTGCGCGGCCGAACCGGTCAGGCCGATGCGGTAATAGACCTGATCCGACAGCCAGGTTTGCAGGAACCGCTCCGTCATCCAGCCGCGCCAGGAGATTTGCAGCATCTGCGTGAGGTACCGCAGATAGACGGCGACCAGCACATACGCGCCGGCGACCCAGATGAAGCCGGGCAGCAGCCAGCCATCGCTGACCTTCCAGGTCAGCAGCAGGTCGCGGAAGCTGGCGGCGTCTTTTTCCTGCAAGGCGTCGTAGAACGCGCGGTTCCAGAAGCTCAGCACCACATCCATGCCGACCAGGCCGAGGGTAAGGCCGATCACCACCAGCAGCAGCCCCCAGGCGCGCAGCCGGTGTTCGGAGCCGAAATACGGCCGCGCCAGGCGCCACGCATCGGACAGCAACGGCAGAACGATCCGCATCGCGCTACGGCTCCTGCACGGCGGCGATGCGCAGCCGGATCACGCCCTTGACCCCCTCGGGCGGCACTGGCTTGCCCTTGCGCAGAATTTCAATCTGCCCGTCCAGCGCCAGCCGGATCGCAGCGCGCCGCACGGCGGACAGGTAACGGCGCCAGGCTTCGGGATCGGCATCCTGCCCGATCGCCTTGGCGACGGCATGGGCGGCGTCTTCCGGGCTGATCGAGCTTGCACGCCCGGCCGCTTCAGACAGGTTCAGGATCAGCATGGGGAGGAGGGATTGTTCGGTCACGGCCCCTGTATGAGCGGGCAGGCCGGTGCGTTGCAAGGGGCGGTTAGGCGCTTGCCGGTCTGGTCGCGGTGTTCGCGAGATGGTGGCGCAAAGCGTCGTCCTGCAAAGGGTGGGAAAACAGCACACCCTGACCATACTCGCAGCCAATGGCGGATAGAAAAGCGCGTTGCGATTCCGATTCCACCCCTTCGGCGATCACCTGCAAACCCAGGTTACGGGCCGCATCCACCGCAGCGCGCGCCACGGCGACGTCTTCGTGGTCCTCCGGTAAGCCGCACACGAGCCCGTGATCGAGCTTCATGCCGGTCAACGGCAGGCGGCGCAGCGCGGTGAGGCTGGCCACCCAACTGCCGAAGCCGTCCAGGATGACACCCACCCCGAGATCACGCACCGCCGACAGCCACATCAGCCGGTCGATATCAATCCCAGCGGCCAGCGATTCCGGCAGTTCCAGGCTCAGCCGTTCCGGCGCCAGGCCACAATCCCGCAGCAGTTGCGCGATCTGGTCGGGGAATGCGTGGTCGCCGTCCGGGATCGTGGCAACGTCCAGCCACACCGCCACAGTGGTCGGCCATTGCGCGGCAGCGGAAAAAGCGGCGGCCATTTGCGCATCGGCCTGCCGGCGGCGGGTCTGGGTGTTGCGGGCGATCGGCGGCTGACGGATCGGCCAACCGGCGATCATCTCCGCCGCGATGACCTGCCCGTTCGCCAGCGAGACGACCGGTTGATAGGCCAGCGTGGCATGCACCGGGTCGGACACCGGCGCTTGACCCATGCGCCGCGTCAGGCTGGGCGGCAGTGGCGTGCGCACGAGATCATCAATCTCATAGGTGCGGGGACGTGCGATATCGCGGACCATGTAGCATCTCGATTCGTTGGAACGGTCTCAATTTCCGCTACATTTCTAACTAAAGGCTTAAAACTGAATGGTTGGAGCGCGCGGCGTGGTTCCGGCCGCGTAATCCCCGGTTAAGGCTTCCCTGTCATGTCTGCTGCGCCCTGCCTGGAGACAGTGATGGACCACGTGCCCGACCAAGCACTTGCTATTGTTGAGCCCGATGGTCAACTTTGCCATCTCTACCATCCCATGTTCGCCCGGATGGGCGAGGTTGTGTTCCGCCGCGCGGAATCGGATGCCACGCCGGTGATGGTGGTCTCCCTCGGCGACCGGCAGGCGGCGCTGCCGTTGCGGTCCTTGCAGCGCGAATTCCAGATCGGCGACGATACGCCGGACGGCCGCATGCTCGGCCTGATCGCCGAAAGCCTGGATTACGTGGCGCAGTTGCGCCCAGGCGACCCGCTGCCGGCGGAGGTATTAACCGGGGAGGCGAGTTGGCACCCGGAGGAGATGTTCCGCGTCCGCGCCCGCGGCCGGCTATGGCTGCAATTGCTGGACTGGATCGCCCCCGGGCAGGTGGACGAAGCTTCCCCCGACACGATCGGCGCCCGGCTCGAGCACGACCCGGCGCTGCAAGCCCTGACCCAGCGCGCGGTGGACCGGGTGGCGAACGAACTGGGCCTGTCGGGCAGTGCGGCGGTGATGGAGCTTATCAACGGGCTGGCGCATGAATTATCGTTTATCGACGCGCTGCGCTTCACCCTGCTGCAGCGGATGCAGGTAATGCAGGCTCAGTTGCAGGGATTGGCGCATTTGCAGCGCGGCGGGGTGGCGCGGTTGGAAGCGCTCAACCAGACCCTCCGCCTTTGCGAAACGGCGGTTAACCAAACCACCGCCCGGTTCGACGAAATCGATGCGCAAACCGGCGAAGCGCTGGCCGCCTTGCGCAATCAGGACAGCCAACGCGCCTTCATCCGCTCCAATCGCGACACGCTCTATCGCAGCCAGCGCCTGTGGGAGCCGATCCTGGCCGCTTGGGAAGCCTATGCCGCCGAGGTGGCGCAGCGGCCAAAATCCGGCAGCGACGACCAGGTGTGGCGGCTGGTGGCACAAACCTACCAGTTCCTCGCCCCGCGCTATATGAGCTTCACCGAATGGCAAAGCGTGTTCACCGCCCGCAGCGCGCGCGGCGGCGCCAAGCTGGCCAATACGATGACCTGGTAGCATAACGGGCCGAGCAACCAGGATGGCCCGCCGTGAATTTCGCCCCCTATCAGGCCCTTGCCGACGCATTATTGCCGCTGCTGCCCAATAGCGGCGATGGCGCGCATGATCTGGCGCATTTGCAGCGCGTTTGGGTCAGCGCGCGCGCCATTGCCGCGATCGAAGGCGGTGATGCGGACGTGCTGGCCGCCGCGGTGCTGCTGCATGATTGCGTGGCGGTGGAAAAATCCTCCCCGTTGCGCGCGCAGGCCTCTCGGCTCGCGGCCGCGCGGGCGCGGGAGATCCTGGCGGCGCGGCAATGGCCGGAGGCCCGGATAGCCGCGGTGGAACACGCCATTGCCGCGCATAGTTTTTCCGCCGGCATCGCGCCGGAGACGCTGGAAGCGCGGATTTTGCAGGACGCCGACCGGTTAGACGCCATCGGCGGCATTGGCATTGCCCGCTGTTTCTACACCGCCGGGCGCATGGGATCATTGTTATACGACCCGGAAGACCCACGCGGCGAGCGCCGCCCGTTGGATGATGCGCGCTACGCCACCGACCATTTCCGCGCCAAATTATTGAAATTGCAGGATGGGTTTCAAACCGTGGCGGGCGCCGCGATGGCGCGGCAGCGTACCGCCATGCTCGCGGAATTTCTGGCGACGTTTGAGGCGGAACTCGGCCTTACGACGCCCTGATTTCCAACGCCGCGACATCCTGCGCCAGCAGCCAGGTCAGGTCGGGCAGCGCCAGGGCGACGCAGCCATCGGTCGGGGCGTAATCCGGGCGGGCGAGGTGCAGGAAAATCGCGCTGCCGCGATTGCCGACCACTGGCGCATCGTTCCAGCCGAGCACGACGATCAGGTCATAGACCGCATCCTGCCGCCAGAGGCATTCGTTCCGGGCAGGGTGGGGCAGGCGGATGGCGCGGTTGTAGTCGGGATGATCAGGGTCGTCACACCAGCCGTCTGCCGCCGCAATCGGCGCGCGCGGCAGCCGGGTTGCCGGGATCGCCACACGGTCGGCACGGTAGAGCAACTGGCGCAGCGGCAGGCGGCCGAGCGGGGTGGCGCCGTCGCCTTCCTGCTTGTCGGCGCGCAGCCCGCCACGGCCGAGCGCGGCCCGGACCTGCCGGCCGCGAAAGCGCAGCCAGCCATCGCCGGTGACGTTTGCAATCCGGTCGGGCGCAATTTCAGCCAAGCAGGTGGCCGAAACGCCGTTCCTTGGTCGCCAGATAGGCGTCATTCACGCCATTGGCCGGAAAGGCATGGGTTTCCCGCGCCACTACCTGCACCCCGCACGCCACCATCGCGGCGACTTTTTCCGGGTTGTTGGTCAGCAGGCGGATGGCGCCGATGCCCAAGGCTTCCAGCATGGTTGCGGCGACCAGGAAGTTACGTTCATCCGCCGCCCAGCCCAAAGCGCGGTTGGCATCCAGCGTGTCCAACCCACGGTCTTGCAACGTGTAGGCGCGCAATTTGTTGGCCAGGCCGATGCCGCGGCCTTCCTGGGCGAGGTAGACCAGCACGCCCGCCCCATCCGCCGCCATGCGGGCGATGGCGCCGCGCAGCTGTTCACCGCAATCGCAGCGCAGGCTGCCCAGCAGGTCGCCGGTGAAGCATTCCGAATGCAGCCGCACCAGCGGCGCTTCCGCCTGTTCCGGCTGGCCGACGAGAATGGCGAGATGCTCGATGCCGCCATCCGGGGCGCGGAAGGCGACGATGCGGGCGTCCGGCGCATCGGCCAGGGGCACGCTGGCTTCCGCCACATGCACCAGCCCGCCGGCAATTTCCGCCGGATAGGCCTGCACATCAGCGGCTTGCACCACCAGCAGGTCGCGCGCGGCGGCGCTGGCCGCATCGGCTGGCGCCACCAAGGCCGCTGGCAGCAGCCGGGCGAGCTTAACCAATGCGAGCGCCACCGCAGCGCCGTCCGGCACCGTGGTGGCAACCGGCGGCTGCCCGAGCAACTGGTCGGCCGTTGGGTCGGCGAGGCTGCGCAGCATCGCCGGGGTAAACAGCGCGTTCGGCGCCTGCACGGCCACAATCGGCCCGGCGGGGGCGGCGTCCAGCACCGCATCGGCGCGACTGCGGGCCAGCAGCAGGCGGGCCTGGCCGGTCGCCAGCGCGGCGATTTCCGCCAGCCCGTCGGCCCCGGCGGTTTCCGCCGGCAGCACGATCATCGGCGTGGTGCCATCCAGCAGCACCGGCGTGCCCCGGCGCAGATCGGCCATCGCCCGATGCACCGCGCGCAGGCGCAGCACCTCCGGGTCCGGGCGGACCGGCGGGGCGGGCGGGAGTGCAGCAGACGGGTCGCGCGGCATGGAATTCATCAGGCATCCAAAGTTAGCGTCCACCAGACGAGCCGGGAACGAGAGCGGCGATCATTGCGACATATCCGGGGCAAGGGCAAACCGCGCCGGTGCATCACGTTGCTGTGCATATAGGCGCTGTGGCCGGATTGTCGCGGGGGGTGCGGGCGAAATCGGCACTCCGGCGGCCTTGCGGGGTGAATTTCTGCCCAGCCATGCGATAGGTTGGGGCGCGGCATGTCTCGCATGGGGGACGGATTTATCGCATAAGGCGTGCCACCCGTGATCAGCACGGGGCTGGGGGAGGTTTGGCATGCGTATGGCACGTGCGATCCTGATCGTTGACGACGATCCCGCGCTGCGCGCCATTCTGGCCGAACAACTCAGCCTCGGTGACGAATTCGCGGTGACGGAAGCGGGCAGTCTGGCCGCCGCCGGGCAGATGTTGCACGAGGGTGAGGCGCTGTTCGATGCGCTGATTATCGCCGTAGGCCTGCCCGATGGCGACGGCCGCGATTTCTGCGCCGCCTTGCGCCGGCAGGGCATGAAGGTGCCGATCCTGATCCTGACCGCCTCGGACGCCGAGTTGGACATTGTGCGCGGGCTGAATTCCGGTGCCAATGACTGCATCGCCAAGCCATTCCGCATGGGCGAGTTGCTGGCCCGGCTGCGGGCGCAACTGCGCCAGTTCGATAACAGCGCCGATGCCTCCGTCACCATCGGCAGCTATGTGTTTCGCCCGTCCGCCAAGGCGTTGGAGGATGTGGCGCGCGGCAAGCGCATCCGGCTGACGGAAAAAGAAACGGCGATGCTGAAATATCTCTATCGCGCCAATGGTGAGGCGGTGGCGCGCACGGTGCTGCTGGGGGAGGTATGGGGCTACAACGCCGCCGCGACCACCCATACGCTGGAGACGCATATCTACCGGCTGCGGCAGAAGATCGAGGTCGATCCCGCCAACGCGAAACTGCTGCTGACCGAGGGGGGCGGCTACCGGCTCAACCCCGGCGGTTAAAGTTCCAGATAGCGCGCCCGGGCGGCGTGGTCGGCCAGCAGGCCCGCCGTGTCGCCGGTCCAGACCAGACGCCCGGTTTCCAGGATAGCGGCCCGATCGGCCACCCCGGCGGCGAAGTGCAGGTTTTGCTCCGCCACCAGCACCGTGACACCTTCGGTGCGCAGCGCCCGGATGGCGGCGGCCATTTGCGCGACAATCACCGGCGCCAGCCCCTCGCTGGGTTCATCGAGCAGCAGCAGCGACGGGTTGCCCATCAAGGTGCGGGCGATGGTGAGCATTTGCTGCTCGCCGCCGCTCATCATGCCGCCGCGCCGGTCTTGCATGGCGCCGAGATTGGGGAACAGGGCGAACAGGCGCGCGGGCGTCCAGGCCGGCCGGCCGGCGCGGGCGGGCTGGCGGCCAATTTCCAGATTTTCCCGCACCGTCAAATCGGTGAAAATGCGTCGTTCTTCCGGCACATAGCCCAGCCCAAGCCGGGCGATGCGGTAAGGTTCCCAGCCGGCGACGTCATGCCCGGCGAACTGCACCACCCCGCTGCGCGGGCGGACCAGGCCGATCATGGATTTGATCAAGGTCGATTTGCCGGCGCCGTTGCGGCCGAGCAGCGCGGTGACTTGCCCTTCGGGCAAGGCGAGGTCGATATCTTCCAGCACCTGCGCCTGGCCGTAGCCGGCATGCAGATGCTGCACCTGCAACAGCGCGGTCATGCGCCACCACCGAGGTAAATCGCCTGCACCTCGGCATTGGCGCGAATGGTTGCGGCATCGCCCTCGGCGATCAAGCGGCCACGGTTGAGCACCAAAATCCGGTCCGCGACGGTGAAGACCACATCCATATCATGCTCGGTGAACAGCACCGCGATGCCGTGCGACTGGGTCAGCCGCCGCACCAGCTGCATCAGCGTGCCACGCTCGGCCTGCGCCATGCCGGCGGTGGGTTCATCCATCAGCAGCAAGCGCGGCCGGTTGGCCAGCGCCATCGCCAGTTCCAGCCGTTTCAGGTCGCCATAGGCCAGCAGCCCGGCGGCGCGGTCGGCCTGCGCGGCGAGCCCGATCTGGTCCAGCAGCGCATCAGCCTCCGCCACATAGTGCCGGCCCGCGTCGCGCCACGGGTGCCAATGGGCGCGGTGATAGGCGGAGAGCGCGGTCTGCACGTTTTCCCGCACGGTCATGGACACGAAGGTGGCGGTGATCTGAAACGTGCGCCCGACGCCCAGCCGGGCGATGCGGCGGGGCGGCAGGCCGGTGATGTCGGCGCCATCCAGCCGGATGCGACCGGCATCGGCGGGAATTTGCCCGTTCAGCATGTTGAAACAGGTGGATTTTCCGGCGCCATTCGGGCCGATCAGCGCCAGCATTTCCCCCGGCGCGACGCTGAACGACACGCCCGCCACCGCTTCCACCCCGCCGAAGCGCTTGCGCAACCCGTCCACCGCCAGCACGCTCATGCCCGGCCCCGCCGCAGCGTGCCGGCGATGCCGGCAGGGAAGAACAGCACCAGGGCGATGATGATCAGCCCAAGCTTCGCCCGCCAGTAGTCGCTGGCCAGCAGCAGGTCGAACAGGCCGGTATAGGCGATGGCGCCGACGATGGGGCCGGCCATGCTCTGCACCCCGCCGAGCAGCACCATGATCAGCGCATCCACCGAATGGCTGACGCTGATATAGGTGGGGAAGGCGCTGCCTTTGGCGTAGGTGAACAGCCCACCGGCGAGCCCGGCCGCGGCGCCGGCCAGGGTGAAGGCGGCGAGCCGGAGCCGGGCGGTCGGCAGGCCGATGGCCTCCGCCCGCAAGGCGGAATCGCGGCTGGCGCGCAAGGCGTAGCCGAAGGGGGAGAACAACACGCGCCGCAGCCCGAGCGCCCCGCCCAGGCAAAGCGCGAGGGCGAGAAGGTAGAAGGCGCGCGGGTCGGCCGCCCAGGCGGCGGGCCATACCCCGAGCACGCCATTGTCGCCGCCGGTCAGCCCGCTCCACTGAAACGCCACCGCCCAGACAATCTGCGCGAAGGCCAGGGTCAGCATCGCCAGGTAAACCCCAGAGAGCCGCACCACCAGCGCGCCGAACACGCAGGCGACGATGCCGGCCAGCACCGGGGCCGTGAGCAGGCCGAGCGGCATCGCCACCGCCCAGGCTTTCGCCACCAACGCCGCGCCATAGGCGCCGAGCCCGAACCAGGCCGCGTGGCCGAAGCTCGCCATGCCGCCCGGCCCCATCATCACGTGCAGGCTGGCGGCGAACAGGATGGCAATCAGCATTTCGGTGGCGACCGACAGCAAAAACGGCCCGAGCAGCAGCGGGGCCGCCAGCGCCAGGGCGAGCCCGGCCAGCGCCAGCCAGCGCGCCGCAGTGCTCGCCGGACGCACCAGCGTAAGGGTATCAGCCTCCCCCCGGTTGGCCGGCAGCGGGCGGCCGAGCAGCCCGTGCGGCCGCAGCGCCAGCACCACCGCCATGACCACGAACACCAGCACCAGGGTCGCCTTGGGCAGCAGCACGATGCCGAAGGCTTGCAGCACCCCGATCAGCAGCGCGGCCAGATAAGCGCCCGGCAGGCTGCCCAGGCCGCCGACCACAACCACGACGAAGGCATCGGTGATCACGTTGAGGTCGATCTGCAAATTGGCTGAGGCGTCCGGCAGGCTCAGCGCCCCACCCAGCCCGGCCAGACCGGCGCCAAGGGCGAATACGCTGGTGAACAGCCGCCGCTGGTCCACGCCGAGCGCGCCCACCATGTCCCGATCCTGCGTTGCCGCGCGCACCAGCATGCCCCAGCGCGTGCGGTGGAACAGCAGCAGCAACAGGCCGAGCACCGCCGGGCCAATGCCGATCAGGATCAGGTCGAACAGGGGAAACCGGCTGTCCAGCACGGTGACGAACTGGCGCAACCAGGGCGGCCGCGGCAGCGGCAGGTCAGTGGGGCCCCAGAGGAACAGCGCCGCATCCTGCACCACCAACACCACACCAAAGGTCGCCAGCAATTGCAGCAATTCCGGCGCGCGATAAATCCAGCGCAGCAGCCCGGCCTCGATCACCGCCCCGATCGCGGCGGTTGCCAGCGCGGTGAGCAGCACCCCGGCGACAAACCAGGCCGGGTCGCGCGGCAGGTGGGTCAGGATGCTCCAGCCGATGAAGGCGCCGAGCATGGTCAGGCTGCCATGGGCGAAGTTGACGACGCGGGTGACGCCGAAAATCACCGTCAGGCCGGAGGCGACCAGGAACAGGCTGGAGGCGCCGGCCAGGCCGGTTAGGAATTGGGTTAGGAGGAAGGTCATAAGGGGGAAGCAAGGGTCTTCTTTGTTTGAAAACAAAGAAGCAAAAAAACTTTTTCCATGCCTTGCCGATGGCGTACTCTCACCGGAGAGAGTGCGCCGCAGGCAAGAATCATATGAAGTTTTTTTGGTTCTT
>CAITOL010000154.1 GCA_903893975.1 uncultured Rhodospirillales bacterium | reverse complement strand
TCATGGCACGTATGAGCCATGAAATTCGCAGCCCGATCAATGCAGTAATCGGATTATCTGAAGCACTCTTGAAGGCTGGCCTGCCTCCCGAAGGTAGCCAGAAGGTAAAAATCATCAACGAGGCCGGCAATCACTTGTTCGCAATCATTTCCGATATTCTGAATAAGGCGGAGATTGAATCTGGTCAGGTGAAAATTATCAAATCACCTGTCGCAATTAAAGAGTTCGTTGAAACCGTCGTTAATATGGCGAAAAACTTTCCGCATGCGGCTGATTTAAATTTAACAACTGAATTTAACGGTTCAGTTCCGAATCAAATCAAGGCGGATATCGTACGTATTCGACAGATCTTGATCAACCTGATCGCCAATTCGGTCAAGTTCACCAATGCGGGCGGCATCACGGTTCGGGTCAAAAACGTCTCCGGCGTGTGTCCCGATACCCAGAACGTCCGCCTGCGTTTCGAAGTCGCTGACACCGGGTCGGGTATGTCCCAGGACCTGCAGAACAGGTTGTTCACCCCCTTTGTCCGCAGCACCGATGAGGCCGCTCATACGAAGGAAGGAACCGGCCTGGGTCTGTCCATCTGCCGGGATCTGGTCACGCTCATGGGCGGTGAAATCGGCGTGCAGTCCCAACTCGGGCAGGGAAGCGTCTTCTGGTTTGAACTCCCCTTCCTGGCCTTGCCGGACGCTCCGGCGCCGCGCGTCGCGTCGCCAGCGGTGCCAGACCGGCGTTGCTTGCGGTTGCTCCTCGTCGATGACTCCATGACAAATCAGATGGTTGGCCGGATGCAGCTCGAAGCCATGGGCCACAAGGTCGTCATCGCCGATAACGGCAGCTCCGCGCTACGCATTATTCAGGAACAGGCGATTGATCTCGTGCTGATGGATATGAAAATGCCGGTCATGAATGGCCCGGAGGCAACACGGAACATTCGCGCCCTTGGCGGCCATTTCGCGCGGATGCCGATTATCGCGCTTTCATCGGACGAACTGGATGACAGTCGTGAAACGGCGACCGCAGCGGGTATGACGGGCTACGCAACCAAACCCATCCGCCCCGAAACCCTTGGCGGCGCCATCCATCAGGCAATGGCGCTATCGGCGCTCCACTAGAGCATGATCGTATGAGGTCGCATCGGGATCGGAGCCCGATCATGCTCGAGGTCTTTGTTTAATCGTGCAACATCGCTCGGTTGAAGTAACCTCAAGCGATATTGCACGAACCGCCGATAGCGCCGTTGGCTAAAACCCCTCCCGCGCCAAATCCATGGCGAAATACGTCAAGATCAAGTCGGCCCCGGCCCGCTTGATGCTGCCGATCGTCTCCCGCACCACCCGCGCCTCATCAATCGCCCCGGCCATCGCCGCGAACTTGATCATCGCGTATTCGCCGCTCACCTGATACGCCGCCAACGGCAGCAGGCTTTGCTGGCGCACCTGGTGCAAAATATCCAGATACGGCAATGCCGGCTTGACCATCAGAATATCCGCGCCCTCCGCCTCATCCTCGTTCGACTCACGCAACGCCTCGCGCGCGTTCAGCGGGTTCATCTGATAGGTCTTGCGGTCGCCCTTCAATTCGCTCCCGGCCGCTGCCCGAAACGGCCCATAGCAGGCGGACGCGAACTTCGACGAATACGCCATAATCGGCAGTTCATGCCGCCCATCCGCATCCAACGCCGCCCGGATCGCGGCAATCTGGCCATCCATCATCGCCGACGGCGCAATCATATCCGCCCCCGCGCGCGCCGCGATCACCGCCTGACGGCCGAGGTTTTCAATCGTATGGTCGTTATGCACATGCCCGTGCTCCACCACGCCGCAATGCCCATGGGTGGTGTATTCACAGAAACACGTGTCGGAAATCACCACCAGGTCCGGTGCGGCGTCCTTGCAGCGCTTGATCATCCGCGCCAGCAACCCGTTCGGGTTCCAGCTATCGCTGCCGTCCTCGTCCTTGTGATGCGACACGCCGAACAGCATCACCGCCCGAATGCCCGCGCGGGCAATCTCTTTGATCGCCTGCTCCAGCTTCTTCTCCGGAATGCGGTTCACGCCGGGCATGCTGTCCACCGGCGCGAAATCCTCCAATCCCTCCTCGATGAAAATCGGATAGATCAGGTCATTCAGATCAACCTGGGTTTCCTGCATCATGTCGCGCAGCGCCGGGCTGGCACGCAAACGACGAAGTCGGGCAAAGCGCGCGGTCATGGCGAAAGTCTCTCTAAAGTTACGCCCTATATGCGATTGGCCCGGCGGCACAGCAAGAAAATCCGCAGAAAGCCAGCATTGCCGTAAAATCCTGCCCCATGCTGTGCCGCTTTGCCGCTGATCATTGACAGCCAACGAATAGCAGCCGCGCTAACGGCAACAGGTGTCGTCGCGGTAAAAACCGCTAAAATGAAAGAATCGCATTAGCCTTTTGTTCTACAAGGCAAACTACGATCTATATTGACCCGACGCGCCCGCCTGCAGGACAAACTGAGTATGATTTTACCTCGTCGCATGTTAATCGGCAGCCTGCTCGCTGCTCCGGCCATCCAGCGCCGCGCGCACGCCGCGGCGATGCCGGATTTCCTTTCGACCCCCACCGGCCCCACCCCGGATGACGGCGTCGTGCCACGCTGGCAGCAATTCGCTGTGCCGCGCCGCCGGGGCGATACCCGCCCCATGCTCAGCATCGTGATCGACGATATGGGCTTCATGCATCCGGGCACGGAACGCGCCGTCGCGCTGCCCGGTCCGCTCACCATGTCCTGGTTCCCGTTCGCCACCAATCTGCCGGCCCAGGTCGCCAACGCCGCCGCGCGGGGGCATGAAGCCACCTTGCACATGCCCATGCAGGCGTTCAGCAACTCCACCGTGCAAACCGGGCCAGACCCGCTGCGTATCGACCTGCCGGCCGCTGAAAACCGCCGCCGCCTGCGCGCCGCGCTCGATGCGGTGCCGCAAACCGTCGGGCTGAACAACCATATGGGCTCGGTCGCCACCAAGGATGTGGCGCTGATGGATATCGTCGCCGCCGAGGCGAAGGCCCGCAGCATGCTCTTCCTCGATAGTCTGGTGATCGGCCACAGCGTCGCCCACCGCCAGGCCGCCTTGGCCGGCGTGCCCTCCGCCTCGCGTGATATTTTCATCGACGACGCGGCGGACAAAAACGCCATGCGCAATGAACTGGCGCAAGCCGTCGCCATCGCCAAACGCTACGGCCACGTGATCGCCATCGGCCACCCGCGCCCGCTGACCCTCGATGTGCTGGAAGCCTGGTTGCCCGGCGCGGAAGCCCGGGAAGGCGTGGCGCTCACGCCGCTCTCAGCCGTGGTCGCCTATCGCAACGAAATCGCCATGCCCGCAGCGCGGGTCGGCTAAACCTTTCCGCAGCGCGGGTCGGCTGAAACGCAACGGCCGCAGGGTCACCCCTGCGGCCGCCCAGTCTTTAGCTTACGCGTTCTCTTTGGCCAGGATCGGCTTGAAGGCTTCCGTCGCCTTCTTCAATTCGCTCGCCACATCCGCCCCACCCAACGTCGCCGTCAGGCCAACGCCCAGCGTGTCACGGAACTCGGTCACCGAGACAATTTCCGGCAGCCCGGACCGCGAGATCTTCAGCGACGTATCCACCGCCGTGAACCAGTCCGCCGGGAAGGCCGCATTGGCCCGCACCGCCGGGTTGGTATAGGCGCTGACCCGCGGCGGCGTGCCCGACCCGGTGCGCAGATATTCGGCCATCATCGCCTTGGACGACGCCCACTGCACATACAGCCACGCCGCGCCCTTGTTCTTGCTGGCCTGCGGAATGCCGATCGCATCGATGAAGGTCGCGGTGTTGTGCGATTTCGGCCCGGCGGGAACCGCCGCAAACCCGGTCACGTCAGCCACCTTAGACACCTTCTTGTCCACCAGCGGGGCGGAGAAGCCCACACCGTCCAGCCACATCGCCGCACGGCCCTGGCTGAACGTGGTCTGGCTTTCATTCCAGTTGAACCCAACCACGCCGGCCGGGCCATACTCACGCAACAGCTTCTTGTAGTATTCGCCCACCTCAATCGCCACCGGCGTATCGGTCAGCAAGGTCTTGCCATCGGCGCTGATGGTTTCCTGGTCCCAGCCCAGCATGAACGTATCATACAGCACCACGTTGGCATTCTTGATGCCACGGCCAACGAAGCCGGCAATCCCCTTGGATTTGTCGGTCAGCTTGGCCGCGTATTCCATCATCTCCGCATAGGTTTTCGGCGGACCCGACAGACCCTTCTCCGCGAACAGCGCCTTGTTCCAGAACAGAATGAACAAATCCTGGTTCAGCGCGATGCTGTGCAACGCACCATCCGGCCCGGTGCCGGCCTTGACGTTGACGGCGCCGAAATCGCTGAAATCGTAATCCGGCGTGGTCAGCTTCGGATCGTTGAGCATCGGCCGCAGGTCGGTCAGCCACTTGCCCTTTTCCACCAGCTTCTTCTGCACATGCAGCGCGATATTCACCACGTCGAAGCTCGGCCGACCGGCGCTGAGTTCCAGCGCCACCTTCGGCCGCTGCTGCTGTTCCGGCACCTGCTCGAAGCCGACCTTAATGCCGGTCATCTCCTCGAACTCTTTCTGGTGCGCCTGCAGCACATCCGGGCGCGGCGACTTGGCGAAGTTCACTTCGATCTTGCTGCCCTTGAACTGCTTCCAGTCGAAGGCGGTTTGCGCGCCGACCTTTTCAACGATGGCAGGGGCAGCGAGCAGCCCAGCAGAGGCCTGCAACAGATGGCGCCGACGGATCATGGATAACCTCCCGAATACTGGCCTCTGTGGGCCGGGACCGGGATCATAGTCCGCTCGCGCGCCGTGCGCTACTCCACTGCGGCGGGCAGGCGTTTGGCCCGCCACTGTGCCACCTGGTTTTTGGCAGCCCGCAACGCGCCCTCCAGCCGCAGCCGCGGCGTTGCCCGTTGCGCGATCAGATAAAACATGTCCGGCCCGGGCTGACCCAGATTGGCCTTGTAACGATTATCCCCGGCCATGAAGTCGTAAATCGCCGCCCCCTCCGCCAGATGCGCCTCGATACACAGCACATGATTCACCAGCCCGGGCTTCAGCTTGCTGTCATCCTCATACTTAATCCCGGTCAGATAGGCATAAACCTGGCCGCGATAGACGAAGTTATAAACATAGCCAATCGCCTCCTCCCCGGCGCACACCCGCAGCAATTCCACCGTGCCCTTGGCCAGGCAGGTCCGCAGCATATGGCGTTGAAAGGCGACAAAATACGGATGCGCGAACGCCCCCGGCTCCCCCCGCGCCACCCAGTAGCTCTGGTGCAACTCACCCAGCGCCTCCAGCCACGCCAGTGCCTCCGCCACCGTCGTCGCCCGCGTGGCCGTCAACGCGCCCCGCTTTTCGTAAAGCCGCATGGATCGGCGAATTTGCTGCCGCGTGTTGGCGCTGAGTGTATCCAGATAGGCTTTGCCGGACGCACGCACCGCGTCGAGGTCGATCCGGAACGACGGCTTGCGCTGCACCTCGGTAAACCGCACCCCGCTCGCCACCATCGCCGCATCAATCGGCGCGCTGGCGGTTTTGATGTGCACCTCGTCCCGGCGCTGGCCCGCGACGGTGACACCGCTCAGCAAATACCCAATCGCGGCGGCCTCAATCCGGCCCACCCATTCCGGGGCAACCATAAAGCCATTATACTCAACCGTAATGATGTCGAGCTCCGCCCGCCCAGCCGCATTCAAATGCAGCGCCGGCACCTGCCAGCCCAATGGCGATGGCCGCATCGCCGGCATCAGCGCCGCCAGCAGCACCACCGCGCCGCCCTCGCGCCCCACCAGGATCGCGGGACGCAAATCGGCCGTGTCGATCCAGCCGCCAATCCAGTCCCAGGACAGAAAAAACGGCGGATTGGCCCGCCGCTCCAATTGGTCCCACATCGCCGCCAGGGCATCGCGGGGCAGGTCGTTGACGATCTCAAATGCCGGCGGCATTGCGTTAATCTAATCCCGATATTGTAAATGCAGGCTCGCCAATATTGCATCTAAAGGTTACACGGACACTATGCCCATTGCCACCCCCGCGGATTTATTCGGCCACATCACGCTCGCACGCATCCCGCCGGGAAAGCCGTTGCTGCAAGTCGTGGTCGATACCGAGGAGGAGTTTGACTGGGCGGCCCCGTTCAATCGCGCCAGCACCGCGGTCACCGCCATGGCGGCGCAACCTTTGGCCCAGGCGATTTTCGCCCCCTACGGCCTGCGCCCAACCTATGTGATCGACTACCCCGTCGCCACCACCGCCTCCTCCATCGCCGTGCTCAAAGCCCTGCACGATGCCGGCCAGTGCCAGATCGGCACCCACCTGCATCCGTGGGTCACCCCCCCGCACGATGAAGTGGTGAACGAGGCACATTCGTACGCCTGTAACCTGCCGCCGGCATTAGAACGCGCCAAACTGGTCGCGGTGACCGAGGCCATTGCCGCCAATTTTGGCCGCCGCCCCACCATGTTCAAAGCCGGCCGCTACGGCCTCGGCCCGCAAACCCTCGCCAGCCTGCGCGCGCTCGGCTACCGCATCGACCTCAGCGCCCTGGTGCATTCGGATTTGCGGCCCGTCCACGGCCCGGATTTTCGTGCCCTGCCGGACCGCCCGTTCTGGTTCGACGATGACCTGTTCGAAGTGCCAATGACCCGCGGTTTTGCCGGCACGCTGGCCGGGCAGGGGCGGTCCCTCTACCGTCACGCAACCAGCCAACTCGGCCAACGCTTGCGCCTGCCCGGCATTCTCGCGCGTACCGGGCTGCTGGAACGCATCACCCTCACCCCGGAGGGCGTGGATTTCGCCGCCCAACGCCGCCTGGTGCTGGCCATGCTCAAGCAGGGCCACCGCGTTTTCAGCCTCACCTATCACAGCCCGTCGCTCGCGCCCGGCCACACACCCTATGTGCGCGACACCAACGACCTCGCCCGCTTCCTCGATCAACTCAAGCGCATCACAGCGTTTTTCTTCGAGGACCTCGGCGCCAGTGCCACCACAGCGGAAGATCTGATGGCACTCGCCGCCGCGCCCTGATCGCGCCTCAGGCCGCCTTGAGGTCACTCACGAAGCGGCGTACCTCGGCATTCAGCAGGTTCGATTGATCGGTCAGCCCGGTCGCCGCACCCAGCACCTCCTCAGCCACCCCGTTGGTCTGCGCCACGCTCTGGCTGATGCCGTCAATATTGCTGGCCACCGCCTGGGTGCCTTGCGCGGCTTCCTGCACGCTGCGCGCAATTTCCTGTGTCGCCGCGCCTTGCTCCTCCACCGCCACTGCAATGGCGGTGGCAATTTCATGCATTTCGCCGATCGTCGCACCAATCGCCTGGATGGAGCTCACCGCCTCCCGCACCGAGGCCTGGATGCGGCCGACCTGATCGCCGATCTCATCGGTCGCCTTCGCGGTTTGCGCCGCCAGATTTTTTACTTCAGCCGCCACCACCGCGAACCCCTTGCCGGCATCGCCGGCCCGCGCCGCCTCGATGGTGGCGTTCAACGCCAGCAGATTGGTCTGCCCGGCGATTTGCGAGATCAGGTTAACCACGGCGCCAATGCGCTGCGCCGCCTCGGCTAGCCGTTGTACCGTGTCATTGGTACGATCGGCGTCTTCCACCGCCCGTCCGGCGATCTTCGCCGATTGCGCCACCTGGCGGGAAATCTCGTTCACAGAGGCCGAGAGTTGCTCGGCCGACGCGGCGACGGTTTGCACGTTGCCGCTCGCCTGTTCGGCCGCTGTGGCCATATCGCTGGTCTGCCGATTGGCCGCCTGGCCAATGCCCGCCATGGTCTGTGCCGTCGCCTGCAACTGGCTGGCGGCAGCGGCAACATGCGCCACCATATCGGCGGCCTTACCCTCAAATACCTGCAACAACGCATCCACTCGCACGCCGCGCGCGGCGCGGTCGGTTAGCAGCGAGTCCTGATAAACGGAAATCGCTACATCCATGTCGAGCATCACCGCGGCATTCACCGCCCGGATAGCCGCCTGCGCCTTGCCGGGCCGCAGGCGATAGGTGCGAATGGCCAGATCGGTGAGGGCGCTCAGCACGAAGTTGTAGCCGCCGATATACCAGCGCGGTTCCAGCCCGATGCGGTTATGCACCAAGCCGATACGACGCACGCTGTCGAAATACTCATCATCAAAGCGGCCGGAAAACAACCGCTCCCAATGCGATCCCTGGGCGGATTTCAAGCGCACCACATCGGTACCGAGCCGCCGCGCCAAATCCGGCACGGTGGCTACATGGCGATAAAAACCATCCAAAATCGTCGGCAATTGCGGTTTGGCGATGTGCCAGAACTCGCTCAGAACCTGGGTCGTTTCGGCCGAGATGCCAGCAAAACTCAAACGAGCCTGGCGGTCTATGCGCGCTTCTTGTTGCATCATGTCCCTCGCTGCTTAGACGCACAAACGGCACCTCCACAAAGGGGTGCCGTTCGCGTCATCTTCAGCAAGGCACTAGATGATGTTTACTGACAAAGTATTACTAAGTCAGATTTTCCATACAGCATTCAGTGCACCGTCTCCGGCGCGCGTGATGCCCCCTCCTCACCCTCAGGGCCACCATCATGCGGTCCATTGCTCTCGGGTTGTGGCAGCGCCGGTACCGGGGCGGGCACGAACTCGAAGTCCAGCGCGTTGTCCCTCAAGGTCACCTTCACCGAGCCACCATTGACCAGCTTGCCGAACAACAATTCCTCGGCCAGCGGCTTCTTGATGTATTCCTGGATCACCCGGCCCAGCGGCCGAGCCCCATTCAACCGGTCATACCCACGCTCAGCCAGCCATTCCTTCGCGGCGGAAGACAGTTCGATCGTCACATTGCGGTCCGCCAACTGGGCTTCCAACTGCATGACGAACTTTTCCACCACCCGCCCAACGATTTCCGGCGTCAGGTTGGCGAAGGCAATCACGGCGTCCAACCGGTTACGGAATTCCGGCGTGAACATCCGCTTGATCGCGTCTTCATCCTCGCCCACCCGGCCTTCGCGCCCGAAGCCGATCGCCTCTTTGGCCATGTCGGACGCGCCGGCATTGGTGGTCATAATCAGGATCACATTACGGAAATCCACCGCCTTGCCGTTATGGTCGGTCAGCTTGCCGTGATCCATCACCTGCAACAGGATGTTGAACAGGTCCGGATGCGCCTTCTCGATTTCGTCGAGCAGCAGCACGCAATGCGGATGCTGATCGATCTGGTCGGTCAGCATGCCGCCCTGGTCGAAGCCGACATAGCCCGGCGGCGCACCGATCAAACGGCTCACCGCATGGCGTTCCATATATTCCGACATGTCGAAGCGGATCAGTTCAATCCCCAGCGTGGAGGCCAACTGGCGCGCCACCTCGGTCTTGCCCACCCCGGTCGGGCCGCTGAACAGGTAATTGCCGATCGGCTTTTCCGGCTCCCGCAATCCGGCGCGCGACAGTTTAATCGCCGCCGCCAGGGCATCGATCGCCTTGTCCTGGCCAAACACCATCGACCGCAAATCGCGCTCCAGGTTGCGCAGGGTTTCCTTGTCGTCGGTGGAAACCGATTTGGGCGGGATGCGGGCGATCATCGCGACCACATCCTCCACATCCTTCAGCGTCACAATCTTCCGCCGCTGCGCTTCCGGCACCAGCATCCGGCTCGCGCCGACCTCATCGATCACATCGATGGCTTTGTCTGGCAGTTTGCGGTCGTTGATGTATTTCGCCGACAGTTCCACCGCCGCCCGGATCGCCTCGTCGGTGTATTCCACCTTGTGATGCGCTTCGTAATTCGCCTTCAACCCGCGCAGGATCTTCACGGTATCCTCGATCGACGGCTCGTTGACGTCGATCTTCTGGAACCGCCGCACCAGCGCGCGGTCTTTCTCGAAGTAGTTGCGGAATTCCTTGTAGGTGGTGCTGCCAATGCAGCGCAAAGACCCGGAGGCCAGCGCCGGCTTTAGCAGGTTGGAGGCATCCATCGCCCCGCCGCTGGTGGCGCCGGCGCCGATCACGGTGTGGATTTCGTCGATGAACAACACCGCGTTCGGATGCGCCTCAAGCTCGGTCACCACCGCCTTCAGCCGCTCTTCGAAGTCGCCCCGGTACCGCGTGCCGGCCAGCAATGACCCCATATCGAGCGCGAAGATCGTCGCCTGCAACAGCACCTCCGGCACGTCGCCCTCGACAATCCGCTTCGCCAGCCCCTCGGCAATGGCGGTCTTACCCACGCCGGGGTCGCCAACATAAAGCGGGTTGTTCTTGGTCCGCCGGCACAAGATCTGAATCGTGCGCTCAATCTCGGTATCGCGCCCGATCAACGGGTCGATCTTCCCGGATTGCGCCTTTTTGTTCAGGTTGGTGCAGTAGGTTGAAAGCGCATCCTGGGCATTGCCACGCCCTTTCGGCTTTTCCTCACGCTCCTGGTCGGGGTTGCTATTCTCGCTGCCATTGCCCGAAGGCGGCCGGCTCGCGCTGCGCCCCGGCGACTTAGCAATGCCATGGCTGATGAAGTTCACCGCATCCAGCCGCGTCATGTCCTGGGTTTGCAGGAAATACACCGCATGGCTTTCGCGCTCGCTGAACAGCGCCACCAGCACATTCGCCCCGGTGACCTCATCCCGGCCGGAGGACTGCACATGGATCGCCGCCCGCTGCACCACCCGCTGGAACCCCGCGGTCGGCTTCGGGTCACCCGGCCGGTCGGTCGCCAGGCCCGCCAGATCCTTATCGAGGAATTCGGTCAGATCACCGCGCAGGCGTTCGATGTCCACGCCGCAGGCGCGCAAAACGGTCGTCGCATCGGCATCATCAAGCAGGCCCAGCAGCAGATGTTCGAGCGTGGCATATTCATGCTTGCGTTCCGTCGCCAAGCCCAGCGAGCGATGGAGCGTCTGTTCGAGAGTGCGTGAGAGCATAACGGAACGCTCCTTAACCAGAAAAAGTCTCAACGACCGGGTGACAAAAATTCAGGCGAGGCACGGACCCAGGCAGCTAAGCCAACCTGGGCAGGCGGGTTGGGCGGCCCGCAACATAGCATACATTCAACACTTCAACGACGGACCACCTAACGATGGTTCGTCCCACGATGGACTGGAAAACGCATTGGTGTCCAGGCGACCCCGATCCACGATACACTAAATATGGTGTGCAATTCGGCAGGACGATAGCGCTCAGGATTTAATTTTTCGTCAGGCGCCGGATGCGCCGTCGTTATTCCTTTTCAATCGTGCATTGCAGCGGGTGCTGGTTCTGCCGCGCCAGGTCCATCACCTGCGTCACCTTGGTTTCCGCCACCTCATAGGTGAACACACCACACACCCCCACGCCACGGCGATGCACATGCAGCATGATCTGCGTCGCCTCGTCGCGGTTCTTCTGAAAGAACCGCTCCAGCACGTGCACCACGAACTCCATTGGCGTGTAGTCGTCGTTCAGCATCAGTACTTTGTACATCGCTGGTTTGCGCGTTTTCGGCCGCGCCTTGATGACCACGCCAATATTCGGCGTATTGCCGCCGCCATTGCCGTCCCGCTTGTCGTCGTCACTCATCATCTGCAACCGTTCGTCCTGGCTCATGGGGCAATCGCCGCAGCACCCTCAGTGGCGTTGACGCGAACATCGCACCAAGCCGTCAGCATATCGGAAACCACCACGAAATAGAAAGAGGCCCGGACTTGTGATCCGGGCCTCCATCAGTGCCGTGCAGGTTGGGGGGAACGCCCACGGCACAAAGTCTCGGCGCTGGCCTGCGGCCGGCGCCCTGGCATTACGCGGCGCGGCCGAACTTTTCCATCGCCACGGTCACGCGGGCGGTGATCGGCGCAATCGCCTGTTCGGCCAGCTTCATCGAGGCATCGGTCAGCTTGCTGGTCTCGGCCACAACGGTCTCAACCGAGCTGCGCGCCAGGGTGGACTGCAGGTCGAACGCTTCCTTGACCGACTTCACGCCCGACAGCGCCTTCAGCGTGGACATCGCCGCATCCATCTGCGCCTGCGCGGTGGCGGCGAAAGTCTTCTGCAGGTCCTGCACGCCGGCAACCCAGATCTGGCTGGACTTCACCAGGGCTTCAACATTGGCCTGGCCGAACGTGACGAGTTCTTCAGTGGTGGCGGTGATCTTTTCCATGGGGCTCTCCTGAAAGGAAGGGGGGGTGGTGTCCGCAAATGCGGTCGTGCTTTGGTCAGGCGCGGCAGCGGCGGCGGGTGCCGGCGTCTGCGCGATGGCAACCTCGGCCTTGCTGGCCTCGGCTTTACTGTTTGGCTTTCTCGCCATGAATACGGTCTCCTATCGCCGGGCGGGTTGGTCGCTGCCGTCGTGGCGCGGTCCCTGCTGCTGGCGCGAGCGGTTTCCGCGAATGTCATGTTGCACTGCAACAACGCCGGTATAGAAACCTGCATCGGCGGGGTCAAGGGAAATTTGTGCGCTGCAACATAGCCCGGATTTCCGCCAATTCCGTCCGATCACGCGGCCACGCATGGTCGAGAGTCGCGCCTTAACCCGTTCATAAATCAATTTTTCTAATGCGTAGACACTGGACAGACCGCGGCCCGCGCCAGTAATGTCATCGCGAATTCGGCGGGAGTTGGTCCGGGATGGTGTTCGGACACACAGGTTTGCGGCAAAGCGCATGGCAGATTTGCGCCATGATCGTCCTGGTAGGCATAGGCTATCTGGGATTTCCGGCCGCAGCCCAGGCGCAAATTGGCTCGCCGCGCTACGGCTCTATCGTCATCCTGGCCTCAACCGGGGAAGTGCAATCCGCCGTCATGGCCGATGAATTGCGCCATCCCGCCAGCCTGACCAAGATGATGACCTTATATATGACTTTTGAGGCGCTGCGCGATCGTCGCATCACCCTCAACCAACTCGTCCCGGTCTCGCCGCACACCGCCGCCCAGTCGCCGTCCAAGCTCGGCCTCGTCCCCGGCACCAAAATCACCGTCGAGGAAGCGATCCTCGGCCTAGTCACCAAATCGGCCAATGATGCCGCCTGCGCCCTCGGCGAACTCCTCGGCGGCGAGGAATCCCGCTTCGCGCAGTCGATGACCCTGCGCGCCCGCGCCTTGGGCATGAGCCGCACCACCTTCCGCAACGCGTCCGGCCTGCCAGACCCGGCGCAAGTCACCACCGCGCGCGACCTCGCATTGCTTGCCCGCCACCTGATCCAGGATTTCCCGCAGGAATATCGCTATTTCTCGGTGCCGAGCTTCCGCTTTCACGGCCGCACCATCTTCAACCACGATCATCTGCTGGAACGCTATCCCGGCGCGGATGGGCTCAAGACCGGCTATGTCGAAGCGTCCGGCTACAACCTCACCAGTTCGGCCGTGCGCGGCAATATCCGCCTCATCGGCGTCGTGCTCGGTGCCGCCAATGGTGGCGAGCGCGATCTGCACATGATGGCGCTGCTCGATCAAGCCTACGATAAACTAGGCGTGCCGGTCGCCCATCACGACCGCCGCGCCTCAGCCCGCCTGAACGCCATGATGGCCGCGCCACCCGCCACCGCCGCCATCGCCAACGCCGCCGCCGGTCTGGCCGCGCGCGCCCGGTTGCCGGTCAAATGGGCCGTCCAGGTTGGCGCCTTCGCCAGCGAAGTCGCCGCCCGGCAGGCCGCCCAGGCCGCGCGGAAACTGGTCGCAGTCGGTGAACCGTCGGTGGAAACCGTCACCTTCAAGCGCCATGTCAGCTGGCGGGCTGAACTCACCGGCTTGTCGCAGGCCGAGGCCAGTGCCGTGTGCAGCCAATTGCAGCGCCACCGCGTGTCCTGCGTGC
>CAITOL010000153.1 GCA_903893975.1 uncultured Rhodospirillales bacterium | reverse complement strand
GAGACAATCATCTCCACCCGCCGCACCATCTCCGGTGCCACCTCGCCAACACAAGCGCGGGGAGAAGTTATTTCCATAACGTCAAATATACAAACATTCCCGAACCGCTGCAACCCCTTCTTCCCCCTCTCCCGCGCTTGCGGGAGAGGGTCGGGGTGAGGGCAGTCAGTCCAGAAAAGTCCTCTCCAGCAAGCCGTTCTTTTTGTGAACAAAAAGAACCAAAAAAACTTCATCCATCCCTAGGCTTCGCCGTACACTCCCGGCCCAACCCCAATCGCACCCAACCAAAGTCAGAAAAGTTTTTTGCTTCTTTTTTCCAAAAAAGAAGCGCTTCCTTCCCTTACCCCAAAAACCCATCCGTCTCCGCCGCCAGCGGCATACTCCCCTGCGTCCCCGGCTTGCTGCACGCCAGGGCCGCCGCCGCGTTGGCCCGCTGCAACGCCGCCAGCATCTCCGCCCCCCGGTCGAGCGCCGCCGCCAGCACGCCGATATAGCAATCACCCGCCCCGGTGGTATCCACCGCCACAATCTCGCGCGCCGGCAGCCGGTATTGGCCCTGCGCTGTTGCCGCATCCACCCCGGCCTCGCCCAAAGTCACCACCACATCCACGCCCAGCGCCGCCCGCAAGGCTGCCGCCGTATCGGCACAGCGGAGTTCGGCCGCCAGAAATGCCGCTTCGTGCTCGTTGACGGAGAGCAGGTCCACCGCGCGCAGGGCGTCCTCCGCCAGCATCGCCGCAGGGGCCAGGTTCAGCACGATGCGGCAGCCCGCCGCCCGCGCCCGCCGGATCAACGCCTCGGTCTCCGCCGGGGCGCATTCCATTTGCAGCAGCAGCGTGGTCTGCGGGCCCAGCAGCGCGTCTTCCACCTGGTCTGCCTGCGCTGCCAGATTGGCGCCGCTCGCCACCGCAATCAGGTTGCGCCCGGCCGGATCAACGCAGATCGCCGCCGCCCCGGTCGCCAGTTCGCTTGGCACCACCCGGCTCAGGTCGATGCCGGATTGCCGCAGCAGTGCCAGCGCGTCGGTGGCCAGCGCATCGCGGCCGATCGCGCCGGCGAATACCACCGCCGCCCCGTCCCGCGCCGCCGCCACCGCCTGGTTGGCGCCTTTGCCCCCCGGCTCGATATGCAGGTTCGGGCCGAGAATGGTCTCCCCGGCCGCTGGCAGTTTCGGCAGCTTGAAAATCAGATCGAGGTTGATCGACCCGAAACAGACGATCACGCCGCCCGCCCCAGGGCTGCCATCATCTCCGTCCATTCCCGCTTGGAAATGCCGGATGTCGCCTGCTCCACCGCCTCACCGGCCAGCATGCGCTTGATAATGTCCAGCATCGGGGCGGAAAACGTCACCGCGCCCAGGCGATAATCCCGGAAGGCCTGCGCTGTGATCGGCACCCAGGCGTGCAGTGCTTCCAGCATCACATCGGCATAGGCGCGGATTTCGTACTGGGCATGCGCATCGGCGCGCAGTGACAGGAAATGCAGCAGGTTGTGCAGATCCGTCTTCCAATACCATTGCGTGTAGGTGTTCAGCGTCAGGTTCATCCGCGCCAGCTCGCGCGCCAGCCCCTGGCGTTCCGGGTCTAGCGGGGCGCCGTCCGGCCCCTCGTTCAGCATTGCCGCGTAGTGGTCATAGGTCTGCATGGCATCGCCACGCAGCAGGTTCAGCACGTCTTCGGCTTCCTGGCCTTGCAGCACCGCCCCGCGGCCCTGGCGATTGATCACCGACTGCGCCGCCAGATGTTCGGGCGCCGGCAGATAAAACTCCCGGTCCAGGATCGAGTAGCGGGCGGAATACTCGTTCACATTCGCCGTCCGGTGCCGGATCCATTGCCGGGCAACGAAGATCGGCAGCTTGATGTGGAATTTGATCTCGCACATCTCAAACGGCGTGGTGTGGCGGTGGCGCAGCAGGTAGCGGATCAGCCCGGCATCCTCCGTCGTGCGCCTTGTGCCGCGGCCGTAGGACACGCGCGCGGCCTGCACCACCGCGCTGTCATCGCCCATATAATCGACGACGCGGACAAAGCCGTGGTCCAGCACCTCGCGCGCCTCGAACAGCATCGCCTCCAGCGCCGGCACCGTGGCCCGGCGCGTGGTCGCGCTGGCCGCGCGTTGGGCGGCAATTTCTGCCAGTTGCTGTTCGGTTAATGCCATCGCGCGCGATCCCTTTTTCGGGCACCCGCTATAACCTCTTTCAATCCGAGGCTCCAGCGCCTACATAGAAGGGGTCGGCTTGCCGACTATGGTGATAAACGGTGTGTGGAATAATCGTTGTGGACCCGGGGGCAGTGCCCGGCGCCTCCACCAACTGCAAAGAAGCAATTCGGCGCGGTTATGCGGGGGCGAAACAGGCTCGACACGCGTGGTAAAGACGCATCTTTTGCCCGGCATTGTACCGCCGTTATCGGGCTATATCACAAGTGCCAATGACAATCATGAGGCATTCGCTGTCGCTGCGTAAGCACCGATAAGCGCGGTTAGGGGGGCCCCGGGCAACAGAATGCCCCCCACTTCTTCGCAGGAGACACCGGCTTGTCAGGATATTGCGCCTTCGCCCCTGGCAACCCCGTGCACGCACACTATCACGCCCACGAACACGGCTTCCCCAATCGGGATGAAACCGTGATGTTCGAGCGGCTTTGCCTGGAGATCATGCAGGCCGGGCTGAGTTGGGACATCGTGCTGAAGCGCCGCGCCAGCATGAACGCGGCCTTTGCCGGCTTTCAGGTTGATACCGTCGCTGGCTTCACCGATGCCGACCGCACCCGCCTGCTGGCCGATCCCGGCATTATCCGCAACCGGCTGAAGGTCGATGCCATTATCGACAACGCCCAGCGTGTGCAGCGGCTGCGCGCCTCGCATGGCAGTTTCGCCGCCTGGCTCGATGCGCATCACCCGCGCGACAAGGCCGGCTGGGTCAAATTGTTCAAGCAGACCTTCCGCTTCACCGGCGGCGAAATCGTCGGGGAATTTCTCATGAGCCTCGGCTATTTGCCCAACGCCCATGCGCCAGACTGCGACGTGGCGCGTGAAATCGCCACTTTGGCACCGCCCTGGATGCAGGGATAACCCGCCGCATCTTTTCCCGCCCCCCGGTTGGCGCTATGGGGGGGTGCGACGCGGCATGAGGTAAGCAGATGGCACACGAAACCGATGACGACGGGCAGGCGCCCGAAAGCCTGCTGCCGTATGAACTCTGGACTGAACAGGCGATGCGCCAGGTGATGCGCGACGCCATCAACCATGTCGCCCGCGATGGCCTGCCGCCGCAGCATCATTTCTACATCACCCTGCGCACGGATTACCCCGGCGTGGTCATCCCGCCTCGGCTGCGCGCGCAGTATCCGGAAGAAATGACCATCGTGCTGCAACATCAGTTCTGGGATCTCGGCATCGACCCGGAGACCGATATCCTGCGCGTGGGCCTGTCCTTCGGCGGTGTCGGCAGCATCCTCGTTATTCCCGTTGCCGCGATCAGCGCCTTCGCCGACCCGCATGCCCGCTTCATGCTGCGCTTCCCGGTGATGCTGCCGGACGCGGCAGAGCCTGAACCCGAGCCGGAAGCGGAGGCGCCTGAGGCGGCCGCGGCCGAAAGCCCCGCGCCTGACAGCACCCCGCAAGTCGTCCAACTCGACGCCTTCCGCCGCCGCACGCCGCCGAAAAGCTGAATGGAACTGTCCCAATGACCGCACGGCCCGACAATTTCCTCTACGCCCCCATGTTCCCGCTTGGCGAGGACCCGACCCCCTGGCGCAAGCTCGACATTGCCGGCGTCAGCACCGGCACGTTTGAGGGGCGGACCATCCTCAAAATCGACCCGAAAGTGCTGGAAGAACTGGCCCTCGCTGCCTTCCACGATGTGTCCCATTTGCTGCGCCCGGCGCATCTGGCCAGCCTGCGCGCCATTCTGGACGACCCGGAAGCGTCCTCGAACGACCGTTTCGTGGCGCTGGATCTGCTGAAAAACGCCAACATCGCCGCCGGTGGCGTGCTGCCGATGTGCCAGGACACCGGCACCGCCATCGTCGTCGGCAAAAAAGGCCAGCGCGTCTGGGTCGATGGCAATGAAGAAGAAGCCCTGAGCTACGGCGTGCACCGCACCTACACCGAAACCAATCTGCGTTATTCGCAGATGGCGCCGCTGACGATGTATCAGGAAGTGAACACCGGCAATAACCTGCCGGTGCAGTTCGACATCTACGCCGCGCCCGGTGAACACCACGCCGACGAATTCCACCTGATGTTCGTCGCCAAAGGCGGCGGCAGTGCCAATAAAACCTTCCTGTTCCAGGAAACCCGCGCCATTCTGACGCCGGAGAAAATCCTCAAATTCCTGGAAACCAAAATGAAGACGCTGGGCACCTCCGCCTGCCCGCCGTACCATCTGTCCATCGTCATCGGCGGCACCAGCGCGGAAACCACGCTGAAAACCGTCAAGCTCGGCTCGACCAAATACCTCGATGAACTGCCGACCAGCGGCAGCAAATCCGGCCACGCCTTCCGCGACCTGGAAATGGAACGCCAGGTGCTCGAACTCAGCCGCAACATCGGCATCGGCGCGCAGTTCGGCGGCAAGTATTTCTGCCACGATGTCCGCGTGATCCGCCTGCCGCGCCACGGCGCCAGCCTGCCCGTCGGCATCGGCGTGAGTTGCAGCGCGGACCGCCAGATCAAAGCCAAAATCACCCCGGAAGGCGTGTTCCTCGAACGCCTGGAAACCGATCCGCACCACTACCTGCCGGAAGCCACCGCCGACATCCTCGGCGGCGATGTGGTCAACGTCGATCTCAACCGGCCGATGGCGGAAATCCGCGCGCAACTGTCCGCCTACCCGGTGAAAACCCGCCTGTCGCTGAACGGCACCATGGTGGTGGCGCGCGATATCGCCCATGCCAAGTTGCAGGAACTGCTCGATGCCGGGCAGGACCTGCCGGCCTACATGAAAGACCACCCGGTCTATTACGCCGGCCCGGCGAAAACCCCGACCGGCATGGCCACCGGCGCCTTCGGCCCGACCACCGCCGGCCGCATGGATAGCTACGTCGCCGCCTTCCAGGCCCGCGGCGGCTCGATGGTCATGCTCGCCAAGGGCAACCGCTCCAAAGCGGTGAAAGACAGCTGCAAAGCCAATGGCGGCTTCTATCTCGGCAGCGTCGGCGGCCCCGCCGCGCGGCTGGCGCAAGACTGCATCCGCAAGGTGGAAGTGCTGGAATATGCCGAGCTTGGCATGGAAGCGATCTGGCGGATTGAGGTGGAGAATTTTCCGGCCTTCATCATCATCGACGATAAGGGCAACGATTTTTACGACGGGATGGAGTGATGCGCTTCACGGTCGATCGCCTGGACCACATGGTCGTCACCTGCTGGGATATGGAGGTCACGGCCTCCTGGTACCAACGCGTGCTGGGCATGGAGCGGGAAGAATTCGGCCCGCGCAACCGCACCGCCTTGCGGTTCGGCGGGCAGAAAATCAATCTCGATCAGGCGGAGACCGGCAACCGCCCGAACACCGCCGCCCAGGCAGTGCCGGGCTCGCAGAACCTGTGCTTCGTCACCGCCATCGGCCCGGATGATGTGGTGCGCCACCTGAAAGAATGTGGCGTCGCCATCGTTGAAGGCCCGGCGGCCAAGGTCGGCGCGCTCGGGCCGATCACCTCGGTCTATTGCCGCGACCCGGATGGCAACCTGATCGAAATTGCCACCTATCTCGGACACCGCCCATGAACCGCCCGCTGACCAGCCTGGGCGGGCTCGCCTTCCTCGGCTTCCTCGCCTGCGTGCCGCTCGCCAACTGGATGATCGGCCACGCCGGCACCGTCTGCGTGCCCGATGGCCCCTGCCTCATCCCGGTCGCCCCCGGTGTCATGGCGCCGTCCGGCGTGCTCATGGTCGGTTTCGCCCTGGTGTTGCGCGATCTCGTGCAACGCTGCCTCGGCACTGCCTGGGGCCTGCTCGCCATCGTGCTCGGCACGCTGATCAGCCTCGGCCTCGCCCCCGGCGCCCTGGTGGTTGCCTCCGGCGCGGCCTTCCTGCTGTCGGAACTGGCGGATTTCGCGATCTACACCCCGCTGCAACGCCGCGGCCTGGTGCTGGCGGTGCTCGCCTCCTCCGCCGTGGGCTTGGTGATCGATTCGGTCGTCTTCCTCTCGCTGGCCTTCAACAGCCTCGATTTTCTTGCCGGCCAGGTGCTGGGCAAAATCTGGGCGGTGCTGATCAGCATCCCGCTGGTGCAAGCCACCCGACGTCTGACGGCACAACCGGGCTGATGCGCGCCAGCGACTTCGATTTCGATCTGCCCGACGACCGCATTGCCCACCACCCGGCCCGGCCGCGGGATAGCGCCCGCCTGCTGCATGTCGCGCCATCCGGCCTGGCCGACCTGCATGTGCGCGACCTCGCCAGCCTGCTGCGCCCGGGCGATCTGCTGGTCGCCAACAACACCCGCGTGATCCCGGCGCAGCTCACCGCCCGGCGCGGTGAGGCCCGGATCGGCATTACCCTGGATCGCCCGTTGCCCGATGGGGGCTGGCAGGTGCTGGCGAAGAACGCCCGCCGCCTGCGCGCTGGCGATGCGTTGCGCTTCGACGGCAGCGATGCACTCACCGCCACCGTCCAGCACCGCCAGCCGGATGGCAGCGTCGTGCTCGCCTTCAACCTCGACGGCCCGGCCTTTACCGACGCCTTGCAGCACGCCGGCGCCCTCGCGCTGCCCCCCTATATCAACCGCCCAACCGGCCCGACCGCGCAGGATCAGGCAGACTACCAGACCGTGTTCGCCGCCCAGGATGGCGCTGTCGCGGCGCCCACCGCCGGGCTGCATTTCACCCCGGATCTGCTGGCAGCGCTGGCCGCGCGCGGGGTGCAGCGCGCCACGCTGACCCTGCATGTTGGCGCCGGCACCTTCCTGCCGATGCGCACCGATGCGGTCGCCGATCACGTGATGCACCCGGAACGCGGGGAAATCACGCCGGAGACCGCCGCCAGCATCAACGCCGCCCGCGCGGCTGGCGGCCGCATCATCGCGGTGGGCACCACCAGCCTGCGCCTGCTGGAATCCGCCGCCGATGCGCAGGGCCGCATCCACCCCTATCGCGGCGAAACCGCCATTTTCATCACCCCCGGCCGCCCGATCCGTGGCGCCGACCTGCTATGGACCAATTTTCATCTGCCGCGCTCGACGCTGTTCATGCTGGTCTGCGCCTTTGCCGGCACCGAGCGCATGCGCGCCGCCTACGCCCACGCCATCGCTACCGGCTACCGCTTCTACTCCTACGGCGACGCCAGTTTGCTGGAACGTATATGAGCCTCACCTGGACCCTTTCGACCACCGACGGCGCCGCACGGCGCGGCACCTTGCACACCGCGCATGGCGAGGTGCCGACGCCGGTGTTCATGCCCGTCGGCACCGCCGGCACGGTGAAAGCGATGACGGCGGATGCCGTCCGCAGCACCGGCGCCCGGCTGATCCTCGGCAACACCTACCATCTGATGCTGCGCCCCGGTGCGGACCGGGTGGAACGCCTCGGCGGACTGCACCGCATGGTCGACTGGCCCGGCCCGATCCTGACCGATAGCGGCGGCTTCCAGGTCATGTCGCTGTCGCAACTGCGCAAGCTCGATGCCGACGGCGTCACCTTCCAGTCGCATATCGACGGCAGCCGCCACCGCCTGACGCCGGAAAGCTCGATCGGCATTCAGCACCAGCTGGACGCCACCATCACCATGGCGTTCGACGAATGCACCAAGTTCCCGTGCACGGAAGACGAGGCCCGCGCTTCGATGGAGCTTTCCATGCGCTGGGCCGCCCGGTCGCGGAACGCCTTCGTGCATCGCAGCGGCTACGGGCTGTTCGGCATCGTGCAAGGCAGCGTGTTTGAACGCCTGCGCGCCCAATCCGCGGCCGCGCTGACCGATATCGGCTTTGAGGGCTACGCCATCGGCGGGCTTGCGGTCGGCGAAGGCCAGGCGGCGATGTATGATGTACTGGACTTCACCACCCCGATGCTGCCGGCCGACCGACCGCGCTATCTGATGGGCGTCGGCACGCCTGACGATCTGCTCGGCGCCGTCGCGCGTGGGGTGGATATGTTCGACTGCGTGATCCCGACCCGCGCCGGCCGTACCGGCCGCGCCTATACCAGCCGGGGCGTGTTCAATATGCGCAACGCCCGTTTCGCCGATGATGGCACCGCGTTGGACCCGTCCTGCGGCTGCCCCCTTTGCAGCCGGCACAGCCGCGCCTATCTGCATCACCTGTTCCGCAGCAGCGAGATGTTGGGGCCCATGCTGCTCACCTGGCATAACCTGACCTACTATCAAGATCTGATGGCCGGCATCCGCGCCGCCATCGAAGCCGGGCAACTGGCCGCATTCAGTGCCGCGACGCGGGCACAATGGACGGAAGGCGCATGACACAGCATTTGACCCAACTCGGCCAGCACGTTGCCCTGCCGGCCTCACCGGAACAGGCGGTGCTGGAAAAGGTTGCCAGCCCGCATCCGGATCTGCGCTACCTGGTGCGCTTCGCCGCCCCGGAATTCACCTCGCTCTGCCCCATTACCGGCCAGCCGGATTTCGCCCATCTGGTGATCGACTACATCCCCGGCGACTGGATCGTGGAAAGCAAGTCGCTCAAGCTGTTCCTCGGCTCGTTCCGCAACCACGGCGCCTTCCATGAGGCCTGCACGGTGCAGATCGCCCGCACATTGGTCGATCTGCTCGCCCCGGTCTGGCTGCGCATCGGTGGCTACTGGTATCCGCGCGGCGGCATTCCCATCGACGTGTTCTGGCAGACCGGCGCCCCGCCCGAAGGCGTGTGGATTCCAGACCAAGGGGTCTCCGGCTATCGCGGCCGCGGCTGAACCCATCCGCGCCAAGGCGCTGGCCCTCGGCTTTGATGCCGTGGGCTTCGCCCCGGCCACAATCGGCCGCCTCGCCCGCGCCCGCTTGCAGGATTTTCTCGCCGCCGGCCGCCATGGTGACATGGGCTGGCTCGCCGACCGCGCCGACCAGCGTGCGGACCCGCAAACGCTGTGGCCGGAGGCGCGCAGCGTGATCAGCCTCGGCCTGTCCTATGCACCGGACGGCGACCCGCTGGCGCTGCTCGGCCGCCCGGAGCGCGGCAATATCTCGGTCTATGCCCGCCACCGCGACTATCACGATGTGATGAAGGGGCTGCTGAAACATCTCGGCCAGTTCATCGTCGCCCGTTACGGCGACGCGGTGAAAGTGTTCGTCGATACCGCCCCGGTGCTGGAAAAGCCGCTGGCGCAGCAGGCCGGGCTGGGCTGGCAGGGCAAACACACCAACCTCGTCTCCCGCCAGCACGGCTCCTGGCTGTTCCTGGGGGAGGTGTTCACCACGCTCGACCTGACCCCGGACGCGCCGCACCCGGACCGGTGCGGCACCTGCCATCGCTGCCTGGAGATCTGCCCCACCCAGGCCTTCGTCGGCCCGTACCAACTCGATGCCCGGCGCTGCATCTCCTACCTCACCATCGAACATCACGGGCCCATTCCGCACGCCCTGCGCCCGGCGATCGGCAACCGCATCTATGGCTGCGATGACTGCCTGGCCGTCTGCCCGTGGAACCGCTTTGCCGCCACCTCCCGCCACGCCAAGCTCCGCCAGCGCGCCGATCTGGCCGCGCCCCGGCTCGCCGACCTCGCAGCCCTGGATGATGCCGGCTTCCGCGCCTTGTTCAGCGGCTCCCCCGTCAAGCGCATCGGCCGTGACCGCTTCGTGCGTAACGTGCTGACCGCCATCGGTAATTCCGCCGACCCCAGCCTGCGCCCAGTTGCAGCGGCGCTGTGCGCCGACCCGAACGCGGTTGTGGCCGAAGCTGCCGCCTGGGCGCTGCAAAGGCTTGCATCATGCTGACCAAACGCAGCTTCAGCCTCAGCGGCCATCGCACCAGTGTCGCGTTGGAAGAGGAATTCTGGGACGCACTGGCCAGCCTGGCGCAGCACCGCGCCGCCTCGCTCGCGGCCCTGGTGGCGGAAATCGACGCCGCCCGCCCGGCCGAGCGCCCACTCGCCTCCGCCTTGCGCGTCTACGCCCTGCTGCATCGCGGCTGACCGCCCCCTGAGCGCGGCGCAAACACCGGCTCAGGGGTGGATCGCTGAAAAAATCCCGCTGAAAACGCCACGCTAAAATAGCCCAGCACATCGGCCCCACGCCACGTGCGGCACCGACACGTTGGGAATAGCGGGACGCTGGCTACAAACTGGTTTCAATACTGGGTAGGGAAGCAAATGGCAGAAAGCTTGTTCTTTTTGTGAACAACAAGAACCAAAAAACGTTATCGATTTCTGGGCTTCGCCGTAATTCAGCGGATGAGGTTCGTACGCGCACCGGCCAACCAGAGGGAGTACGGCATCGCCCAGGCATAGACGAAGTTTTTTTGGTTCTTTTTGTCCACAAAAAGAATACCTTCCTTCCTCTTTCCCCTTAATGCACCGGATGCCGCGCGTGCCACCGCGTCAGCTCAGCCAATTCCGGCGCCCGGCTCAGCATGTCGAGCGTCCCACTCAGCCGCAGGCCGATATCCGGGCTATCCACCACCGCCGGGTGCAGCCCCAGGCGCAAATCCACCCGCCCGCCCACCAGATCAATCTGCCCACTGGCATCAATCTGGCCGGTCGGGCCGGTTAAATCCGCCGGCCCCAGCCGCACCACCCCATGATCGATCACCAACCCGAGCGCGGCCCGATCGAAGCTGCTGCTGCCACCGGCCAGGGCCGCGCGCACGGTATCCTCTGGCAGGTCGTCGGTCATGTCCTCCAGCGCCACGCCGGCCAGCACCCCATCGCGCAACACCAGATCCGCGCCGCCCGACAGGCTGGCCAGCAGCGCCGCCGGGGCAAAGCCGGTGGCGTTCAACGCCAGCCGGCCGTCCACCAGCGCGCTGCCCACATCCACCGGCGCCTGCCAGATCGGTTGCGACAGCCGCACCCCGGCAAGGCTGGCCTCCAGAGTGAACACCGGCGGATCGGCGCGGCTGTCCAGCCCGGCCGTGCCAGCAAGCTTGCCCCCGCCGAGCTCCGCCGTCAGCTCGCTCACCGCCAACCGGCCCTCGTTCAACGTCACCCGCGCCTGCGCCCGTTCCAGCACCGGGCCGGGATCAAGCTCCACCCGCGCCGCGCCCAGCGCCACATCCGCCTGCCAGCCGGCGAGCCAGCCCAGCGCCAGCGGCTCGGCGGACCAGACATCCGGCCACGCCATCGCCAGCGTTTCCAGGCTCACCCGCCCACTCAACGCCGGCACCTCGCCCAACGCCAACGCCACCTGACCGGTCGCCCGCAGCATGCCGGCGCCAAGATCGAAATAATCTAGGCTCAGGCCCTCCGGCGTGCCCAGCACCTGGGTCGCCAGACTGAACGACCCGTCACCGACCCAATTCCGCGCGCCGCCCAGCCCGAGTTGCGCCGCCAGCCGCTGCGCGCCGGGATGGCGCAACGCCAACCGGCTTTGCCACCGCCCCTTGCCCCAATCGAGCGTCGGTTGCGCATCGACATGTAAATCGCCCACATCCGCGCTCAGCTTGGCGGCCAGGGCCTCGGCCGGCCCGGCAACGGTCAGTATCAGGCTGCCGGAGCCACGCAGCAGCGCCAGCAGTGCCGAGGGCAACGCTGGCGACGACAGCGCCGGCAGGGACAGCACGGGCAGGGCATCGGCCAGTGCCGTCAGATCGGCGGTGCGCAGTTCCAACCGGCCATCCGCCAGCCGCTTGCCTTCCAACCAGCTCCCCGCCGCGAGCACCTGCATCCCGGCCAGTTCAAAGCCCAGCCGGTTCAGGCTCAAGCGCGCCGGCGCCCGCGCCAGTTCCAGGCTGAACGGCCTCATCGTCTGGCCATGCAGGCTGGCAGTGCCTGCGGTCACCGCCAGCTCCAGATCCAGCCCGGCGCCACTGGCCGCCAGATCGCCCAGACGCGGCCAACGCTCGCTCCACCACCCGGCCACCCAAGGGTCGAGGTTCAGCCGGTCCAGCGCCAATTGCACCCCAATCGCCGGGCGCGCGCCCGCGCGCACACTCATTTCACCCGTCGCCGTCATGCCATCGATCTGGCCTGATACCCCGGTCAACCGCGCCAGCCCCGGCGCCAACTGCAACGCGCCGCGCAGCGTGGCCCGGCCCAGCACCCCCGCCGGCAACCGCTCCAGGCTCGGCAACCCCGCCGGCCCGGCCCAGGCCAGGGTGGTGCGCAAATCCGGCGCATTCAGGCTCAACTGCCCGGTCAGGCGCGGACTATCGGCAAAATCCGGATTGGCCGGCAGGATACGCCCGGTCAGCGCCACCTCGGCATCGCCCGGCAGCACCGCGCGCGCCTCGCGCAAGCCCGTGCCGGCCTCATCCACATCCAACGCCAGTCGCACCCCGCGCAACAGCCCGCCCGCATACGGCGCCGCCTCGGCGGAGACATCCAACCCGACGCTTAACCCGCCCGGCACGCTGCGCGCCGCCCAATCCGGCAGCACCGGCACCCAACCATCCAGATCCAGCCGCGTCATCGCCAGCGCCACATCCAGCCGTGCCTGTGGCGCCAACCGGAACGACACCGCGCCCCGCACCGGGCTGCCGGCCACATCCCCCTCCATCGCATCAATCGCCGCCAGCCCGTCCGCCAGGCTAAACCGCCCGACCAGGCGAAACGGCACTTTCGGGGCCGGCATCACCTGCGACAGATCCGCGCCGCGCACGGTCATCTGCCCCACACTGCCACCATCCTCGCCCAGCTGCGCCGCCAGCGTCGCCGACGCCCCCGGCCCATCAAGCGTCACATCCACCCCGGCCATGCCATCCGGCCCACGCCCGAGCAGCCGGGCATTCACCCGCCATTCCGCCGGCGCTGCGCCCGCCGCCCGCGCCGGCACCCGCACGCTGCCGGCAATCGCGTAGCTGCCAGTATCCGGGTCGGACGATATCGCCGCGTTCACCTCGGTCAGCCGCCACGCGCCGAACCAGATCTGCCCGCCATCAATCCGCGCCGACAGGCCCGACAGCCATTCCGGCGGCCGCAGCGCCTGCAACCCCGCCGGCGCCAGCCACGGCAGGTGAATATCCGCGCCCGACAGCACCAGGTCGCGCGCCTCCAGATGCCCTAGCAGCAGCGGCCACAACCCAACCCGCAGCCGCAATTCCGCCGCCGTAATCCGCAGCCCCTGCGGCTCGCCACCGCCCACCGTCACCCTTGCTGCCACCAACGATGGCTCCGGCAACAGGTTCAGCGCCACTGGCCCGTCGATGCGCACGCTGCGCCCCAACGCCCCGCTGGCGAGGTTTTCGATCACATCACGATGTTGATTGGCGTCAAACAGCCTTGGCGCCACCCAGGCCGCGCCCACCGCCAGCCCGGCCGCCAGCAGCACCCCATTGCGCAATCGGCGCCAAACCGGCCGCACCGTCATCGCCGGCGAACCAGATCTGGGGTGCGATCGGCCGTCATCGGCGCCGCAAGGCCGGTCTTAGTGGGAAAAAATGTCGGGTGCGTCCCAGCCGAGCACATCCAGCTCGCCCCGGGTCGGCAGAAAGGCAAAACATGCCTCAGCCAGTTCAAGACGGCCTTCCCGGCGCAGCAGGCCTTCCAGCTTGGCCCACAAAGCATGCAAATGCAGCACGTCAGACGCCGCATAGGTCAGTTGTTCGGCGGTCAGTTCGGCCGCACCCCAGTCCGACGTCTGCTGCTGCTTGGACAAATCCACGCCCAGCAATTCCTTGCACAGATCCTTCAGCCCATGCCGGTCGGTAAAGGTCCGCACCAGCTTGGCGGCAATCTTGGTGCACTTCACCGGCGCCACCCGAATGCCCAGCGATTTCTGCAACATCCCCACATCGAACCGGCCGAAATGCATCAGCTTCACCCGGTTCGGGTCCGCCAGCAGCGCTTTCAGATTGGGGCAATCGGCGCCACGTCCACCGCGCTCTGGCGGCACGATCTGCACCATATGCGCCGTGCCATCCCCGGCCGACAGTTGCACCAGGCACAACCGGTCGCGGCGCGCATCCAAACCCATGGTTTCGGTATCAACCGCGACGACTGGCCCGAGATCGAGGCCGTCAGGCAGATCATGGCGATGCAAATGCAGCGTGGCGTCGGCCATGAAAAGGATCATTTCGCGTTATGGCCTCGCCCGCGGGGGCGACTGGCCGTCCTAATTTATCCATCCGCTGAAGTAGTTGGTGCCCAGGAGAAGACTCGAACTTCCACGACCGTTAAGCCACAGGTACCTGAAACCTGCGCGTCTACCAATTCCGCCACCAGGGCAGCACCACCACTGTTCGCGGGAACAGCGGAGGCCGGCGATGTAGCCTCCCTGCCGCCCCCCGTCAACAGCCAATCTTGCACCCGCGCCGACAACCCAGCCCAGCCCCGCCAGCCCGCAATTATCGCTGGACTGGTTGAGCTTATCGCGCGCAGCCGCATATCAGCACGGCAACAGCGGAGTTTCAGTCTATGGCGGATCAACCGATCGCGACAGTTTTCGGCGGCTCAGGCTTCATTGGCCGGCAGATCGTGCGCCGCCTCGCCGCGCAAGGCTACCATGTGCGTATCGCAGTGCGCGCGCCAGACGCCGCCGACAAGCTCCGCCTGCTCGGCGATGTCGGCCAGATCATCCTGCTGCGCGCTTCCGTCACCAACCCCGCCGCCATCGCCCGTGCCGTCGCCGGGGCAAGCGTCGTGGTCAACCTCGTCGGCATCCTGGCCGAACACCGCCCTGGCGACTTTATGCGCCTGCAAGCCGAAGGCGCCGGCGCCATCGCCCGCGCCAGCGCCGCCGCCGGGGTGCGCCGGCTGATCCACATCTCCGCCATCGGCGCCAATGCCGCCAGCCCCAGCCGCTACGCCCAATCCAAAGCCGCCGGCGAAGCCGCCGTACTGGCCGCCTTCCCCACCGCCACCATCCTGCGCCCCTCAATCGTCTTCGGTCCGGATGACGGCTTCTTCAACCGCTTCGCCAGCATGGCCATGTCCGCCCCGGCCTTGCCGCTCATCGAGGGCAACAGCAAGTTCCAACCGGTCTACGTGGGCGACGTCGCCGCCGCCGTGGTGCGCGCCGCCAGCATCGACGGCGCCGCCGGCCGCATCTACGAACTCGGCGGACCGGACATCCTGACCATGCGCGCCCTGCTCAGCTGGATCATCGCGCAGACCGGCCGCCGCCGCTGGCTACTGCCGGTGCCGTCCTGGCTCGCCCGCCTGCAAGCCAGCGTGCTCGAACGTCTGCCCGGTAAACTTCTTACCCGCGACCAACTCCTGCTGCTCGGCGTCGACAACGTCGTCACCCCAGGCCAACCCGGCCTGGCCGAGCTCGGCATCACCCCCACCCCGATCGCCCTGGTGGTGCCCGCCTACCTCGCCCGCTATCGCCCCGGCGGTCGCTGATGGCCAATTTCGCCGGATGATTTCCACGCCACAGCATCGCCAAGCGAGGGCGGCTGTCGTATGCTGGCGGCGATTCGGACCGTCGTGGGGCTGCCCACGCACGGCCAAGCGCCGGCTGCCACGCAAGAACTGGAATAAGACCAATGACCCTTTCTCCGACTGATCGGCTCCGCAAGGCAGGCCTTACCGCCACCGCCGTGGCGCTATTGGGCGCATTCTCCGTCGCCCCCGCGCTGGCCCAAACCAAGCCGGCCACCCCGGCCCCCGCCAAACCCGCCGCCGCTGCCCCCGCAGCCGCGCCGGCCGCCGCTCCCGCCGCCGCCAAACCGCCGAGCGAGGAAGCCCGCAAGGAAGCCCGTGCGCTGGGCGACCGGCTCGGCTTCAGCGGCCAGACGCAGAATTTGCTGGCACAGATCCGCAACCAGTTGGCGCTCGGCTTCGCCCAAGCCAACCAGAAGCCGCCGCAGGACATGGCCAAGGTGGTCGATGAAGTGCTGATGCCCGATTTCGTCGGCCAGTCGATCGAGATCACCAACGCCATCGTTGATGCCTGGGCCACCGCCTTCACCGTCGACGAACTCAAGCAGCTCCGCACCTTCTACGGCAGCCCGCTCGGCGACAAATTGCTGAAATCCCAGCCCGCGATCAGCCAACAATGGGGCGCCATCGCCGGCCCGTGGACGCAGAAGATCCTCGTCCAGGCCGTGCAGACCCATGCCTCGGAACTCTCCACCCGCGGCATCACCAACAACCCGTTCAAGCCGGCCGGCAGCACGCCGTAAGCCACACCGATGCGCTATCTGTTCCACCTGCCGCTGTCGCCGTTCTGCCGCAAGGTCCGCCTCGCGCTGGCGGAAAAGCGCCTGCCGTTTGAATTGCGGGTAGAGAAAGTGTGGGAACGCCGGTCGGATTACCTGGACATGAATCCGGCCGGCACCGTCCCCACCATGCTGGAAGACAACGGCCTAGTCGTCCCCGGCTCCGGGGTGATCTGCGAATTCCTCGAAGAAGCCTACCCCGACATCCCCCTGCTCGGCCAATCGCGCTACGAGCGGGTGGAGATCCGCCGCCTGGTCGCCTGGTTCGATGAAAAATTCGCCAGCGAGGTCACGGACCGGCTGAACGGGCAGAAATACCTCCGCCGCATCGCCGGCGGCGGTGCGGCCGACGCCAGCACGCTGCGCCTCGGCTATGCCAGCCTGCGCGAACACCTGCCCTATATCGGCTGGCTGGCGGAAACCCGGCGCTACCTCGCCGGCAGTTCCATCTCGCTGGCCGATTTCGCCGCCGCGGCGCATCTCTCGGTGCTGGATTTCGCCGGCGACGTCGATTGGTCGGTCAGCCCCGCCGCGCGCGACTGGTACGCCCAGATCAAGTCCCGCCCCAGCTTCCGCCCGCTGCTCGCCGACCGCGTGCCCGGCATGGTCGCCGCCCCGCATTACGCCAATCTAGACTTCTAACCGCGCCTCAGCGAATCGGCCCGGCATCCAGCAGCGCCAGATCCTGCGTCGCCAAATCGGCGGTCTGGCTGTCCGGCGCCACCGCGATCACCCGCTCCCAATCGCCGCGCGCCCCCTCCACATCCTCCGCCCGCTGCCGTAGCACCCCGCGCTCCAGCAACGCCTCCGCATTATCCGGGTCCGCCGCCAGCACCCGCGCCACATCGCCGCCCGCAGCCTCCAGCCGGCCGAGCATCCGAAAGGTCGCCGCCCGCCGCACCAGAATATCGGTCCGGCTGGTATCGCGCTGATAAGCCTGGGTAAAATCGTCAATCGCTGGCTGATAGCGCAGCTGCGCCACCGCCACCGCCGCCCGGTCGAGCCACAAATCCGGGTTATCCGGTGCCAGCGCCACCGCCTTGCTCGCCGCCGCATAAGCCGCTTCCAGCCGCCCCGCCAACAACCACGCCTGGCTCGCCTGGTCGAACATGGTGGCCCGCACTGGCGCCAGAAGCGGTGTCGCTGCGGTATCGGCCAGCGCCTCCAGCAACGCCGCCGCCGCCGCCGCGCGCCCCAAGCCCAGCTCCGCCAGCGCCAGACAATGCCGCGCCGCCACCTCCCCGGTCTCCCGCCACCAGCTATCCGCGTCGGCCATCGCCCGGCTCGGGTCGTCATTCACCGCCGACAGGCACCGGTCATACCGCTCGCTGACGGGCAAGCGGGTCGGCAGAGGGGGAATCGGCAGCCCCCCGCCCAACCCCGCCGGCGCCGCATTCGGTTCGCCCTCCGGCGGGCTGTTCAGCCACCCCACCGCGCCGGCACTGGCCAGCAACATGGCCCCGAGGCCGATCAGAACAGCCGTCTTGTTCATATCAGCACTCTAATGCGCCGAGATGCCTAGGTGCAAACCTCCGCCAACGTCACGCCTCACCCGGCGGCGGCAGTCGTGAAATTCAGGTTGTGAAACACGAAATTCCACCGATCGACCTTACACAGCTGATATCCGGCCTGCCGAAGCCGGACCAGCATGCGGTTCGTGGTCCAGAACGGCACCGGCTGGTCGAATTCCACGCACAGCCAGCGCACCGGCAGTCGGTTCGCGACCAGTTCCGCGAGCACTCGATACTCCGCCCCTTCGATATCAATTTTCAACAGGTCGATATGCGCGTGGCCATTTTCCCGCATCAGCGTTGACAGGCGTTTGACAGGCGTTTGACAGCAACAACGATCGCCTGCTCCGCCTCCGTGCCCTGCAAATTCAAGGCCGAGTAGGACCCTACCCAG
>CAITOL010000152.1 GCA_903893975.1 uncultured Rhodospirillales bacterium | reverse complement strand
GTTGGACGAAGCCCTGGTGCGCGCGGTGGAAACCCATAGCTTTCAGCCACTGGAACAACTGTGCTGGCGCAATTCGGCGCTGGATTTCGCAAATCTGGACGCGCTGCTGGCCGGCCTGCAAGCGCCACCACCCCGCCCCGGCCTGGTGCGCGGCAACGATGCGACCGACCTGGATACCCTGGTGGCCCTGTCGCAAGACCGCGAGATCCGCGACCTCGCCCGCGGCCATTCGCGGGTGAAACTGCTATGGGAAGCCTGCCAGATCCCGGATTTCCGCAAAATCGCCGATGACAGCCATGTCAGCCTGTGCGCCCGCATCTTCGGCTATCTCGTACGCGGTCAAAAACTGCCAAATGACTGGCTGGCGGCGCAAATCTCGGCGTTGGCCCGCACCGATGGCGATATCGATACCTTGATGCAGCGCCTCGCCGGGGTGCGGGTATGGTCCTACATCGCCGCCCGCGTGGACTGGCTCGTCGACGCCACCCACTGGCAAGACAAAGCGCGGGAGGTGGAGGACAGCCTGTCCGACGTGCTGCACGAACGCCTGACCGCCCGCTTCGTCGATCGCCGCGCCGCCTTGCTGATGCGCCGCCTGGAAGCCGGCGCCACCGAGGCTTTGCTCTCCGCCGTCACCCGCAAGGGGGAGGTGGTGGTGGAAGGCCACCCGGTCGGCCAGGTCGATGGCTTCCGCTTCGTGCCAGACCCGGACTCGGTCGGGGACGAACGGCGCCTGGTACTGCGCGCCGCCCGCCGCGCCCTCAGTGAGGAAATTCCCCGCCGCGTCGCCCGGCTGCAAGCCGCGGAGGATGACGCCTTCGCCCTGCTGCCCGATGGTGCCCTCACCTGGGAAGCCGCCCCGGTCGCCCGGCTGCGGCGCGGCATGAATGCCGCCCGCCCGCAGGTGGAGGTGCTGGACAGCGAATTTCTCGATGGTGTCCAGCGCGAGCGGCTGCGCCTGCGCCTGCAAGCCTTCGTCGCCGGCCAGATCGCCCTGCGTTTGCCCGGCCTCGCCAGGCTGACCGATGACCAGGACCCCAGCCTGCGCGGCGTGTTGCACGTGTTGGCGGAAGGCTTGGGCGTCGCGGCGACGGTGGCCGATCTCGCTCCCCCGCAACGCGCCGCCCTGCAACGCCTCGGCGTGCGCGCCGGCCGCTATGCCTGCTTCCTGCCGGCGATGCTCAAGCCGCAGGCCAGCGGCCTGCGCGGCCTGCTCTGGGCGGTCTGGCACGGCGTCAAAGCCCCGGCCCAGCCGCCGCCGGGCGCCGTCTCCCTCGCCCCGCCCGCCGATTGGCCGCCCGGCTTCGCCACCGCGATGGGCTGGGTGGTCGCCGGCCCCATGGTGGTCCGGTTGGACGTCGCCGAGCGCATCGCCGCCAGCCTCGTCTGCTTCGGCCGCCATCGCGCCATGCCGCTGCCGCGCGACCTCGCCCCCCGCCTCTCGGTGCGCACCGACGCGCTGCCGGCGGTGCTGCGCGGCCTCGGCTACCGGCTGTTCCCCGCCGTCGCCCTGCCGGATGGCCAGTTCGGCCCGCCCACCCCGGTAATGATGGTCCCGCTCACCCGCCGCCCGCCGCCGCGCCCGCCGCTGCCGGCCAGCAAAATCCGCCACGACCACCCCTTCGCCGCCCTCGCCGCCCTCACCTCCGGGACCCGGGCCGGCCGATGAACGCGGAGGCCGAGCGCGGCTGGCAACGGCTGGATATGTTCCTCTGGTGTGCCCGGATGCTGCGCGCCCGCGCCGATTGCGCCCGGCTGGTCGCCGCCGGCGGCGTGCGGCTCAACCGGCAGGAAACCGACAAGCCGCACGCCAAGGTGCGGGTGGGGGACATCATCACTTTGCCCCTACGCGGCGACGTGCTGGTGCTGGAAGTGCTGGCACTGGCCGAACGTCGCGGCCCCGCCCCGGAGGCCCGCACCCTCTACCGCCTGATCGCGGAGGCCTCGCAGCCGCCCTAGTGCAATGCCGCGATGCAGCAGACCGCTTGCCGTGCGCCCGAAATCTCGGCATACGCCCCGGCTTGAACGCTGTCTCGGCGGCCTTGCAGAGACTGGCACCCACCCGTCATTCCAGGAGCGCCGGATGACCTACGTTGTCAACGAGAACTGCATCCGTTGCAAATACATGGACTGCGTCGAAGTTTGTCCGGTGGACTGCTTCTATGTCGGCGAGAACATGCTGGTCATCAACCCCGATGAATGCATCGATTGCGGCGTGTGTGAACCGGAATGCCCCGCCGAAGCCATCCTGCCGGATAGCGACGACCGTGGCGCCGCCTGGCTGGAGCGCAACCGCATCTATGCCGGCCAGTGGCCCAACATCACCCGCAAAGGCACCGCCCCGGCGGACGCGGATGAATGGAAGGGCAAGCCGGACAAGGAAAAGCTGTTTTCCGACGCACCGGGCACCCCGTAACCCGCCACGCCCACCGCGTCCGGCCGCCCCCTGCGGCCCTGCCATGCGCCAAAGTCCCGCGTTGCCCGCCGTCTGATCGCGGGCGCGGGATGACGTTGGCGGGTTTTTGTGTTACATGCTCAGGCGTTCGGGTGAAAATCTGCCGTCCGGCACCACCTGATCGCTCTCTGCAGTATGGAACGCGCCAGTCTGCCACACAATCGGTCTGCCACCCAATCGGTGCCTCGCCGGGGATGGTATGGCCGGGTTTGAAGCACGAGGTTTGGGATGAAGGCGTCCACCCCTGTCGCGCCCGCCGCAAATTCGCCCCCAAAATCAAAGGACACTCCGAATTTGGCCGATGGTTCTATCGCTCCCAAGGATGCCGCCCCGAAGCCTGCCGCATCCAAGCCGGCCGCCAAAGCCGCCAGCAAATCTGCTGCTGCCGCCGCTGCGCCCACCATGGCAGACCTGGTGCGTGAAGCCGCGCGGGCGCATATTGCCGAAGGTGGCACCTCCAAGCCCGCCACCAAGGCCGCCAAACCCGCCGCGAAGCCGGAGCCGGTGAAGGCCGCCGAACCGGCCCCCAAGCCGGTGGAAGCCAAGCCCGCGGAAACCCGCCCGCCAGAAAATAAAATGGGCGGCCCGATCCAGCATGGCGGCCGCCCGCCGCAAATCTCCCGCGCCTCCAATAAAGACGAATCCTTCGCCGAGGGGGATTACGTCGTCTACCCAACCCACGGCGTTGGCAAGGTGGAGAAAATCGCCTCGGAGCACATCGCCGGGCACCACCTGGAACTGATCCACATCACCTTCGAAGAAAACCGCATGACCCTGCGGGTGCCGGTCGCCAAGGCCCGCAGCGCCGGCCTGCGCAAGCTCGCCACCCGCAAGCTGATGGACGAGGCGCTGGCCGTGCTCAAAGGCCGCGCCCGCATCAAGCGCACCATGTGGTCGCGCCGGGCGCAGGAATACGAAGCCAAAATCAACTCCGGCGACCCGCTGGCCATCGCCGAGGTGGTGCGCGACCTGCACCGCAACTCCGGCCAACCGGACCAGAGCTTCTCCGAACGCCAGATCTACGAAGCCGCGCTGGACCGTCTGGCCGCCGAGCTCGGCGCGCTGGAACAGATCGACAAACTCTCCGCCATCATCAAGCTGACCCAATACCTCAAGTCGCTGTAACCAACGGCGCACACGAAAAAGGGGCCGCAGCGCAAGCTGCGGCCCCTTTTTTTGTCCGCCAACCGGCCGGACGTTAGTTGCTGTTGTTGCGGTTGCCCATCAGCTGCAACAGAAACATGAACAGGTTGAGGAAGTTGAGGTAGAGCGACAGGCTATCGAACACGCTCCGCTTCGCCGCCTCATCCGGCCCGTAGGCATAAGCCAGCTGGGTGTAATCCGCCTTGATCCGCTGCGTGTCATACGCCGTCAGCCCGGTGAACACCAACACGCCGATCACCGAAATCGCCAGCTGCAACACGCTGCTGCCCATGAACATATTCACCAGCCCAGCGATCAGAATGCCAAACAGCCCCATCATCAGGAAGCTGCCGAACTGGGTCAGATCGCGCTGCGTGGTGTAGCCATAAATGCTCATCGCCGCGAACGTGCCCGCAGTGATGAAAAACACCTGCACGACGGAGCTATGCACATAAACCAGGAAAATATTGGTCATGCTGGCGCCCATCGTGGCGCAGAACGCCCAGAAAATCGCCTGCACCGTGGTCTTGGACATCCGGTTGACGCCGAAATTCAGCGCCAGAATGAACGCCAGCGGCGCGAACATGGCGATATAGGCCAGCCCGCCCGGCACATGCATCAGCCCGCGCGGCGTTGCCACCACGGGGTAGAACAGGTCCAGCAGCGCCGGCGTGGCGGAAATCGCGTAGGCCACCAGCCCCGTCAGCACCAGGCCCGATGCCATCCAGTTGTAAACGCGCAGCATATACGCACGCAGGCCGGCATCCAGCATTCCGGCGGTCTCAGCCGCGCGGGTGGCGCCGGTATAGGTCCGAAAGTCGGGACTGATAGCCATGATGAGTTCTTCCGTGTGTTGGCAGGTTCGCCTCGCCCTGCATTTTGAGCACTTGGCGCCCAGGTTCAAGCGAATTCGGTGTAATCTTTAGCTAATCTCTCCATCACCCCGCAATCCCACCCGTCATTCATTGCGCAGCAACGGCGCCACCTTGGCCCGCAGCGCCGCTTCCGTCCCCGCATACCCAAACCCCAGCATCAGCCCGATGCAGCCCGCCATCACCGCCGCCAGCGTGCCGGGCAGAAAGATGAAATCCGCGCCCATCACAAAATGCACCACCGCCCAGCTGGCCAAACTGCCCACGCTGGCCGCCAGCAGCCCGGCCACCCCGCCCAGCAGCCCGAATTCCACCAGCCACGCGGTGCGGATCTGCCGCCGGCTCGCGCCCAGCGTCTTCAAAATCACCGCCTCCCGAATGCGCCGCCGCTGCCCCGCCGCCACCGCGCCCGCCAGCACCAGCGCCCCCGCCGCCAGGGTTAAAGACCCGGTGGCCGCCAGCGCGATGGCGATCTGGCCCAGCATATCCCCCACCACCGCCAGCACATCGGCCACCCGAATGGCCGACACGTTCGGCAGCGCATCCGTCACCGCCCGCAGCAACGCCGCCTGCGTCGCCTCCGGCGCCCGCAGCGTCGCGATATGCGTATGCGGCGCCCGCGACAGCAGGCCCGGGCTCGCCACCAGGGTGAAGTTGATCCCCATCGACCGCCACGCCACATCGCGCAGATTGGCAATCGTCAGCTCCAGCGTCCGTCCCAGCACGTTCACGCTGATCCGGTCGCCAATCCCCACCCCCCAACCTTTGGCAATCGCCGCGTCGAAGCTCACCAACGGCGGCCCGTCATAATCCGCCGGCCACCATTTCCCGGCCACCACGCGGCTGCCCTCCGGCGCTGTCGCGGCATAGGTCAGCCCCCGGTCGCCGCGCAGCGCCCAGGCGGTATCCGGCGTCGTCCGCACCTGATCCGCCGGCACGCCGTTCACGCTGACAATCCGCGCCCGCAGGCTCGGCACATCCCGCACCGCGTCCACCCCGGCAAAGCCGTCGATAATCGCGCGAAACCGTGCCATCTGGTCGTTCTGGATATCGATGAAGAAGAAGCTCGGCGCATTGGCCGGCAACTGATCCTCCACCTGATGCCGCACATTGCCCTGAATCAACGCCACCGCCGCCAGCGTGGACAGGCCCAGCCCGACCGACATCAGCATCAGCGGCGTCGCCGTGCCGGGCCGATGCACATTCGCCAGCCCCAGCCGCAGCGCCGCCGTGCGCGCCCGCCGCTCCACCCGGCGCGCCAGCGCCATCACCCCCCACGCGCCGAGCCGAAACAGCCCCAGCGTCGCCGCCGCCCCAGCGCAAAACCCCAGCGCGAACCGCCGGTCATCGGCGGTCAGCACAATCAACCCCACCAGCAGCCCCACCAGCCCCACATTCGCCGCCAGCAGCCGCCACGGCAGCCGCGCCGCCACCGGCATCAACGGGTCCCGAAACAGCGCCGCGCCGGGGATCTGCATCGTCCGCCCCAGCGGCCACAGCGCGAAACTCGCCGCCGTCAGCAGCCCGAACCCCGCCGCTTCCGCCAGGGCCAGCGGATACACCCCGGCCACCGGCGGCACCGGCAGCACGTCGCCCAGCAGCCCGCCAGCCAGCAGCGGCAGCGCCGCCCCCAGCGCCACCCCCACCAGCACCCCCAGCGCCGCCAGCGCCATCACCTGGATCAGCACCACCGCGAACACCAGCCCGGCCGAGGCCCCCAGGCAACGCAGCACCGCGATCGACCGCGCCCGCCCGGCCAGCCACGCCCGCACCCCGTTGGCCACGCCAATCCCGCCCACCAGCAGCGATGTCAGGCCGACCAAGGTCATGAACAGCGCGGTGCGGTCGATAAACTGCCCCACCCCCGGCGCCGCATCGCGCGCCTGCCGCATCCGCCAGCCCTGCTCGGCGAACTGGTCGCGCAACGCCGCCAGCAGCCGGTCCGCGTCCCCGCCCGGCGGCACCCGCACCCGCATCGCATGCTCCACAATGGCGCCGGGTTGCAGCAGCCCGGTTGCCGGCAGCGCCGCCAGCGGCAGCATCACCCGCGGCCCGAACAACGACGGGCTGGCCACCTTGTCCGGCTCCTCCAGCACCACCCCGCGCAGCGGCAACTGGCTATTGCCCACCCGCAGCAGCGCCCCCGGCACCACCCCCAGCCGCGCCGGCAGCGCCGGGTCCACCGCCAGGCCCTGCCGCGCCTCGGCAGGCGCGAAGCCGGCGCTGCCAATCAGCGGCCAGTTATCGTCAACCGCCTTCAACTCCACCAGCACCCGGTCGCCCGACGGCGCCACCAGCATGGTGCGCAAGGTCACCACGTCGGAAAACGCCGCATTGCGGGCGCGCAGCCAGTCGCGCAAGCTGTCCGGCAGCGCCTGCGCACCGCCCTGGATGGCGATATCGCCGCCCAGAATCCGGGCGCCGTCGCGCGCCAACCCCTCGGCAATGCTGGCGCGCAGGCTGCCCACGGCGGCAATCGCCGTCACCCCCAGTGCCAGGCAGGCCAGCACAATCCACAGCCCGGCAATGCCGCCGCGCAACTCCCGTCCGGCAATCCGCAGGGCGAGCCCCATGCGACCGCTCACGCCACCACCCGGCCATCGGCCATATGGACCGTGCGGTCGCACCGCGCCGCCAGCCCGGCATCATGGGTAATCAGCAGCAGCGTCGCCCCCAGCCGGGCGCGCAGATCGAACAGCAGCTGCATCACCACCTCACCGGTCGCCTGATCCAGATTGCCGGTCGGCTCGTCGGCCAGCAGCAGCCGCGGCCGCGGTGCAAACGCCCGCGCCAGCGCCACCCGTTGCTGCTCACCACCCGACAGCTGGCCGGGCAGATGCGTCAGCCGATGCCCCAGCCCCACCTCGCGCAACGCCGCCTCCGCCTTGGCGAAGGCCGCATCGTCCCCGGCCAGTTCCAAGGGCATGGCGACATTTTCCAGCGCGGTCATGCTCGGGATCAGATGAAACGCCTGAAACACAATCCCCACATTGGCCAGCCGAATCCGCGCCAGCGCATCCTCGTCCAACCCGGCCAGATCCTGCCCGGCCAGCACCACCTGCCCGCCGGTCGCCGCTTCCAGCCCGGCCAGCACCATCAGCAGGCTGGTCTTGCCAGACCCGGACGGACCGACCAGCCCCACCACCTCGCCCGGATGAATTTTCAGATCGATCCCGCGCAGGATGTTGACCGGCCCGCTCGCGGCGGGCACGGTCAGGCGCAGGTCGTTGACCATCACCAAAGGATGGGGCGCGGGATCGGAGGGGTGCGTGATGGCGTTCATGGCCACCGGATATGGCCTGCGCCGGGGCTGGCGCAAAGCGGCGATTGCACTGTGTTGCGGCTTTTTCATCTCGCTGTCGTCAATCGCCCCCGCGCGCAGTGCCAGTTTACGCCTGCTGGTGCTCGGGGACTCGCTCGCCGCCGGCTACGGCCTCGCCGCGCCAGACGCCTTCCAGGCCAAACTGGCCGAGGCTTTGCGCCGCGCCGGGCGCGACGTCACCCTGATCGACGCGGCGGTGTCCGGCGATACCACCGCCGGCGG
>CAITOL010000151.1 GCA_903893975.1 uncultured Rhodospirillales bacterium | reverse complement strand
TCTGGACCTGGTGGTGAAGCGGGCAGAGATGAACGCCACTTTGGGCCGGCTGATCGGGCTGTTACGGGTAAAGCAACTGGACGCGGCTTGAGCGCAGCGGCGCCCGGACGCGCGGAAGCCCTGATCTCCCGGCTGCATGCGCGCTATCCCCGGCTGATCGACCTCAGCCTGGACCGGTTGCGGCGGGTATTGGCCGCGCTGGGCAACCCGCAAGACCGGCTGCCGCCGGTGATCCACGTCGCCGGCACCAACGGCAAGGGCAGCGTGTGCGCGTTTCTGCGCGCCATGGGCGAGGCGCAGGGCTGGCGGGTGCATGTTACCACCTCGCCGCATCTGGTGCGGTTTAACGAGCGCATTCGGCTGGCCGGCACGCTGGTGAGCGACGCCGCATTGTCCGACGCATTGGACCGGGTGGAAGCCGCCAACGGCGCGGCGCCGATCACCGTGTTCGAATTGCTGATGGCGGCCGGGTTTTGGCTGTTCGCCGAGGTGCCGGCGGAGTTGTGCATCCTGGAAGTCGGGCTGGGCGGACGGTTTGATGCCACCAATGTGGTGACGCATCCGGCCGCATGCGCGGTCGCATCGATCTCGCTGGATCACCGGGAGATGCTGGGCGACACGCTGGCAAAAATTGCCTTTGAAAAAGCGGGAATTTTCAAGCCCGGCAGTCCGGCGGTGACCGGCGCACAGCCGGCCGAGGTGCTGGCGGTGTTGCAGGCCGAGGCGGCGGCGCGGGGCGTGCATCTGGCGGCGCGGGATCGTGAGTGGACGGTGGCGCCGATGGAGCACGGGTTTCGCTTCACCGATGCGGGCGGCCGCCTGGACTTACCGCCCCCGGCCTTGCTGGGGGCGCATCAGTTGGACAATGCCGGCATCGCCATCGCGGCGTTGCGGGCGAGCGGGCTGGGACTGCGCGACGATGCGCTGGCGCGTGGGGTGGCGAGCGCGGTGTGGCCGGCGCGCATGCAGCGTTTGACCGGCAAATTGGCGGCGGGGCTGCCAGCGGGCTGGGAAGTATGGCTGGATGGCGGGCACAATCCCGGCGGCGGCGCGGCGGTGGCGGCGCAACTGCGGCACTGGGCGGATCGGCCGGTGCATGTTGTGGTCGGGATGAAGCAGGCCAAGGACACCGCCGAATTTCTGGCACCCATTCTGCCGCTGGCCAGCAGCCTGTGGGCGGTGGCCGAACCGGGGCAACATCTGGCGCTGCCGGTGGACGCGATTGTGGCGGCATCTGGCGGCGCGGCGCAGATCGGGCCGACGGTGCGTGACGCATTGGCGCGCATTATCGCCACACAGCCGCCAGGGCGGGTGCTGATCTGCGGCAGTTTGTATCTGGCGGGTGAGGTGTTGAAGGCGGATGGCTGGGTGCCGGTTTAGGACACCCAGCGTATTTCTTCACACTTTGCTGACGCCCCAGAAGACCGGGCACAGGCCCTTCAAGGGCGGGGTGATGGTTTTGCCCCAGGCGGCGGGGGGCAGGTATTGGCCAACCGGGATCAGGGTGACTTGATCGAGGCAGCGGGCCTGGATTTGTTCGGCCAGTTTCATCTGCGCCGCCGGATCGGTGGCATCCATCCAGGCTTCGCGCAGTTCTTCCAGCTTGGCGTCATTCGGCCAGCCGAACCAGGCTTTCTTGCCATTGCCGCGCACGCCGCTGGCCAGCAGCGGGTCGGTATATTCCACCGCGGGGAAGCCGGCGGGGAACATGGACCAGCCGCCTTTGTCGAGCGGTTCATGGCTGCCGCGGCGTTCGACCACCGTGCCCCAATCGACGGATTGTTCGTCGATATTCAGGCCGATTTCGCGGAAGGCAGCGGCGGCGACGCTGACGATGGCGTTGTAGAACACCTGGTCGGTCGGGTGAAACAGCACGATGCGTTCGCCGGCATAGCCGGATTCCTTCAGCATCGCCTTGATTTCGGCCACCGATTTGCGCTTGCGGATCAGGTCCATGCCTGCGTCATTGGCCGAGCCGGAGCCGGGGATGAACATGCCGACCGGTGCGCGGAACAAGGATTTGTCGTCGCCCATGGTGGCAGTCATGACGTCGATCTGGTCGATGGCGGCGAGCATGGCGCGGCGCACGCCGACATTGGCAGTGGGCCCCTGCTCCCAATTCGGCCGCAGCACGCCGTAATAGCCGGTTTCATCCAGCACGCCGACGGTCACGCCCGGGGCCTTGCGCAGCATGGGCAGCAGGTCCGGCAGCGGGGCTTCGAGCCAGTCGATCTCGCCCGAGGCCATGGCGCTGGCGGCGGTGGCGGCATCGGGGATGATGCGCCATTCCACCCGGTCTACCAAAGCGCGCAGGCCGCCGGAGGTGTAGTTGGCGGGCTCATTGCGCGGCACGTATTTTTCGTTGCGGGTGAACACCGCCTGATGGCCGGAGACATAGTCTTTCGCCGAATAGCGGAACGGGCCGCTGCCGACGACTTCGGTGATCTGCTTGAACGGGTCGGTGTTGGCGATGCGTTCGGGCATCATCACCGGGGTGGGCTGGGTTTTGGACAGGGCGGCGGCCAGGCCGGCAAAGGGCTTCTTCAGGCGGAAGACCAGGGTGCGGTCGTCCTTGACCTCCAGCGCGTCCAGCCGTTCCTCGATGGTCTGGCCGGCCGGGTCGCGCTTCATCCAGCGCTTCAGCGAGGCGACGCAATCGCGGGCCAGCACTTTTTCGCCATCATGGAAGGTCAGGCCGTCACGCAGGGTCAGGGTCCAGCGTTTGCCGTCCTCCTCGACGACGGCGCCTTCGACCATTTGCGGCTTGGGGTTCATCTTGGCGTCGCGGCCATAGAGGGTTTCGTAGACCATGTTGGCGGCGTTACGGGTGGTGGTGGCGGTGGTCCACACCGCATCCATCGTCACCAGATTGCCCTGCGGCACGAACACCAGCGGCTTGGCGGCTTGCGCGAGGGCAGGTTTGGCCAAAGTGGCGGCCGCGCTGGCGGCCAGGAAGCTGCGACGTTTCATGGTTGTTTCCTTGGTCCCTGCCGGGAGGTTGGCCCCGGGTCGTCACGCTGTTTAGCAAATTGCCCTTGGGCGGCAAAGCCAGGGCCTCCGTTGGCTAATCGTCTTAGCTAACGGAGGCGAGGCGGCCCAGAACGATGCGTGCCCGATGGGACAGCGTCAGACGACGATCGCGGATTTCTCGGCGCTGGCGCGGGCCCAGGCTTCGGCGGCGTCTTCGTCGAACAACTCGGTGAGCTTGGCCATCATCGTCCCGCCCAATTCCTCGGCGTCCACAATCGTGACCGCGCGGCGGTAGTAGCGGGTGACGTCATGGCCGATGCCGATGGCGATGAGTTCGACCTGATCGCGGTTTTCGATCTCCTTGATTACCTCGCGCAGATGCTTTTCGAGGTAATTGCCGGGGTTGACCGACAAGGTGCTGTCATCGACCGGGGCGCCGTCGGAGATCACCATCAGGATGCGGCGATGTTCCGGGCGAGCGAGCAGGCGGCGATAGGCCCACATCAGCGCTTCGCCGTCGATATTTTCCTTCAGCAGCCCTTCGCGCAGCATCAGGCCGAGGTTTTTGCGCGCGCGGCGCCAGGGGGCGTCGGCGGCTTTGTAGATGATGTGGCGCAGATCGTTCAGGCGGCCGGGGTTGCGCGGCTTGCCTTCGGCGACCCAGCGTTCGCGGGACTGACCGCCTTTCCAGGCGCGGGTGGTGAAGCCGAGCACCTCGGTCTTCACCGCGCAGCGTTCCAGGGTGCGGGCGAGGATGTCGCCGCACATGGCGGCCACCGTGATCGGCCGGCCGCGCATGGAGCCGGAATTGTCGATCAGCAAGGTCACCACGGTGTCGCGGAAATCGGTGTCGCGTTCGCGCTTGAACGACAGCGACAGCAGCGGGTTGGTGACGACGCGGGCGAGGCGGCCGGCATCGAGCATGCCTTCGTCGAGGTCGAAATCCCAGCTGCGGGTTTGCTGCGCCATCAGGCGGCGTTGCAGCCGGTTGGCGAGTTTGGAGACCACGGCCTGCATATGCTGCAATTGCTGGTCAAGCTGCTGGCGCAGGCGGGAGAGTTCCTCGGGGTCGCAGAGATCCTCGGCCTCGATTTCCTCATCGAACTGGCGGGTGAAGAATTTGTAGGCGTTTTCGTTGTCCGGCAGCGGCTTTTCCCGGCGCGGCTGCGGGCCGCCCGGCTTGTCATCGCCTTCGGCGGCGGCGGCGTCTTCTTCGCCTTCCTCACCGCTTTCGTCGTCGCTGGCCTCGCCTTCCATTTCCTCGGGCTGGGCGCCGAGCATGGCTTCAGATTCGCTTTCCGACTGGCCTTCGCTGTTCTCGGTATTGTCTTGCGCGCCGGATTGCTCGCCGCCGTCCTCGCCGTCCTGGTCTTCGTTCTGATCGGCGTCAATCTCGGCTTCCGCGAGATCCATCGCCGCGAGCAGCTTGCGGGCGGCGCGGGTAAACGCGGTCTGGTCCTCGCGCGCCTCCACCATTTCCTGCAGGGCGGAATCGGCGGTATCGCCCAGGGTTTCGCGCCACAGGTTCAACACTTTCTGCGCCGCTTTCGGCGCCGGTTCGCCGGACATGCGTTCGCGGGCGAGCAAGGCCAGCGCCTGATGGATGGGCAGTTGATCCTTGCGGGTCATGCGGTCCATGCCTTCGGCTTCGCACTCTTCCGACAGGCGGGCGTAGAGATTATGGGCGACGCCGGCCATATGGGTGGCGCCGACGACCTCAACCCGGGCCTGCTCCAGCGCGTCATACGTCTCCCGCGCTTCGCGGCGCGAGGGCATGCGGGCGTTGTGCACCGCATCGTCGTGATGGCGGATGCGCAGCGCTAGGCTGTCGGCCGCGCCGCGCAGCTTGGCCATTTCCGCCGCCGGCAAGGCGCGGGTGGGCAGCGGCAGGCGGGCGCGCTTACCGGCCAGGCCGGATGGGCCGGGCTGGAAGGCCACCTGCACTTCGTTGTTGCGAGCAATTGCGCGCAGGGCGCCCGCGGTCGCGCGCTTGAATTCGTCGGACCGCGTGTTGTCCTTGTTGCTGCCGCTCACCTGTTGGTCCCTAGCGCTTTGGTTCGTCGTTCTTCGAAGCGGGTCTGCGGCTGCGGGCGGCTGTTTGGGCCGCCCGCCACAAACTTATTTCTTCATGAAGGCGCCGGTGGCGACTTCTTCGTTGAAGCAGCGCTGATAATACTCGGCCACCGTCTGGCGTTCTGCCTCATCGCATTTGTTGAGGAAGGTGAGCCGGAAGGCGATGCCGATATTGTTGAAGATACGGGTGTTTTCCGCCCAGGTGATGACCGTGCGCGGCGACATGACGGTGGAGATATCGCCGTTGATGAAGCCGGCGCGGGTCAGGTCCGCCAGGGCGACCATGGCTTCGACGCGCTTGCGTTCGGCCTTGTCCGACGGATCGACGCCCATCTTCGCCATCACGATCTCGGTTTCCTGGCCGTGCGGCAGGTAGTTGAGGGTGGTGACGATGTTCCAGCGGTCCATCTGGCCCTGATTGATCTGCTGGGTGCCGTGATAGAGGCCGGTGGTGTCGCCGAGGCCGACAGTGTTCGCGGTGGCGAACAGGCGGAAGGCCTTGTGCGGGCGGATGACGCGGTTCTGGTCGAGCAGCGTGAGCTTGCCTTCGACTTCCAGCACGCGCTGGATGACGAACATCACGTCCGGGCGGCCGGCGTCGTATTCATCGAACACCAGGGCGCACGGATGTTGCAGCGCCCAGGGCAGGATGCCTTCGCGGAACTCGGTGATCTGCTTGCCGTCTTTCAGGACGATGGCGTCCTTGCCGACGAGGTCGATGCGGCTGATATGGCTATCGAGGTTGACGCGGATACAGGGCCAGTTCAGCCGGGCCGCAACCTGCTCAATATGCGTCGACTTACCGGTGCCGTGATAGCCTTGCACCATGCAGCGGCGGTTGTAGGCAAAGCCGGCCAGGATGGCGAGCGTGGTGTCTTTATCGAAGCGATAGGTTTCATCGACTTCGGGCACGTGCTCGGTGCGCACCGAAAACGCCGGTACCTGCATGTCGATCTCGACCCCGAAGACGTCCTTCGCGGAGACGAAAATGTCCGGCATGCTGATGGCGGAGGTCGGCAAAACGGCGGTTTCGGCAGCAATCTTGTTCATAGGCCAGCGATCCTGTGATTTCCCAGCAGCAGTTTAGGCCTGGGTTGCAATGGTTGACTAGACATGGTGCGAAAATCGTCGCCGCAAGGCTGCTACCCCGTGGCGGCGAGTTTGGGTTCGGCGGCCAGACGGCTGCGCAAGGTGGCGTAAGCGAGGTTGATGGTCTTGATCCGATCTTCCGCCGCACGGTCGCCCTGGTTGGCGTCCGGATGGTGGCGTTTGGCCAGTTCTTTGTAGCGTGTTTTTAATATATTCAAAGTCGTAGGCCACGACAGACCGAGCACGGCCAGCGGCTCGCGCAGGTCTTTCGGCGCCTCATTGCGTTTGCGCACCCGCTCCGCATCGCGGGCGGCGCTGAGGATTTGCAGCGGGTCGCGCAGCATTTCCGGGTCGAGCTTGATCGGGTCGATCCGCCCGCCAATGCGGCCGAGCGGCCAGGTGGGGCGTTGGCCGTAGGTGTCGGCGCGCAAATGCTGCTCGATCTGGCCAGGCGACATGCCCTTATAGAAGTCCCACGCGGCGTTATAGGCGCGCACATGTTCGAGGCAGAACCAGCGATACTGGTTCAGCACCTGGCGCGACAGCGGCGCGCGATATTCCCCGAGCGCGGGGCAGTTGGGGGATTCGCACTGCCGACCATCCGCGCCCGGATCAGGCGCGAAGGCCCGGGCGCGATTGGGTCGACGGGACATGACCAATTTAGTGGGGGAGGTTGGGGCTTTTGGGAAGGGGGAAATTGCGAACGGCTGGTCTACGGCACCGCCACACGGCGCATGCGGTCACCGATCAGGCCAGGCCGCCGTGTGGCTGCCGAGTTTCGCCGCCGGGCGGGACCAGAATGGCGGGGTGGCCGCGAGTTGGCCGGCATGGCGCATGGCGGTGAGCAGGCCGAAATCGCTCGGCATGGGCGCCAGCAAATCGGGGATATCGGCAATTTTGGGGTCGGGCGCGGTGAAGCCGTCCGGCAGGCGGCCGAGGCCGCGCAGCCAGTGGCCGGTGGTGGCGAGGGCGACGCCGACGCGCCAGCTACCCCCCTCCTCCGCCCGGCGCAGCAGGCCGGCGAGTGCGCCGAGGGCGAGCAGGTAGCCGGAGGCGTGATCCAGCGCCTGGCAAGGCAGCACGCGCGGCTGGCCGGGCGTGCCGGCGGCCTCCCCTTCCGCCATGTTGATGCCGGTGGCGGTTTGCACCAGGCTGTCAAAGCCGCGCTTGCCGGCCCAGGGACCGACCTCGCCATAGGCGGACAGCGAAACATAGATGATGCCGGGCTTGAGGGCGGCGACGTCCTGCGGGCCGAAGCCGCGCGCGGCCAGGGTGCCGGGGCGATAGCCCTGGGTGAAAATATCGGCGTCCGCGATCAGGCCGCGCAGCGTGGCGCGGTCGGGCTCGGTGCGCAAATCCAGCGCCGCTTGCAGCTTGCCGCGCCCGACATCGATTTCGGCATGGCCGAGCGAAGGCAGATGCGGGCCGGTGATGCGCAGCACATCCGCGCCATGCGCCGCCAGCACCCGGCCGCAGACCGGGCCGGCGATGACGCGGGTGAGATCGAGCGCGCGCAGGCCAGATAGCGGGCGCGAGCCGGCTGGCGGCAGCGGGATGGGCGGTGCGTCGCCGATGCGTTCCAGCGTGATCACCGGTTGGGCGGCGATGAACGCGGCGTGCGGATGTGCGTCCCACGCGCCGAAATCCCGCATGGCGGCGACCACCAGCCCGGCATCGGTGGCCGCGGCCTCAAACGCTTCCGCCTGCCAGCCGGACAGTGCGGCGGCGACGGCATCGCGGGAATAGGCGCAGCCGAGCAGCTTGAGCACGCCATCGCGGTGATGCGGGAAATTGGTGTGCAGGCGGACATAGCGACCATCGCCGCAGCGATAGGCGCCGGCAATGGCGTCCCACGGGTCTGGCGGTGCGGCGCCATCGACCAGCAGGTAGTTGCCGCTGCGAAATTCCAGCGCGGCGTGGCGCAGATCGACGCTGGCGGCCTGGGCCTGGCCGGTGCGGCGGCGCCAGATTTCCGCCGCCGCCAAGGTGACGGCGCCGATGCTGGCCTGGGCGGCGGCGCCAACGCGGAACGAGGATGGCAGCGCCGGTTCGCTGCCGGGCAGCGCAATGGCGTCGGGCGCCATGGGCGGCAGGCCGACCAGCCGCCAGAGGTCGTTGAGGATATCGCGGCTGGTCAGCATGGCAGGCTCCCTCAGCTGATGGTGGCGCGGGCGTATTGCGGCGGCAGGTCGAGCGGGGCGCCCAGCGCATGCGCGGCGCGATGCGGCCAGGCCGGTTCGGCCAGCAGGCCACGGCCGAGCAGCACCAGGTCCGCACGGTCGTTGGCGATGATTTCCGCCGCATGGGTCGGCGCGGTGATCAGCCCGACCGCGCCGGTGGCGATGCCGGCATTGCGGCGCAGCGCCTCGGCGAACGGCACCTGATAGCCGGGATGCAGCGAGGGGATGCGCGGGCCGACCGCGGCGACACCGCCGGAGGAGCAGTCGATCAGGTCCACCTTGCCGGTCTCCCGCAGCCATTTCGCGACTTCGACACTGTCCGCCAGGGTCAGGCCGCCGTCCATCCAATCGACACAGGACAGGCGGACGAAGAGCGGCAGGTCGTCCGGCCATTCGGCGCGCACCACATCGACCAGTTCCAGCAGCAGGCGGGCGCGGCCGTGCAGGCTGCCGCCGTATTGGTCGGTGCGGGTGTTGGAAATGGGCGAGAGGAAGGAGTGCACGAGATAGCCATGCGCGGCGTGCAGTTCGATTACCTGCATGCCGGCCTGGCGGGCGAGGCGGGCGGAGGCGGCGAAATCCGCCTTGATGCCGGCGATCTCGGCGATGGTGAGTTCATGCGGCGTGGTGTGGCTGTCGCTGAAGGCGATCGGGCTGGCGCCGACCGGCTGCCAGCCGCCCTCGGCGATGGCGATGCCCTTGCCGCCGCGCCACGGCACTTCACTGCTCGCCTTGCGCCCGGCATGCGACAATTGCATCCCCGGCACCGCGCCGCAGCGGCGGATGATGCTGGCGATGCGGGTCATCATATGCAGATGCGCCGGGTTCCACAGGCCGAGGCAATGCGGGGTGATCAGCCCGGTGGCGGAGACATGGGTGGCTTCGGTGAGCACGATGCCAGCACCGCCGGCGGCGTGGGCGCCGTAATGCTGGATGTGCCAGTCGTCGCCCAGGCCGCCATTGGCGGAATACTGGCACATCGGCGCCACCGCGATGCGGTTGCGGGCGGTGACGGAGCGGAAGGTAATCGGCTCAAACAGTTTCACAGTCGCCATCGAAGGTCTCGCAGTTTGGATGTTGCCACCGGGTTAGGATGGAATGGCCCCAACTGGCAACTCGGGCTGGCCGATGGGCTGGCCAGTGGGGGCGGGTTCTCATAGGGTGCGGGGCATCATGAATATTCTCTCGATCCAGTCCTGGGTTGCCTATGGCCATGTAGGCAATGCCTCCGCCGCCTTTCCGCTGCAACGCCTGGGGGCGGAGGTGTGGGCGATCAACACGGTGCAATTCTCTAATCACACCGGCTACGGCGCCTGGACCGGCGATGTGTTCAGCGGGGCGCAGATCGGCCGACTGGTGGACGGGATTGCGGCGCGCGGGGTGCTGGGACGCTGCGATGCGGTGCTGTCCGGCTATGTCGGCGATCACAGCATTGGGGAAGCGATTCTGGCGGCGGTGCGGCAGGTGAAGGCGGCCAATCCGGCGGCGCTGTATTGCTGCGACCCGGTGATCGGCGATGATGACACCGGCGACTATGTGCGGCCGGGGATTGCCGATTTTCTGCGGCAGGAGGCGATTGCGGCGGCGGATATTCTGACGCCGAACCGCTTTGAGGTGGAGCGGCTGACCGGGCTGGCCTGCCGGACGATGACGGAGGCCAAGGCGGCGATTACCGCGTTGCAGGCGATGGGGCCGCGCTGCGTGCTGCTGACCAGCCTGGCGACCGACAGCACGCCGGCGGATGCGATCGACATGCTGGTGGGGGAGGCCGGCGCGTTCCACCTGCTGCGCACGCCACGGTTGAACCTGGCGATTAACGGCGCGGGCGATGCGATTGCCGCCTTGTTCCTGTTCCATCGGCTGCGCAGCGGCGATGCGGCGCGGGCGTTGCAGGAAGCCGGGAGTTCAATCTACGGGCTGTTGCGGCAAACGGCGGCGGCCGGGTCGCGCGAGATTTTGACCGTGGCGGCGCAGGAGGAATTCGTGGCGCCATCGCACCGGTTTGTGGCGACGCCCTGCTGAACATGGGGGTGTATCGCCGGGCGCTTAGGCTATCGGGCCAGAGCGGGCGGCGGCTGGCGGTGTTGCTGGCGGGCAATGCGGCGGTGGCGGTGCTGCAATTCCTCGACCCGCTGCTGTTCGGCCGGGTGATCGGGGTGCTGGCGCAGGCGGGCACGCTGGCGGATGCGGCGTTGTGGCAGGCGGCGGCCCGGCTGATCGGCGCCTGGGCGGCGGTGGGGGTGCTGGGGATTGCGGCGACGCTGGGCGTGGCGCTGCTGGCGGACCGGCTGGCGCATCGGACCCGGCTGGCGGCGATGGCGCGGTTTTACGACCATGTGCTGACCCTGCCGCCGGCATTTCATGGCACGCATGAATCCGGGCGGCTGATGAAGGTGATGCTGTCCGGCGCGGATGCGATGTTCGGGCTGGGGCTGGCGTTGTTTCGCGATCAGGCTTCCACCTTCATGGCGGCGGCGGTGCTGCTGCCGCTGAGCGTGCTGCTGAACTGGCGGCTGGCGCTGGTGCTGATCGGGCTGGTGGCGGTGTTCGCGGCGCTGACCTGGATGGTAATACGGCGCACCGAGGCTGGGCAGGCGCGGGCGCAGCATTGGCAGGTGGCGCTGGCCGGCACGGCGCAGGATGCGCTGGCCAATGTGACGCTGGTGCAGGCCTATACGCGGCTGCGGGCCGAGCGGGCGTTGTTCGACGACATTGTGGCGCAGGTGATCCGGCATCAGTTTCCGGTGTTGACCTGGTGGGCGCTGGCCAATGGCCTGACCCGGGCGGCGAGCACGCTGGCGGTGATGACCATCGTGGGCGTGGGCACCTGGCTGCTGCTGCACGGGCAGGCGACGCTGGGCGAGATTGTCAGCTTTATCGGGCTGGCGCTGCTGCTGATCGGCCGGCTGGAGGGGGCGATGGGGTTTGTGGCCCGGCTGGGCGCCGAGCGGCCGAATCTGGAGGCGTATTTCGCGGTGCTGGCGGCCAATAGCAGCGTCGCCGACCCGCCCGGCGCGCCAGCGCTGCGGCGGGGGCCGGGGCTGGTGGAATTCGATGGTGTCAGCTTTGGCTATCCCGGCGGGGCGGCGGTGCTGCACGGGGTTGATCTGCGGGCGCCGCCGGGGGCGTGCGTGGCGCTGGTGGGGGAGACCGGGGCGGGCAAAAGTACCTGCATGGCGCTGCTGCAACGGTTTTGGGACCCGGATCGCGGCAGCATCCGCATCGATGGGCAGGATGTGCGCGCGGTGAGCCTGGAGAGTGTGCGGGCGGCAATCGGGGTGGTGTTTCAGGACAGCCTGCTGCTGAACCGGACGGTGCGGGACAATCTACGCCTGGGCCAGCCGGAGGCGGATGATGCGGCCCTGTTCGCGGCCTGCCGGCTGGCGGAGGCGGAGGGGTTTGTGCGTGCGCTGCCGGATGGGCTGGATACGGTGGTGGGGGAGCGCGGCGGGAATTTGTCTGGCGGGCAGCGCCAGCGGCTGGCGATTGCGCGAGCGGCGTTGAAAGACCCGCCGATTTTGGTGCTGGATGAGGCGACCAGCGCCCTGGATGCGGCGACCGAAGCGCGGGTGGCCAGCGCGTTGCGCGGGCTGATGCGGGGGCGGACCACGTTTATCATCGCGCATCGGCTATCGACCGTGCGGGCAGCGGATGAGATTTTGGTGTTCGCGCACGGGCGGATCGTTGAGCGCGGCACGTTCGATAACCTGTTGGCGCGCAACGGGGTATTTGCCGAGCTGGTGCGCACGCAACTGACCGCTTAGTGCTTTGCTGCACCGCACGGCAAGTTTTTGCTTTTTGCCCGGCGCTTGGCGCAGACTGCCCCGCAGGCCCGTCGCGGCCAATCCCGGCCGCCACGCGGACCCAGGGGGGATCCGATCATGACGATTGCTGCGATCCTACGCCACAAGGGTGGCACGGTAACATCGGTGCGGCCCGACCAGAGCCTGGCCGATATCGCCGGCGAATTGACTCGCCACAATATCGGTGCCGCGCCGGTGCTGGACCCGACCGGCGCGCTGGTCGGGATTTTGAGCGAGCGGGATATTGTCGGCGCCTTGGCCCGGCTGGGCGCGGCGGCGCTGGATTTGCCGGCGCGCGCGGTGATGACCGCGCAGCCGCGCACCGCAACCCAGGCCACCACGGTCGCCGAGGCGATGCGCATGATGACCGAGGGTCGGTTTCGCCATCTGCCGGTGGTGGATCACGGCCGGATGATCGGCATTGTCAGCATCGGCGACGTGGTGAAGGCGCGGATGATGCAGCAGGAAACCGAGGTGGATAGCCTGAAGGCGTATGTGAGCGGAGCGGCCTGACGGCAGCTATTTTTCCCAAACCGGCGGGCCGAGATCGAGTTGCTGGTTCGTGGTCTCGCCGCCGGTGACGGCGCCGATGCCGGCGCCGATCGCGGCCCCGAGGCCGACGCCGATCGGGCCGCCGATCAGGCCGATGACCGCGCCGGTGCCGGCGCCGGCACCAGCGCCAGTCGAGACGCGGTCGAACGTGGAATCGCCGCAGCCAGCCAGCAGGCAGAGGGCGGCGAGGACAGCGACACGGCGCATGGGGAGCTCCTGTAAGGGCGGATGGGCGCGGGCTTAGGCCGCGATCGTGGCAACAGCATGGTCGGCATAAGGCCGCTTTGGGCGGTCTAGCGAACGTTGCGGATAAATCGCTATAAGGGGGATGCGGCTAACATTCATGTTAAAAATTAGCAAAGGATTCCTCTATGGCGCTCCCCTCGCAGATTAAACCGCCGGGTTGGTTGGCTGAGTTCCAGACCTTCATCATGCGCGGCAATGTTGTCGACCTGGCGGTGGGTATTATTATCGGTGCGGCCTTTACCGCCATTGTTGGCAGCCTGGTGAAGGATTTGTTGAACCCGATTATTGGCTTGCTGATCGGTGGCATTGATTTCACCAACATCTTCATCACCCTGAAGGGCGAAGCGAAGCCGACGCTGGAGGCCGCCAAGGCGGCCGGCGCGGTGACGATTAATGTCGGCCTGTTCGTGAACGCGGTGATCCAGTTTGTGATCGTGGCGTTTGCGGTATTCTGGATGGTGAAAATGCTGAGTGCCTTGCAGCGCAAGAAAGAGGCCGCCCCGGCCGCCCCCGCGGCGCCCCCGGCGACCGAAGTGTTGCTGACCGAAATCCGCGACCTGCTGAAGCAGGGAAAGTAGAGCTTTTGTGACCGACCGACCGACGCCGCCCGATACGTTCCACCTCACCCGCGAGCGGTTGCTTTCGGGAGAGTTGGGGGAAGCCATCCGCCGGATGGACCCGAATGTGCACGTGTTGACGGACGCCGAGCGCGCCGCGTCGCTGGCGGAAACGCTGGCGGCGCGGCCGTGCGACGCGACGGCGGACGGGTGTGGGGATGTGTGGGTGTTCGCCTATGGGTCGTTGATCTGGAACCCGGCGATCCACATCGCCGACCGGGTGGCGGCGCATACGCCGGATTGGCGACGGTCCTACTGCCTGCAAGTGAAAATGGGGCGCGGCACGCCGGAAAATCCGGGGCTGATGCTGGGCTTGGCGCCGGGCGATGGCTGCACCGGGGTGGCGTTGAAGGTACTGGAGGCGCTGGTGCCGCAGGAATTGGATATTTTGTGGCGGCGGGAGATGGTGGCCTCCGGCTATATTCCGCGCTGGGTACCGATTTCGGCGCCGGATACCGGGGCGAAACTGGGGCATGCCATCGCCTTCACCATCAACCCGCGCGGCCCGAGTTATTGCGACGAATTGCCGGAGAGCGAATTGGTGCGCCGGTTGGCGACGGCGCGCGGGCAGTTGGGCAGTTCGGCGGAGTATTTGTTCAACACCCATCAAGGGCTAGCGGCGATCGGGATTGAAGATCCGTTTGTATCGCGGCTGGCGACATTGGTGGCAGCGAAATTGCAGCCGGCGACGTGAGCGTGGCCGGCTTGGGCCGTCCGATGACGGTGGTACATGTGTCCGGCTTTCCGTTCGGCTTGCGCGACGGGTTTCAGCACAGCGTTGGCATGAAGTTGAGCAACGGGTTGATCCGTAATGGGCATCTGGTGCTGAATTTTTCCGACCGCGATGTGGCGCGGGCCAAGTCGCCGTTTGGCAGCCGCACCTTTGGCGTCGGCGCGGCCAATGCGTCGCTGCTGCGGTTCTGCCAGTTCCATGCGCCGGATATGCTGTTGCTGGGCCATGCGGACGTGATCCGG
>CAITOL010000150.1 GCA_903893975.1 uncultured Rhodospirillales bacterium | reverse complement strand
TCTGATCCCCCGTCCGGCGCGCCCCAGGGCGCGCCGGACACGATCGCAAGATATGCCTGATTGCGTTTGGATGGTGACCGCGCGGGGCTGATCTGCCGGTTCGGCATGCAGTTACTAGGTGTAAGCAGAAGATAACGCTGCTTATGATCAGTCCCATGCCTGATCGCCCCGATCTACTATTCCTTGTGCACGACTTAGCCCGCAATCTGCGCCTCGACGCGGACCGACGTGCGCGCACCTACGGCATGACGCGTGCGCAGTGGGTTATTCTGATGTGGCTGGAGCGTCAGCCCGGATTATCCCAAAAAGAACTGGCTGAGTTGGTTGAGGTGGAGCCGATAACCATCGCCCGACTAATCGACCGGCTGGAGCAGCATGGAATGGTCGAACGGCGTGACGATCCGCATGACCGGCGGATCTGGCGGCTGCATCTGCGTGACAAGGCGTTGCCGGTCTTGCGGGATCTGGCGATGGAGCGCGCTGAAATATTGCAGACCGTCTCGGCGGGCATTTCCGCTGATGACCTTAATCTTATCAACACTGCCCTGTGCCGGATGAAGGCGAATGTTGTCGCTGAATTGCGCGCCAGGCCGATCGAACGGGATGTCGCCTGAGATGTCACAAACTGCTGCCACCGCCGATAAAGGTATGACGACCCGCGATGCACCGCATATCGATGCCGGTATGGCGCGGCTGAACCGGGAGGCGGCGCGTCGCAAGCTGTTGCGTGGCGTGCTGATGTTGGGCGGTATCGCGATCGTGGCGGTCGGATCAGTCGCCTATTGGCTGAACGGCGGGCGCTATGTTTCGATCGATAACGCTTATGTCCGTGCCGCGAAGCTTGCAGTGTCCACCGATGTGGCCGGGGTGGTGGAGGACGTTGCGGTGCGTGAGGGGCAGCGCGTTCGCAAGGGCGACGTTTTGTTTCGGCTGGGCGCGCGGCCGTATACCAACGCGGTTGCGGGTGCGCGGGCGAACCTGGCGCAAATGGCCCTGATGGGCGAGGCGATGAAGCATGATTATCAGCGGATGCTGCGCGATGTTGAGGCGCGGCAGGCGCAAGTGCAATCCGATCAGGCAAGTTTTGAGCGTTTTGCCAATCTGGTGAAGAGTGGTGGTGTGACGCGCGCGGATTACGATGATGCCCGCTTCAAGTTAGCGGCCAATAAGGCGGTGCTGGAAAGTTTGACCGAGCAAGCACAGGTGCAGCTGGCCCGATTGGGCGGCAATCCAGATGCCCCGGTAAACCAAATGCCAGCGGTGCAGCAGGCGCAGTCGCAGTTGGATGAAGCGCAGCGCCAGTTGGATCACACCATCGTGCGGGCGCCGTTCGATGCGATCGTGACGCAGGCCGATGCGCTGCAACCCGGTCAGTATCTGACAGCGGCAACCGCTGCATTCGGCTTGGTTTCGACTGAGCGTGTTTGGGTGGAAGCCAATCCGAAAGAAACCGACATCACTTACGTGAAGCCGGGCGATACCGTCGAGGTGACGGTGGATACCTATCCCGGTCGGACGTGGAAGGCGAAGGTGGAGAGCATCGCGCCAAATTCCGGGGCCGAATTTTCTGTGCTGCCGGCGCAGAATGCGTCTGGTAACTGGGTGAAGGTGGTGCAGCGCATTCCACTCCGGATCTCGGTTGAACGCCATGACGGTGACCCGGAGTTGCGGGCAGGCATGAGTGTGGTGGTCGATATCGACACCGGCCATGTCCGCCATCTCAGCGACCTCTATTCGCACTGAGGGAGATTTGTCAGGCTCGCCCGACACCACGACCTCCAAAGTTGCCCATCGTGGGCTGCTAACGCTGTTCGCGATGACCGCAACCTTGATGCAGATCCTCGACTCGACGATTGCCAATGTGGCTCTGCCGTATATGCAAGGCAGCCTGTCGACCACACTCGATCAGGTGAGTTGGGTGCTGACCTCCTACGTGATTGCGTCCGCGATCATGACCGCGCCGGTTGGTTGGTTCGCGCAGCGTTTTGGCCGCAAGCGTTTGTTTGTCGGCAGCCTGATCGGCTTCACCTTGGCATCCATGGCGTGCGGTGCTGCGCAAACGCTGGAACAGATGGTGTTGTTTCGGGTGCTACAAGGTGTGTTTGGCGCGGCGCTGGGCCCGCTGTCCCAGGCGACAATGCTAGATATTTATCCTTTTGAGCAGCGGGCCCAGGCCATGGCGATTTTCGGCATTGGCATCATGGTCGGCCCAATCATGGGCCCAACTTTGGGCGGTTGGCTGACGGATGCGCTGGATTGGCGCTTCGTATTTTATGTCAACTTGCCATTCGGGATTCTGGCTACGGTCGGCTTATTGATATTTATGCCGGACACGCCGCCGCGGCCGGACTTGAAATTCGACTGGACCGGCTTTAGCGCGCTTGCCATCGGCGTTGGGGCGCTCCAGCTCATGCTTGATCGTGGGCAGGAGCAGGATTGGTTCAATTCACCCGAGATCATCGTTGAGGCGGTGATTGCCGCGTTGGGCCTTTATTTGTTTGCGGTGCATATGTTCACTGCGGCCAAGCCATTTCTGCCATTGGGGCTGTTTAAGGATCGCAATTTTATCGCGTCCTCGACGATGATGTTTTGTACTGGCACGATCTTGATGGCGAGTTCCGCGCTCATGTCATCCTATCTGCAAAATCTTGCGGGCTACCCGGTGTCCACTGCAGGGTTGGCCATGGCGCCTCGCGGTTTGGGAACCATGGTGGCCATGCTGATCGCCAGCCGATTGGCGAACTATATCGATCACCGCAAGATCATGGCGTTTGGGTTGATCGGGATGGGGTTCACGCTGCACGCGATGTCGCAGTGGACCCCGGATGTGTCTGAGCGTCTGCTGATGGTGACGTTTATTACCCAAGGATTTTGTATGGGTTGCGTGTTCAACCCGATGAACGTGATGGCCTATGTGACGCTGCCGGCGCAGTTACGGGGCGATGCGACGGCGATGCAAAACCTGTCGCGGAATATCGGGGCGGCGATCGGCATTTCAGTGACGTCTTTCAATTTGGTATCATCGGCCCAGATATCGCATGCCGACCTATCGGCCGTGGCAACGCCGTTCAACCGGCTGCTGCAAGCCAATGATGGCGTGCGACGGCTGCTCGACCCGGCGACGCAGCACGGGGCGAATTTGCTCGACCACATGATAAACCGTGAGGCGTTGATTATTGCTTATAACAACGACTATCGTCTGATGACCTGGATGGTGCTGCCGTGCTTGGCGATGCTGCTGGTCATGCGGCGGCCGGAGCGGCGCATTCCTGTTGCGATGCCCGTGCCACGTGGCATGTCCAAACAGGCTCCGGCGGAATAGATGCAAAAAATTCCGCATCGCGGACTGCTGACCGCGAGTTCGATGATTGCCGTGCTGATGCAGGTGCTCGATTCGACGATCGCCAATGTGGCCTTGCCCTATATGCAGGGCAGCCTGAACACGACATTGGACCAGATCAATTGGGTGCTGACGTCCTATGTGATTTCCTCGGCTATTATGACCGCACCGGTTGGCTGGTTGGCGGTGCGCTTCGGGCGGAAGAACCTGTTTCTGATCTGCCTCGTCGGGTTTACCGTAACGTCGATGCTGTGCGGCGCTGCGCAATCACTCGACCAGATTGTGCTGTTCCGCATTCTGCAAGGGGCGTTCGGCGGTGCGCTAGTGCCGCTATCGCAGGCGACGATGCTTGACACCTACACCATGGAAGAGCGCGCGCAGGCGATGGCGATCTTCGGCATTGGCGTGATGGTTGGGCCGATCTTGGGGCCCACGATCGGTGGCTGGCTGACCGAGAACTATAACTGGCGCTGGGTGTTTTACGTGAACCTGCCGTTCGGCGTGCTGTCGGTGACCGGGCTGGCGTTGTTCATGCCGGAGAGCCCGGTACGGCCCGAGTTGAAGTTCGACTGGACCGGCTTCACGGCCCTGGCCGTCGGGGTGGGTGCGCTCCAGTTGATGTTGGACCGTGGCGAAGGGCAAGACTGGTTTACATCGGGCGAAATTATCGTTGAAGCCGTCGCTGCCGGGCTGGGACTGTATTTGTTCGGGGTCCATATGCTGACCTCGCCCAAGCCGTTTATCCCACCGGCGCTGTTTCGGGACGCCAATTTCACCAGCGGTATGACGATGATGTTCGCAACGGGGATTGTCTTGATGGCGAGTTCCGCCCTGTTGGCACCGTATCTGCAAACCTTGGCGGGATATCCCGTGCAGGAAACCGGGCTGCTGCTGGCACCACGCGGCTTTGGTACTATGGCCGCGATGATGATATCCGCCCGGCTGGGACCGAAGGTAGACCAACGCAAAATTATCGCATTTGGCCTGCTGGTGTTGGGCTATACGTTGCGGCTGATGTCAGGCTGGACGCCGGACATTTCGACGTCCGAGATGATCACGGTCATGGTGGTCCAGGGCTTTGCCATGGGGTGCATTTGGAACCCGACTACGGTTTTATCGTTCGTGACCCTGCCGCCCCAGTTTCGTGGCGATGCCACGGCGGTGCAAGGCTTGGTGCGTAATATTGGCGCGGCCGCTGGTATTTCGGTGATGACGTTTGCGCTGACCACCAATATCCAGATCTCGCATGCTTCGATGGCCGCGCATATCGATCCGTTTAATCGGAACCTGCAAGGGGGAGGGCCAATCAGCCGCCTGCTCAATCCCCGCAGTGAGCGGGGGGCACGTCAGTTGGATGCGATGATTAATAGGCAGGCGGCGATCATTGCCTATAGCAATGATTTTCTGATGATGTCGTATGTCGTCTTTCCGCCCTTGTTGCTGCTGCCGTTCATGCGGCGACCTGGCCGGCCCAAATTGACGGCCATGCCAGTGCTGGTGCAGGGACGCGCGCCCGCGGAGTAGCCGGTTTCAGGCGGTTAGGAATTGCAGGCGCAACCAAAGCGTGGCGCACTCATTCGCGGAGAGTTCGATCGACAGATCGGGGGCCGAGATTTGGGGCGCTAGGCTCCCGCACTGCTGAAACGCGTCGGCAACGGTTAGCGCTTTTGGCAGCGTTTTACATTCCGCCCTACCGGCAGGGCCGGCATCGACGATCCAACGCGCGGGACGGCGCATCAACGACCACAAATATGCTTGGCGATTGGGCTCGGCATTCACCGACATGAAGCCTATCAAGGTTAGAGTGTGCGATGATGTGTCTAACCTTCGAGCTTGGTGACGTCAGGTTTCAAACTGTGAATAATTGTTCTAAAGCCAATCAGGCGCGATTTTCCTTGGCGGTCATGGCAGCCGATGCCTTGTGTGGCGCTAGCATTTTCCCCGCACATACCCTAGGTGGCGGCGATGTCCGGACATGGGGTTGCGGCATGGTAGGGGGGGGGGCAGAACACGATGAAGCGAGACGTCAGGTCGATCCCTGAGAGCGTATAGCATGGCGGACGTAAGAGTGTTCGGCACGGCGCTGGATGCCGCTTCGGCAACCGCGGATGAGATTGCTGCCGCGGTGAAAGCAAAGCCAGATCTCGTGCTTGGCGTGGCAACGGGCGCCACCGTGGTGCCCGTGTATCGTCGCTTGGTTGCCGCGCATCACGCCGGATTGTCGTTTGCGGGAGTGCGGTGTTTCAGTCTGGATGAGTATGTCGGCCTGCCGGCAATGCATGGGTCCAGCTATCGCGCCGAAATGCGTGCCCAGTTTTATAATCCGGTTGGTTTGCCGCCATCGCAATGTTTCGCGCCGGATGGCATGGCTGATGATCCGTTGGCGGAGGCGGCGCGGTATGAGGCAGCGATAGCCCGAGCGGGAGGAGTGGACCTGCAACTCCTCGGAATTGGGGTGAATGGACATATCGGGTTCAACGAACCGCCGGCCGATTTCAATCAGGGTGTCCACGTGACAGATTTGGCATCGACAACGCTTGTGGCGAATCGCCGCTTTTTCCAGCCGAGTGAGATGCAGCCGACGCGGGCGATCACCATGGGCGTGCGAACCATCCTGTCTGCGCGCAAATTGCTGCTGATTGCAACCGGACTGGGTAAGCGGGACGCCATCGCTGCGGCGCTGCGCGGCCCGGTGTCGCCGGCGTGCCCGGCATCATCGCTGCAAATGCACAGCAATGCGCTTGTCATTCTGGACGCCGACGCCGCGTCTGGACTATAAGGTGCGCGGCGCTCCGGCGCGGGTGTAGTTCAATGGTAGAACGGCAGCTTCCCAAGCTGCATACGAGGGTTCGATTCCCTCCATCCGCTCCATCCCTTCCCCATCGAAAGCAGACCATGACCAAGGACGAGTTGACCAGCTGGGCGCTGGCGAACGGCTGGAAGGTCAGGGGCGCGCATCTCAGCCTGTCCCGGCCATCGCAACCGGATGACGCGATTGTTCGGATGGTGCTGAAAACCACCGTCGCGAATGTGGAGATCCGCAAGCCATCGGGGAAATGGGATAAGGTTGCCGGGGCGAGCTATCCCGATATTACCGAAGACCCCGAAACCGGCGTGCCGCGCGGCATTGGATTGGTAACGATTCAGGGCCTGGCGAAGCTTATGCAGGATAATCGGGACAAGATGGTGTTCGGCTAAGCGTTCAGTCCGTATTTCAGGCCGGATGATATCACGCTGCGGACGGGCCTCCCGATCAGGGCCGCTTGCTGACCCATGCGCGCTGTCGCATACAACAGGCAAAAGCGCACGCTAGGTCGAGGAACGCACCCATGAACCCTACTTCCCCACTTGGTTTCGTTGGCCTTGGCGTGATGGGCGAGCCCATGTGTCGTAATTTGGCGACCAAAGGCGGGCACAGGCTGCTGGCGTTTGATCGTGCGGCCGAGCCGCTGGCCCGGCTGAGCGTGCACGAGGTGCAGGCTGCTGGTTCGGTAGCCGCGCTAGCGGAAGCCTGCGAGGTTTTGTTCCTCTGCCTGCCGAGTGGCCATCATGTTGCTGGCGTGGCTGAAGAGGTGTTTGCCGCCAAAGGGCGGCTGCGGCATATCGTGGATATGGGCACTTCCCCGGTGGCGTTGACCCGATCTTTGGCCGCGCAGGCGGCGACTTTGGGTATTTCCTGGGTAGATGCACCGATTGCGCGCACCCGCCAGGCCGCTGAATACGGCACATTAAGCGTGATGGTTGGTGCGACGGCGGCAGATTACGCCCAGTTGCTGCCGTTACTGAGTTGCGTGGCAAGTGACATCACGCATTGTGGCCCGGTGGGATGCGGGCAAGCGGTGAAGATTCTCAACAATATGGTACTGGTGGAAACGGTATCTGCCTTGGCGGAGGCCATGGCGATAGGCCAGTCCGTCGGGCTGGATGCGCAGGTGTTGTTGGAGACGCTTGCCAAAGGGTCGGCGGATAGTTTCGCGCTGCGCAATCATGGCATGAAGGCGATGCTGCCCGGCGTGTTTCCAGAGCGTGCATTTTCCGTCGAGTATGCCCGCAAGGATATTACCTACGCGCTCGAATTGGCGCAGGCGGGCGGGATTGATGCGGCGGGTGCGCAGCGTGGCGCCGCGTTGCTGGATGCGGCGAAAGCTGCTGGCTGGGGCGCGCAATATTGGCCGGTGATTGCCCGGGTGCTGGCGCGGTCAGCCGTCGATGATACGGCGACGGATGCGTGAGCTTATCGCATCGATTACCCCAACAGTGACCAGAATGAGCAGGATGATGAACAGCACCTCATCCCAATAGCGGACCTTGATGCGTTCGGCGATTTGCAACCCGATGCCGCCGGCGCCGACCACACCGAGGATGGACGCGCTTCGGGTGTTGCTTTCGATTTGATAGAGATACTGGGCTAGCATGACCGGCAGCACCTGCGGCAGCAACCCGAACCTTACCCGCAGAATGGCGTTGCCGCCGACGGCGGTGACGGCTTCGGCTTCGCGCGGATCGGCATTCTCAATCGCTTCGGCAAACAGTTTCGCCAACACGGCAATCTCGGCGACCGCGATCGCCATCACCCCGGCAAGGGGACCAAGCCCGACGGCCCGCACGAAGGCCAGCGCCCAGATCAGGCTGTCCATACCGCGAAAGCCATCGAACACCCGGCGGATCGAAAAATGTGCCAGCGTGTTGATCACAACGTTGCGGGCACCAAGGAAGCCGAGCGGGATGGCGACCACCACGGCGATGGTGCTGCCGAGGAAGGCCATCGCCACACTTTCACCCATGCCACGCAGAATATCTCGCCATTGCTCACCGGGACTGGGCGGGATCATCAAGCGGATAATCACCCAGATCCCGTCGAGGCCGCGCCAGATACGGGCGGGTGTAATATCGAACCACCAGAATAGCGTGACCAGCCAGCCGACGAAGGCAATCGCCCCTAGCCACTGGCCGACCCGGCCGCCGAAGGTTGGTCCAAACGCCCGCGGCAGGCGCTTTTGCCAGCCGGCTATTTCAGGCGGTGAAAGTATGGGAGCGGTCATGCGCTGATCCGGCCAATGGCGTAGCTGCGGAGTTGTTCGGAGAGCAGGTCGATCGCCGAGATGACGACGATCATCATGACCACGATGGCACTGATTTCCTCGTAATAGTTCAGGCTGATGACCTGGTAGAGCTCTTGCCCGATCCCGCCGGCGCCGACGAAGCCGATCACCGCGGCACCGCGCACATTCACCTCGAAGCGCAGCAGCACGTAGCTGAGAAAATTGGGCACCACTTGCGGCAAAATGGCGAACCGCACCGCCTGCACCCAATTCCCGCCGGCGGACCGAACGCCGTCCCAGGGGCGCATGTCGGCATTTTCCACCGCTTCGGCGAAGAGTTTTCCGGTGGCGCCTGTGGTGTGGGCGGCGATCGCCAGGATGCCGGCGAGCGGGCCGACGCCAAATGCCCAGACCAGGATCAGCGCATAGACGATATCGGGCACCGTGCGGAACAGTTCCAGGCCACGCCGCATAAGAATGTAAACCCAGCGATTGGGTGCCAGGTTGCGCGCGGCCGGGAAACACAGTGCGAGCCCGAGCACGGACCCGCCCAGCGTTGCCAGGGCCGCCATCTGCGTCGTTTCAAAGAACAGCCAGGCCCAACTATCCAGCCGATAAAACCAGTAAGCCAATGCGCCTTTGGTGGAGGTTCCCCCCAACAGGGTCGCCCAATGCAGTGTGGGGGTGATCTTGGCGAAATACTCGCCCACGCGCGGCACGCCGGCCAACAGCGCGGCGGGATAGGCTTCCGAGATCATGGCGGAAATTATCAGGCAAATGGCAACCGCGACGGCATAGCCAAGCGTCGCCAAGCGGCGGGCTGCCCGCCGCTTGGCCCAAGCCTGTTCGAGTTCGGCGGCGCTGGTCACCGTTTACGGCGCTGGGCGGCCTCCGCCTGCACCAGGTCGATGAACACCGAATAGTCTTCGTGTTTGACCGGGACCCAATCGATGCTGCTGCCAAGATCGACCGAGTGGAACATCTCCGGCAGGTTCTTGGCGATGGCGCGGTGCAATTGGTACATGTCGGATTGGAATTCCGCCGGCGTATCGGCACGGACCACATACGGACCGTTCAGGATCGGGCGAGACTTCCAGATCATCCGCAGGTCGGACATTTTCAGCAGCTTCTTTTCAGCCATCATCCGCAAATTGCCACGGGTGTAGCCTTCGGCTGGGTCCCCCACCCCGGACGTCCAGGTGACGCCGGCATCATACTGCTTGTTGAGGACGGCGATCACGCCTTGCTCGTGCCCGCCGGCAAAGCCGGTGCGGCCAAAGAATTTGCCAGGCTCAGGGTCAATGCCGGCTGCGCGGAATTCCGAGCGCGGGATCAGGTAGCCGCTGGCGCTATTCGGGTCCGCCCAGGCCAGAGATTTGCCCTTGAGCTGTTCAAGCGAGGTGATGCCGCTATCGGCGCGGACATAAAGCACCGCGACGTAGTAGTTCGCGCCGTCCTTCTCCTGGCTGGTAAAGAGCGGTCTGACATTACCGTTGCTTTCCAGCCATGCCTGGGCGTAGGCGGCAGGGCTCATGAACGAGGCCTCTACCTGCTTGGCCGCAAAGGCTTGGATAACGCCGGCATAATCCGCCGCGAGCACCAGTTTGACCGGCACATCGAAGGTTTCTTCGATTAACTTCGAGTAGGCGCCATAGCGCGCCAATCGGTCGGCATCATTCTCGCCACCGAGCATACCAAGGTGAATGGTCGGCACCTGGGCTGCCCAAGCGCGCTTGCCCTTCTTGGGCAGGGAGCGGTCTTCGTCAGCGTAAGCGAATGCCGGCATGGCGAGGCCGGCTCCTGTGGTGAGCAGCATCTGGCGGCGTGACAGCATGACGGGCTCCTTGGCGGCGAAGAGTGAGCCTGATTCAGGGCCTGAATGACGGTTGCGTGTCAAGTATGTGACAAAAATGTTTCGAGAGACGTCACAAAAGCTTCAAGCACCCGGCCGCACCGATTTGGCATAACCCGCCCCAGACAGATCTGAGCGGAACGGCGTGATGTTGGTGATCGACGGGGTTTCCAAGCGATTCGACAAGCATCTGGCCGTCGACAATCTGTCGGTCAGCATCCCCAAAGGTCAGTTCGTTGGCGTGATCGGACGCTCGGGCGCTGGCAAATCCACCCTACTGCGGATGATTAACCGCTTGGCCGACCCGAGTGCGGGTGAAATCCGCTGGGACGGGCGTGTGGTTTCTCGGTTGCAGGGGGCGGCGCTGCGCGACTGGCATCGACGCTGTGCGATGATTTTCCAGCAGTTTAACCTGGTTGGGCGGCTCGATGTGCTCACCAATGTGCTGATGGGGCGCCTGGCACATACGACAAGCGCTCGGGCCATGCTGAAAATGTGGAAGCTGGAGGATCGCAGCATCGCGATGGCGGCGCTGGACCAGCTCGATATTGCACCCCTGGCGCCGCGCAGGGCGGATCATCTCTCGGGCGGGCAGCAGCAGCGTGTGGCGATCTGTCGTGCGCTGGTGCAGGAACCTGAAATCATTTTGGCCGACGAGCCCGTCGCCTCGCTTGATCCGCGTAATGCCAAGGTGGTTATGGACGCGTTGCAGCGCATCAATCGCCATTTTGGGCTCACGGTGCTCGTTAATCTGCATTCCCTGGATTTGGCGCGCGGCTATTGCGATCGCGTGTTGGGGATGGCTGCGGGGCGCCTGGTGTTTGATGGGGCCCCGGCCGCGCTGACGACCGACGTAACGCACGAACTCTACGGCATGGAGGCGCATGAGGTGATGGATCATGCCGAAATGCCGAACGTGGCGGGTGCGGTCGTCGCAACCGCCTGATTTTTCTCTCACCATCAAGGAATATCCTATGTTGCAACGTCGCACTTTGCTTGCTGGTATCGCCGCTGGTGCTGCCACGAGTGCTGCCCGTGCCGAGACCGGTCTGTCTGAATTGGTGCTGGCGGTGGTTCCGGCCGAAAACGCATCGGGCGTGTCGGACCGGTTCGCCCCGTTCATCGCCTATCTGTCGCAGCAGATCGGCATGAAGGTGAGCCTGAAGATTGCCAATGACTACGCGGCGGTGATCGAAGGCCAGCGCGCGGGGAACGTGCAAATCGGCTATTACGGCCCCGCGTCGTTCGCGCGCGCCCGGCTGACCGGCGTTGCCACCGACGCTTTCGTGATCGACGTGAACAGCGATGGCACCAAAGGCTATTATTCGGTGTTCTATGTGCGGGCCAACAGCCCGTACAAAAACCTGGCGGATCTGAAGGGCAAGAACCTCGGCCTGGTCGATCCGAACTCGACCTCCGGCTACAACATGCCGCTGTTCGCGTTGAACAAGAATGGCATTCCGGCTGCGGACAAGTATTTCGCCAAGGTGCAGACCACGGGCAGCCACGAGAATGCGCTGATCGCGCTGGCGCAGGGCACGGTGGATGTCGCCGCGAATTGGTGGAATGCTGATGATGACAGCAACCTCACGCGCATGCTGTCCAAGGGTATGCTGAAGGATGCCGGCGGCAAGACGCTGGGCAAGGACGATTTCCGGGTCATTCTGAAGTCTGACCTGATCATCAACTCGCCGACCGCCTATCTGACCGCGCTGCCGGCCGATCTGAAGGCGAAGATCCGTCAGGCATACATGGACGCGCCGATTAAGGCGAAAGCGGCGTTCGACAAGCTGTCGGATGGCAAGAACCTGCCTTGGCAGGCGGTTGATAACGCGGCCTACGACGACACGATCAAGCTGATCCAGTTCGTTGACGCGCTGCGCAAGAAAACGGCCTGAGTCCGCTGACTGAGCCGGCGCAAGCCGGCTCAGTTCCGGGTTTTGCGGTACCGATGATCCACACGATTACGATCCCGCCGGACGCGCAGATGGCGCCGTTAATGCGGGCCTATGCGGATGCGCTGGCAGCGCGCCGACGGCAGACCATGCTTGGGCTGGCCCTGGTCGCGCTTGCGCTGGCGTTGGCCTGCCTGGGGGCGGATGTTGATATCTTCGTTTTCTGGGACAAGCTCGGGAACTTCACGAGCTATTTTTATCGCCTGTCCAAGCTGGATACCGGCGCCTTCGTCTGGACCGATCCGACCGAGTGGTATTGGGGGCTGCAGCGTTGGTTGCGGCAACTCGGCGAGACGTTATTGATGGCCTATCTCGGCACTGCCAGCGGGTTTGTCGGCGGTTTCGTGCTGTGCTTTCTCTGCAGTCGGAACTTGGTGCGTAGCGGTGCCGTGCGATGGGTGGTGCGCCGGTATTTAGAGATTTGCCGCACCGTGCCCGACATTGTTTTCGCGCTCATTTTCGTGGTCGCGTTTGGGCTCGGGCCGCTGCCGGGGGTGCTCGCGATTGCGATCCACACCACCGGCGCGCTGGGCAAATTGTTCTCCGAAGTGGTGGAGAGCATCGACATGAAGCCGGTGGAAGGCATCGCGGCATCGGGAGGAAACTGGTTCGAGCGCATCCGCTTTGCCGTGTTGCCGCAGGTGCTGTCCAATTTTACCAGCTACGGGTTGCTCCGATTTGAGGTGAATGTGCGCGGTGCGACGGTACTCGGGTTTGTCGGGGCTGGCGGCATCGGCGAGGAACTCATCACCGCGATCCGTAAATTCTACTACTCGGACGTCAGCGCCATTTTGCTGCTGGTGATGGTGTGCGTGATGGCGATTGACCTGCTGTCCGAGCGCGTTCGCCACCGCCTTTTGGCCCTCGAAGGCGGTAGGGCATGAGCGCGCTGCGTGAGACATTGCTGGCGCAAAAGCCCGGCATGGCCGCGCGGTATCCTGACGTGTTCCGCCCGAATTTGCGGGCTCGTTTGAATGTCGTGCTGGTGCTGGGTGGTGCTGTTGCACTGTATGTCTATGCGCTGGTGACGTTGGATTTCGATCCCCACCGCATTCTCGGTGGCGTCCTGCGTTTGACGGATATCGCCGAAATGATGCTGCCGCCGACACCGGACGGGTGGGCACGGGCGGAGCTATATGGCGTGGCATTGGGGCAAACCTTGGCCATCGCCTTGTTGGGTACGAGCCTAGCCGCCATCCTCGCCGTGCCGTTGGGGTTTCTCGCCGCGCGCAATATCGTCGCGAACCGGGTCCTGCATTTCCTGACCCGACGGGCGTTGGATAGCGTGCGCAGTATCGACACGTTGATCTGGGCGTTGATTTGGATAAATGTGGTTGGGCTTGGCCCGTTCGCGGGGGCGCTGGCGATTATGTCGTCTGATATTGCCGCCTTCGCAAAGCTGATGTCGGAAGCCATTGAGACGGCCGATCGCAAGCCGGTCGAAGGTGTTCAGGCAAGTGGTGGCAGCCGGCTGGAGCGCATCCGCTTCGGCATCGTCCCGCAGATCTTGCCGATTTTCGCCAGCCAGATTTTGTATTTCTTTGAGTCGAACACGCGGTCCGCCACCATTATCGGCATCGTGGGCGCAGGGGGTATCGGGCTTTATTTATCCGAGGAAATCCGCGTTCTGGAATGGCAGCGCGCGGCGTTTCTGATCGTGATGGTGTTGGTGACTGTCGCGATTATCGATCAGGTATCCCAGCGCCTGCGCGCTGCGATGATGGGCGCGCCACGAGGCTAAAGCGAGGCGTCGGCCGCCGTGGGGGCCTCAGCATCCGCGGCCTCGGCCGCCATCGCTGCTGGTAGGACGCGAAACAGGCTCGGGTCGGCGATGACATAGCCTTGCCGCCTGGCCGACAGGATCACCCGCGGGGAGGCGCCGTGTTCGGTCAATTTCCGGCGTAACTTCATCACCAGCTGATCCACGGCGCGATCTTCGGCATGAAGTGGTCGTTTCAAGGCGATGCGGCTCAGCCATTCCCGCGACACGCTGGAGCCAGATGCCTCGAGGAGGGTATCGAGCGCTGCCATTTCCGCCTCGGTCAGCAGGGTTCGGTCGCCGGAATTGCCGATCAAGGTGCGTTGGGTATGGTCGACGAAAATTCTGAGGCGGCGTGCGGCGGGCGGTTTGCTCATCCGGCGATGCACCGCCTGAATGCGGGCGACAAGCTCGCGTCCGGGAACGGGCTTGACGATGTAGTCATCCGCACCGGTATCCAAGCCGGCAACCCGCATGCCGATCTCGTCGTTAGAGGTCACCACCAGAACGCCGACGTCGCCATTCGCGGGCGAAAACCTCGACCAGCTTAATCCCGTTCATATCCGGGAGTTCAAGATCTACCAGGACAATTTCTGGCCTGAAACTGTCCTTCGCGGTCAGAGCATCGGTACCGGTCGCGACGGTTTCTACATCCATACCGGCCTGGAGCAACGCTGCGCGCATCGCGGCGGCAACCGTCGGCACGTCCTCGACCATCAAGACGCGCAACGGACCTGCGGCTGCGGCCAGTCTCGCGCCCTGTTTGGCGTGGTTCGATTTGGCAGATGTTGCGTTGGGTTTCGAACTAATCGCCACGTTAAATCCAGAATGTCTATATACCGCGCTTCAGTCGGTTGGTTTGAGGTTGCCGTGGATTGGTAAACTTTACCAGAGATTTTGCACAAATTGTAAATATGAAACTTGAAAATCGTCACATGCGGCCGAGCCGTGGGTCGGTACTTGACTCTTACGGCGAGGACTGGGCATATCCGACCGCCTTCCCGCCGCCCCGCGAGTTCTCGCGCAGCGGCGCGAAATGCGTTGTGCGTGGGCTAACCCATTTTGCGGATTGAAGATCACTGTGTTTGAGTCGCTGAGCGGCAAACTTTCTGGTGTGTTCGATCGCCTTCGCAGTCGCGGGGTGCTGAACGAAACCGATGTGATGGAAGCACTGCGGGAGATCCGCCTGGCGCTTCTGGACGCTGACGTGGCATTGCCCGTTGTTCGCGATTTCATCGCGAAAGTGCGCGAGCGTGCGATCGGGCAGGAAGTGATCGGCTCGGTTTCCCCCGGGCAGCAGGTCGTGAAGATCGTCAATGATGTGATGGTCGACGCGCTTGGCGGCGCCGGGGTTGTACCGATCAATCTGAACGCCGCCGCCCCGGTTCCGATCCTGATGGTTGGCTTGCAGGGCTCGGGTAAGACGACAACGTCGGGCAAAATCGCCCTCCGGCTGCTGCAGCGCCAGAAGAAAAAGGTGCTGCTTGCCAGCTTGGACACCCAGCGTCCGGCCGCGCAGCTGCAGTTGCAGCAACTGGCCGAGCGGGCAGGGGTCAGTAGCCTGCCGATTATCGCCGGCCAGACCCCGCTGCAAATCGCCGCGCGGGCCATGGATACTGGCCGGCGTGAGGTTTTTGACGTCGTTATCCTCGACACCGCCGGTCGCCTGGCGATCGATGCGACGTTGATGGATGAGGTCAAAGCCATCCGCGACGCGACCCAGCCGGCCGAAACGCTGCTGGTGGTTGATGCAATGACCGGGCAGGACGCGGTGGTGACCGCGCAGGCCTTCCATGAGGCGCTCGGGATCACGGGTATCGTGATGACCCGGATGGATGGCGATGCCCGAGGCGGCGCGGCGCTGTCCATGCGTGCGGTAACCGGCGCGCCGATTAAGCTGACCGGTTCGGGTGAAAAGCTGGATGCGCTGGAGGATTTCCATCCGGAGCGCGTGGCCGGCCGTATTCTCGGTATGGGCGACGTCGTCGGGCTGGTCGAACGGGCCGCCGAGACGATTGATGAAGCGGAAGCCGAAAAGCTTGCCCGGAAGATGGCGAAGGGGTTGTTCGACCTCGACGATTACGCCAGCCAACTGCGCCAAATCGGCAAGATGGGCAGTTTGTCGTCGATTCTCGGCATGCTGCCGGGCGGAGCCAAGCTGCAGCAACAGGTTGGGAACGCCAATCTCGATACCAAGATGCTGAAGCGTCAAGCGGCGATCATCTCATCGATGACGAAGGCCGAACGCAAGAATCCCGATCTGCTAAAAGCAAGCCGCAAGAAGCGCGTCGCCGCCGGGTCTGGCACGACCGTGCAGGAGCTGAACAAGCTGCTGAAGCAGTTCGACGATATGACGACGATGATGAAGCGGATGAACAAGATGGGCCAGAAAGGCCTGATGCGGCAGGGGCTTTCGGCCCTGATGCCGCAAGGGCGTCGGCCGTTCTGAAGTTTCGCTAGATTTTCACGCCTTAAACTCAGGAGTTTCTAAAAGATGGGTCTTAAAATTCGCCTTGCCCGCGCTGGCGCCAAGAAGCGGCCGTACTACCACATTGTGGTCGCCGACAGCCGGAGCCCGCGTGACGGTCGTTTCATCGAGCGCGTTGGGTCGTACAACCCGATGCTGCCGGCCGAGCATGCTGACCGGTTGCACCTGGTCAATGACCGCGTCACCCATTGGATCAGCGTCGGTGCGTTGCCAACTGACCGCGTTGCCAAGTTTCTCGGCCATGCTGGCCTGATCCCCGCGCCGGTCTATGCCGAACAGCCGGTCCAGTCTTTGCCGAAGAAGAAGGCGCAGGAACGCGCCAAGGCCGCCGGCTAAGACGTAGATGGGTGAACGGCGGATCCTGATGGGCGTGATTGGCCGTGCGCATGGCGTGCGCGGCCATGTGCGCGTGCTCAGTTATACCGCCGAGCCCACTGATTTGGACGAATACAATCCCCTGCAGGACGATCGCGGCCGTAGCTTCAGCCTGCAGTGGGTGGGCGATGGCGTGGCCCAGATCACCTGTCATGAGGCGGGTGCCGACCGGGTTGTGAGCGACCGCAGCGGTGCGGAAGCGTTGGTCAATACCCGGCTTTACGTCGAGCGCGACCGTCTGCCGCCACCTGATGAGGACGAGTTTTATCTCGCCGACCTTGTGGGGCTGCAGGCGATCTCCCTTGATGGCAGCCAACTCGGCCAGGTAACGGCCGTGCATGACTACGGTGCTGGTGCGTCTTTAGAAATCGGCGTGCTGCTTGTGCCGTTCACGCGTGCGGCAGTGCCGGAGGTTGACGTTGCCGCAGGGCGGTTGGTGGTGAATCCGCCTGCCGAGATTGTGGTGAACGCCAGTGCAGGGCAAGCCGGGGGGGCACCATGACCTGGCGTGCCACCGTGCTGACGCTGTTTCCGGCGATGTTCCCTGGAACATTGGGGCTCTCGCTTGCTGGCCGGGCGCTGGAGCAGGCGACCTGGTCGCTTGACGTCCATGATATCCGGGATGCGGCAACGGATAAGCACCGCACCGTCGACGACACGCCCTTCGGGGGTGGCGCCGGAATGGTGATGCGACCGGATATCATCGATCGTGCGCTAGGTGCTGTCGATGATGGTCGCCCGATGATCGTGCTAACGCCGCGCGGTGCGCCGCTTAAACAGAGCATGATCCGCGACCTCGCGGCCGGGTCTGGTGTGGTGCTGTTATGCGGCCGCTATGAAGGTTTCGATCAACGGGTGATCGAGGCTCGGAACCTGACCGAGTTGAGCATTGGGGATTATGTGCTGTCTGGCGGCGAGCCAGCGGCAATGGTCCTGCTCGATGCCTGCATTCGCCTGTTGCCAGGTGTGATGGGCGCAGCTGCCAGTGCCGACGAAGAGAGCTTTGCCGACCATTTGCTGGAATATCCACACTACACCCGCCCTGCCGAATGGCAGGGGCGCCCGGTGCCTGAAACACTGTTGTCTGGAAATCACGCCGCGATTGCTGCGTGGCGTCGGCAACAGGCTGAAGCCATTACCCGTACAAGGCGACCCGATCTGTGGGCCGCATACCAGTCATCCCGATAACCCAGAAACATATGCGTTTGGTTGCATCAGCCGCCATCGCGCCCTAGAGAATGCAAGACGAAAGGACCACCGCCATGAACATCATCCAGCAGCTCGAAGCCGAGCAGATTGCCCGTCTGTCCGCCGAGCGCCCTGTGCCAGAATTCATCCCCGGCGATACGCTTCGCGTGGCCGTAAAGGTGGTCGAAGGTGAGCGTAGCCGTATTCAGAACTTCGAAGGCGTGTGCATCGCCCGCTCCAACCGCGGTCTGAACAGCAACTTCACCGTGCGCAAGATCAGCTATGGCGAGGGTGTGGAACGCGTGTTTGCGCTGTATGCGCCGACCATCGCGGAAATCGCGGTTGTTCGTCGCGGCGACGTCCGCCGCGCGAAGTTGTATTATCTGCGTGGTCGTCGCGGTAAGTCGGCGCGTATTGCCGAGCGTGCGCGTGACGTTGTGGCCGCACCGGCGGCCGAATAAGCACGTAAGGCGTCGGCGTTCGGCTGCAATCTTGCAGCTAGAACGCGACGCCAAAGCGGCGATCTATCGATTGCCGCGTGGCTTTGCCGATGGGGTAAGGGACTTCGGTCCCAACCGGATCTAGGGATTAAACCCCGGACGCCTATTTTAACGCCCGCGCAGGAGGCGACACTATGGCACGCACGTTGTTCGATAAAGTTTGGGACGCGCATGTTGTGGAGCGTCTCCAAGACGGCACGTGCGTGCTTTATATCGATCGTCATCTCGTCCACGAAGTGACATCACCGCAGGCGTTTGAAGGCCTCCGGATGGCAGGGCGCAAATTGCGTCGGCCGGATGCGCATATTGCGGTCGTTGATCATAACATCCCGACGTCGGATCGCAGTCTCGGGATCGCCGAGGAAGAATCGCGGATCCAGGTTGAGACGCTCGAAACGAATGTTGCTGCATTCGGGGTGCCCTATTTCGGCCTCAACGATGCGCGCCAGGGCATCGTGCATATTATCGGGCCCGAACAAGGTTTGTCGTTGCCGGGGATGACGATTGTGTGTGGTGATAGCCATACCTCGACCCACGGCGCGATGGGTTCGCTGGCATTTGGGATTGGCACCTCGGAAGTTGAGCATGTGATGGCGACGCAAACGCTGTTGCAGAAGCCGGCGAAAAATATGTTGGTGGATGTGCGTGGCGCTTTGCCCCCAGGCTGCACCGGCAAGGATTTGGTGTTGGCGATCATTGGCCAAATTGGCACTGCGGGTGGCACCGGGCACGTGATCGAATACGCGGGTGAAGCGATCCGAGCGTTGGATATGGCTGGGCGTATGACGGTGTGTAATATGTCGATCGAGGCTGGCGCCCGCGCCGGTATGATCGCGCCGGATGAGACGACGTTTGAGTATGTGCGTGGCAAGCCCTTTGCCCCGAAGGGGGAGGCATTGGAACAGGCCATTGCATACTGGCGCACGCTGCCGTCCGACGCGGGTGCCGTCTACGACAAGGTTGTGGTGGTCGATGCGACGAAAATCGCACCGATGGTCACCTGGGGCACCAACCCCGAGGCGGTGCTGCCGATTACCGCGGTTGTTCCGAACCCGGCCGATGAAGCCGACGAAGCAAAGCGCGTTCAATTGCAGCGAATGGTCGATTACATGGCGCTGACCCCTGGTCAGAAGCTCACGGATCTGAAGATCGACGTTGTGTTCATCGGCAGTTGCACCAATGGCCGAATTGAAGACATTCGTGCCGCCGCGACCGTGGCGAAGGGGCGCAAGGTTGCCGCTGGCGTGCGCGCGCTGGTGGTGCCCGGCAGTGGTATCGTCAAACAACAGGCCGAGGTCGAGGGGCTGGACCGTATTTTGCTGGATGCTGGGTTTGAGTGGCGCGAACCTGGCTGCTCGATGTGTCTGGGTATGAATCCCGACAAGTTGACGCCAGGGCAGCGCAGCGCCAGCACTTCCAATCGCAATTTTGAGGGACGTCAGGGCCCGGGGGGGCGAACACATCTTGTGTCGCCCGCGATGGCGGCAGCAGCCGCGGTAACCGGCCATCTGGCCGATGTGCGGGAGATTGTGTGATGGACGCTTTCACGACCCTAACCGGTGTTGCCGCTCCGCTGCCGCTGGCCAATGTCGATACGGACAAGATTATTCCTGCGCGGTTTTTGAAAACCATCAAGCGTAGTGGCCTCGGCGTGCATTTGTTTGACACGCTGCGCTATGACGCCAATGGCGCAGAACGGCCAGAGTTTGTGCTGAACCAGGAGCCCTACCGTCATGCGGAAATCCTGATCGCGCATGAGAACTTTGGCTGCGGGTCTTCGCGTGAGCATGCGCCCTGGGCGCTGCTGGATTTTGGCATTCGTTGCGTGATCGCGCCTGACTTTGCCGACATCTTCCACACCAACACGTTCAAGAACGGTATTTTGCCGATTAAGTTGTCGCGTGAGATTTGCGACCAACTGATGGACGACGCCAAACTGGGCGGCAATGCGAGGATCACGGTCGATTTGGCTGAGCAGGTCATCGTGCGCCCCAATGGCGAAAAGATCCCGTTCGAAATTGATCCGTTTCGCAAACATTTGCTGCTGAACGGCCTCGATGATATCGGCCAGACCTTGCAGCACGCGCCGGCTATCGACAGCTACGAGGCCAAGCTGCGCGATGAGAAGGCCTGGATGCCTGCAATCCACGTCGACTGATGGGTCGAATGTTTTGCTTCTTGTTCGACAAGAAGCGTTCCCGAGATGAGGTCTAAAATGGCGTCCAATAAAAAACTTCTCGTGTTGCCAGGCGACGGCATTGGCCCCGAAGTGATGCACGAGACGATGCGTGTGGTCGACTGGATGGACCGCAAGCGACGGGCGCGGTTCGATATTGTTGAGGATTTGGTGGGTGGTGCGGCGATTGAAGCGCGCGGCACCGCCATTGTTCCGGCAACCGTGGCCCGCGCCAAGGAAGCCGACGCAGTGCTATTCGGGTCAGTCGGTGGCCCGCAATGGGATAAGCTTGGGTTTGACCAGCGGCCGGAACTATCAATCCTAACTTTGCGCAAGGAACTTGGCTTGTTCGCCAATTTACGCCCGGCTTTGGTGCTCGAGCCGTTGGTGAACGCGTCCACCTTAAAAGCCGAGGTGATCCAAGGGCTGGATCTGATGATTGTGCGGGAAAGCACCGGCGGGATCTATTTCGGCGAGCCAAGAGGCGTTGAAACACTGCCGGATGGCAGCAAGCGCGGTATTAATACCGAAGTCTACACCACCGTAGAAATCGAACGAGTGGCGAGAGTGGCATTCGAACTGGCGCGCAAGCGACAGAACCGGCTTTGCAGCGTTGAGAAAGCCAACGTCATGGAGAGCGGTTTGTTGTGGCGGCAGACCGTCGCCGCGCTCGGGGCCGCCGAGTATCCGGATGTCGAACTGTCGCACATGTATGCCGATAACTGTGCGATGCAGCTGGTGCGCAATCCAAAGCAGTTTGATGTGATCGTGACGGGCAATCTGTTCGGCGATATCTTGTCGGATCTGGCATCGATGCTCACTGGCAGCTTGGGTATGCTGCCCAGCGCCACGCTGGGTGCGCCGGACGCGTCAGGTCGTCGCCATGCCCTGTACGAACCGATCCATGGCAGTGCCCCGGATATCGCCGGCAAGGGGCTGGCGAACCCGATGGCGCAGATGCTGAGCTTTGCAATGCTGCTCCGCTATTCGTTCGATATGAACGAGGATGCCGATCTTATCGAGCAAGCCTGCACCAATGTGCTCGCAAGTGGCCTGCGTACCCCCGATGTGATGGCCCCCGGCTGCGCAAAAGTCAGCACCTCCGTTATGGGCGAGGCTGTGTTGCGCGAATTGGACAAGCTAGCTAGCTGATTACCCCCTTGCCGTGGGGTGAAGCTTCAGTTACACCCCGCGGCGCTGCACCCGTAGCTCAATTGGATAGAGCACCAGACTACGAATCTGGGGGTTGGAGGTTCGAGTCCTTCCGGGTGCGCCACTCCTTTTAAATTTGAATTTGTGCCGATTAACTCGGCAAGCCCGGCGTGGAAATAAATCTGCGCACGGACTGTACGTCGCGCTTGTGCCGGTCCTCATCCCTTGACGGCGAGGTATTGCTCGATCGCGGCGGGGTTTGCCAGCAGGTCGCTGCTCCCGCCAGCCCAGGCCACGCTGCCACGGTCGAGAATGATCGCGCGATCGGTCAGGGGCAGCACCTTATGGGCGTGCTGCTCGACAATGATAGCCGATAGCCCTTCGCCTTGAACGACGTAGCGCAAAGCCTGCATGACTTCTGTGACAATAACCGGTGCCAGGCCCTCGGTCGGCTCATCAAGCAGGAGTAGCGTTGGGTTGCGCATCAACGCCCGGCCGATGGCCAGCATTTGCTGCTCCCCGCCAGAGAGTTGGTTGCCCATATTGGCGCGTCGCTCGGCCAGCCGCGGGAACAAAGTGTAGATCCGTGCCAATGTCCAAGCGCCCGGCATCGACACTGCGGTTAGATTTTCCTGCACAGTCAGGGAGCGGAATATATTGCGTTCCTGCGGGACCCAGCCGATGCCGGCATTGGCACGCTGGTCGGTGCGCATACGCGCGATGTCCAGGCCATCAAAATGGATTGTGCCCGCCGTCTGTCGCGTAAGACCCAGGATGGTGCGCAGTAACGTCGTTTTGCCCATGCCATTGCGGCCGAGCAAGGCGAGTGACTGCCCGCGCGGCAGGCACAGCGACACGTCGCGCAACATTTCGCCGCTGCCGTAATCGGCATGCACCCCTGCCAAGGCCAATAGGTTAGCTATGTCCAAGATAGACCTCTCGCACCTTGGGGTCGGCGCTGATTTGGGCGGGCGAGCCTTGGGTGAGAATGGCGCCGGCCGCGAGCACGAGAATGTGCTCGGCAAAGCGGAACACTAAATCCATGTCATGCTCGATCATCAGCACGGCAATGTCGCGGGGCAATGCAGCAAGCCCGGTTAAAATACCTTCCCGTTCCGCTTCGGGCACGCCCGCAGCCGGCTCGTCCAGCAACAGCACCTTGGGGCCGCAGGCGACAGCTAACGCGATCTCCAGCAGCCGCTGGCGGCCATAGGCGAGGGTTGCGACTGGTTGGGCCATCACATCCATCAATCCGAAGCGCTCCAGCACCTCCATGCTCTGCTGCACGACGGCCTGGTTGGCATCCAGGCGCTGACGGAGCGCGCCGTCTAAGCCCATCCGCCGTGCGGTCGCGAGGGCGACCGATTGCAGCGGGGTTAGCTTCGGAAAGAGCTGGTTGATTTGGAACGTGCGCACCAGACCAGCGGCAACGCGATGGTCGGGGCGCCTGGCGGTGATATCAACGCCGTTCAGAAGAATCGTGCCCGAAGACGGGCGCAATACGCCGGTCAGCAGATTGATCAACGTTGTCTTGCCCGCGCCGTTCGGGCCGATCAGGGCATACCGCCCGCCAACCGGCAGGGTGAACGAGACATCGCTGGTCGCGATCAGCCCACCGAAGCGGCGCTGCAGCAAGCGGGTTTCGAGCGCGTAGGTCACACGCCCCCCCGGATGCGGCGCCAAACAGCTTGTGGGAAGCCGAAAACACGCTCTCGCCCGATGACCACGAGTGCCACGAAAATCAGACCAAGCCAGAATTGCCAATATTGCGGGGTCAGGTCGCTGAGCTGGTCTTGCAGCAGCTTGAACAAAACGGCGCCGACCAGACCGCCATAAAGATAGCCGGTTCCACCTATGACCAGGACCAACATCACCTCGGCCGAGCGGTGGAATGCCAGCACGTCCAGCGAAACAAATTGCGTGGTTTGGGCCAATAAGGCACCGGCAATCCCGGCAATGGCGGCAGCAATGGAGTAGATTGCGATCAGGCGGCGGGTGATCGGAATGCCGATTGCGGCACTGCGCAGCGGATTGCTGGCAATGGCCTGCACCGCCAGCCCGAATGGCGCATTTACCAGCCAGCGCGCCAGGAGAAACAGGAGGAATAAGATGATAAGGCTGTAGGCTGCGGCGACGCGGCCAAACATATCAAACTCGAAGGTGCCTAGAACTGCACCTATCACGATACCCTGCAGCCCATCAGCCCCACCCGTGAGCGTGGTGAGCCGGTTTGCGAGCTCAAGCATGACCAGGGACACGCTGAGTGTGACCATCAGCCGCGTTAGGTCTGACCCGCGCAGCACGAGGAAACTGGTTGCGAAGCCGAGGGCACCTGCTGCCAAGCCTGCGATCAGCAGCCCGAGTATAGGCTCGGTCAGTCCGAGCTTGCCAATCAAGCCCGCAGTATAAGCACCCAAGCCGAAAAATGCCGCGTGCCCAAGCGAGACGATACCGGCAATTCCCAGCACCAGATCGAGCGATAACGCGAACAGCCCCAGAATAGCGGTTTCGTTCAGGAGCAGACTCCGTTCTGGCAACAGAGCATAGGCGGCAAGGATGGCAAGCCAAAAGTCGAACTCCATCGTCTGCCAACGCCGTGGGGCGGCCAAGGCCTGACGCGCACCTTCGTATGTCATCGTCCGGATGCCGCAGCAAACAATCCGTTGGGCCGCCAGACCAGCAACGCAATCACCAAGGTGTAGATGATGAAGGCACCGATCGAGGGGAAGTAGTACTTACCAGCGACATCCGCCACGCCAAGAAGGATGGCGGCCAAAAATGGGCCTGTCATGCCGGCGGCACCGCCGGCAGTTACAACGATCAGGAAGTAGACCATGAACTTCAGCGGGAAGCTGGGGTCTAGCCCAAGGATCTCGGCGCCCAACGCCCCTCCCAGCCCGGCTAAAGCGGAGCCAACCCCAAAGGTGATGGCAAATATCGCATTGACGTTGATGCCCAAGCCGCGGGCGGCAATGGGATCATCGACGGAGGCGCGGAGTCTGGCGCCAAACCTGGTGCGTGCAAGGATCGCCTGCAACGCCAGCGCCAGGGCACCGCACACGACGATGATCAGGAGCCGGTAGGCACCGACGGAGACCACGCCAAGATCGAGCCTGACTTTGAGAAAAGCTGGCAGATTGAGGAATTGCTGCTGGGACCCTTGCGTATAATCCACGACCGCCATGGCGATGAACACCAAACCAATACTGAACAACACCTGATCCAGATGCGTCCGGCGGTAGACATGCACGTAAAGGGTTTGCTCCAAAGCTATGCCGAGCAGGCCTGCGGCGAGTGCCGCGAGCGGCAGCGCCAGTAAAAATGGCACGCCATAGCCATTCACCAATACGACAGCGACGTAGCCGCCCGCCATTGCGAAGGCCCCATGTGCCAGGTTGATGAAGTTCATCACCCCCAGCGTAACCGACAGGCCGCAGGCCAGCACAAACAGCAGCATGCCGTAGGCTAGCCCGTCGACCAGGATTGTCAGCATGGAGCGTTCTAGATCAGGGTTTCGCTTTTGCGGGGTCTTTGACCGCAGCAAAGGTCTCGGCTTCGACGTTATAGAGCGCGCCGTCCACCTTTTTCACCTCTCGGATGTAGATAGGCGTGATGATTTCGCGTGTCTCGGGGTCGATGCTGATCTGGCCGCGGGGGCTTTCAAAGCTGAGGCCCTTGAGTGCCTCAGCCAAGGCAGTGCCGTCCATGTTGCCTTTGGTTTTTTCCAATGCGCGGTAGAGCATTTCAATGCCGTCATACGCAAAGGCGGCAACGAAGCCGGCGCGGTGCCCGCCGCTGATCTCCCGGTAGCCATCCACGAAGGATTTATTGAGCGCAGACGGATGTGCGGCTGAATACGGGCCCGCCGTCACAACGCCAAGCATCGCGTCGCCCATGTCGCCGAGGTTGTCGTCATCGGTCACATCTCCCGTGGCAATGAAGCGAATGCCCGACTTGTCCATGCCACGTTCGACAAACTGCTTGGCGAAGATGCCACCGACGCCGGCGGGAACGAACGCATACATCGCGTCCGGCGCAGCATCCTTTACGCGCTGCAGAAACGGAGCAAAATCCGGGTTCGCCAGGGGAACCCGCAAGGCTGCGACCACCGTGCCGCCCCCGGCGGTGAAGCGGTCGTTAAACCATTTCTCGGCGTCATAGCCGGGGCCGTAATCGGACACCACAGAGACAATCTTCTTAATCCCGTGCTTCAGAGCCCAGTCTGCGGCAATGGTGGCGGGCTGTGGCAGCACCTGGCCAGAGCGGAAGATATAGGGAGAGGCATTCACGATCGAGGAGGTCGCTGCGACCATGACGATTTCAGGGATTTTCGCCTGGGTCGCCACTGGCGCGGTTGCCAGTGCAAGCGGGGTCAGCCCGAAGCCAGCGAATGCGTTGACGTGATCGCGCACAACCAACTCTGTCGCCAGGCGTTTGGTATTGTCGGGCACACCCGCGTCATCGCGGAGGAGAATTTCCACTTTGTGGCCGGCAACGGTGTCGCCGTGTTGTTTGATATAGAGCTTAACCGCGTCATTGATCGCGCGTCCGGTGGACTGGAATGGGCCGGTCATCGGCACCAGCAGTCCAATGCGAAACGGCTCCGCAGCATGGGCAGCCAGGGGTAGCGCCGCCAGAGCGGCCGCAGCAAACAGAATCCGGCGGTTCATGTGGATTATCCCCCCAAACGTTATTTGCAAACGTCATATCACGGCTGGAATCGCGGCGGCTATGGTCTTGCCGCCGTTACCCCACCATCCACCACGATTTCAGTCGCGGTGATATATTTCGCCTCATCAGAGGCCAGGAACAGGACGGCATGCGCGACATCCCATGCATCGCCCATGCTGCCGAGCGGCACGCGGGCATTGCGTTCGGCGATGAGCTTCTCGGCGTCGTTGCCACCGATTTGCCGGACCAGGCGGGCTTCCACGAGCGGCGTGTGCATCAGTCCGGGCACGACAGTGTTACACCGGATTCCCTTCTTGGCGTTCGACATCGCGATGGCTTTCGACATACGGATAACGCCGGCCTTGCTTGCGGCGTAAGCGATGTAATCGCGCCCGAGCTGGTCGCGTATACCGGCGACGGAGGCGACGTTGACCACTGCGCCCTTACCCTGCGCCTGCATAATCGGCAGGACATGCTTGCAGGCGAGGAAGACGGTTTTCAGGTTGAGGTCCATCTGCCCGTCCCAGACCTCCTCCGCCATGCTGACCGGATCGCCGGGAGCTGACCCTCCGACGTTGTTCACCAGCACATCGATGCGCCCGAAGCGATCGATACATGCCTGCACGGCCTCCGCAACATCGGCGCTATCGGTCATATCGCAACGGCGCACCGTGCACGTGCCCTCCTCGCTGGCAATGGTGGCGGCGGTGGCCTCCGCCGCGGACAGGTTGATGTCAGTCCCAAACACCTTGGCGCCCTGGCGCGCAAACAACGTGGCCGTCGCACGGCCATTGCCCCAGCCATCACCCACTGAACCAGCGCCGGAGATAAAGACGATCTTGTTGTCGAAACGCAGCATGGTTTGGACGCCCTTTGCGGATTTGGCCGTATCATGGGCGCAAATCTGGCAACGGCGTCAATCCCGCCCAGACGATGATGCGTTCAGGCGGGCGGCGGCGGTTGTGTGGACCTGTTATGCTGTTGCGTCGATATCGTCCAAGCTAAACTGATCGGACTCTTCGTCGTAGCTGAACAACTCGGCGTAGCGCCCCCAGCTAATGACCGCACGTAGCGTTTCATCCGCATAATCTGGCGACATATGATCCTCTAGCTCGTCGCGGAAGCGTAAGGCGGGAGCGCGGTGGTTCCAGCGTTCGTCGAGCGTGCGGCGGATCGCGGCGATGAGCGGTACGTGGGCGCGCAACGCGGCGGCGAACTGATGCTTGCGGGTGTCGGTATCCGCGTCAACGAAAGCGCGCCCGGTATCCAGCAGGCGGATGTCACCTTCTTCCAGCACGGCGAACTGCAACAGATGCAGCACTTCGCCCAGCGGAAATAGTTCGTCCAACTCCATTTGCAGATCGTCGGCCAGCGCTGGCAAGTCGGCCTTGCCGGCATAAGGAGCGGCGACGATTGTCTCCAGCAAGCCGGCGAGCAAATTGGTGTTGACGGGGTGTAGAGGGGTGGCAAAGCCTGCGGCGGCGGCTGGGCTGGCGATTGCCGCGGGCGGCGTCGGGGTGCGGCGCGTCATCAACGCGTAGATATCGTCGACCATCTGGCGGAATGCCGGATCGTGCCGGTCGCGTGGATGCGGGAAGTTGACCTGGATTTCGCTCGCAACACGCCCTGGGTTGGACGAAAATACCAGGATACGGTCGCACATCAGCACTGCTTCCTCGATGTTGTGCGTTACCATGAGGATGGATTTGATCGGCAATTTCTTCTCCGACCACAAATCGATGAGGTCGGTGCGCAGCGTTTCTGCGGTCAGGACGTCCAGTGCGCTGAAGGGTTCGTCCATCAGCAGAAGTTCCGGTTGCACAACCAGGGCACGTGCCAAGCCGACGCGTTGGCGCATACCGCCTGAAAGTTCCTTCGGGTATGCGCTTTCAAACCCGCCAAGGCCGATAAGGTCAATCGCTGCCTCGGCTCGGTCGGCACGTTCCTTGCCGCCAATTCCAAGGGCTTCAAGTCCGAGTTCGACATTTTCTTCCACGGTTAACCATGGGAACAATGCGAAGGATTGAAACACCATCGCAACCCCTGCAGCAGGTCCGTGCAGTGGCTGTCCACGCCACAAAACCTCGCCAGAGGTCGGCTGCAACAAACCCGCCACGATGCGTAGCAAAGTTGACTTGCCAGAACCTGACCGTCCGAGCAGGCCGACGATCTCGCCCTCCTGGAGCGTGAGTTCGACGTCGTCGAGGACCACCAGATCGGCGCTACTATCCTTGTGATAGGCTTGGCGGCAGTTGTGGACTTCGAGCAGGGGGGGCATGGCGGTTTCCTTCACGACAATGTCGCGCGGCGACTGGTGTAGGCGTAGATCGGTCGCCAGAAGAAGCGGTTGCACAGCACCACGAACAACGACATCACCACCACACCGAGTACGATTTGGTGAAAATCCCCCTTATCGGTGGCCTTGGCGATATAGGCGCCGAGCCCATGGGCAGCGAGTTTATCGTCCCCCCATGACGCCACTTCGGACACGATGGCGGCGTTCCACGAACCACCTGATGCGGTGATGGCACCGGTGATGAAATACGGGAGGATGCCGGGGAGCATCACACGGCGCCACCATAGCACCCCCCCAATTCGGAAATTGCGGGCAGCTTCCTGGAGATCACCCGGGAAGGCGGCAGCGCCAGCGATCACATTGAATAAAATATACCACTGGGTGCCCAGTACCATCAGCGGGGTCAGAAAAATATCTGTATTCAGATGAAAGGCGACGATCACGATGACAAAAGGCGGAAACAGCAGATTGGCTGGAAAGGCAGCGAGGAACTGAGCAATCGGCTGCACCCGGCGCGCCCATGCGGGACGGAGACCTAACCACACACCGATTGGCACCCAAATCAATGACGAGAGCGCCATCAGGACGGCAACGCGCAGGAGTGTTACGCAGCCAAGGAGGATGGTCTCCGCGACGTCAGCCCAGCTTAGCTCGGCAGCGATGTAGATGATCACGGCCCAAAGCGCGTATCCGACGCCGGCCGTCACCAGCACAGCGAAGACTGCGTCTCCGAGTTTGGTTGGCGTTGCGGGGTCGCGGGATCGCCAGTGCGGAAGACGTATGCGCAATCCCCCAACACTGTTGAACACCCCGCCCACGGCCTCTCCCACGACCCGCAGAACATGGGTGCGGCGGATCAGCCGTAGCATCCAAGGGTCCGCTGCGACGGCACCCGCTGTGCTCTCAAAACGGAACTTTGCTGACCAGGCGACCAAGGGACGAAACAATAACTGGTCGTAGGCCAGAATCACCAGCAGCATTGTCAGAATTGCCCAGGCTACGGCGCCGATATCGCGTTTTTCGAGCGCGGTCGACACATATGACCCAATGCCCGGTAGCCTCCAGTTGTTGTCGCCTAAGGTGATGGCCTCTGAGGCGACCACGAAGAACCAACCGGCCGACATCGACAGCATCGTATTCCAAACCAAACCTGGCATCGCGAACGGGACTTCAAGCCGCCAGAACCTTTGCCATGCGGTAAGTCGGAAGCCGCGGCAGGCTTCCTCCAAGTCACCAGGCAATGTGGTGAGCGACTGATAAAAGCTGAAGGCCATGTTCCAGGCTTGGCTGGTGAAGATGGCAAAGATTGCCGCGAGTTCCAGCCCCATCACCTTGCCGGGAAACAAGCTCATGAAGAACGCGATCGTGAAGGTCAGGAATCCCAGGATTGGAACGGACTGCAGGATATCCAGGATCGGGATCATGATCAGCCCGGCACGACGGCTTTTGGCTGCAAGCGGCGCGTAGGTAAACGTGAACAGCAATGAAGCCGCAAGCGCGGCGAACATGCGCAAAGTGGTGCGAAGCGCGTAATCCGGGAGTGACCAGGGATCGAGATTGATCGCCGTCGCCTCGAGCGCATCCAGCGGTACCAAGGTGCCGCGGGCCGAATGTGCGAGGGCGATCAGCCCGCCAAAGACGGTAATCAGCGCCACCACATCCCAAATATTCGGCAGGTGTTTGCCACCGAGGACCGTCGGCAGAGGTCTGTGTGCCATTCGAAAATCCGGAATTGTGCGCTGCGCCGGGTGTTAGCGCAGCGCCGCCGCCCTGTCACCCAATGCCGCGTGGCATTTCTATGACATACGCAACCGAAACATGGGCCTATCGTGGCCGTAATGCACTTCGACTGCGCGCTTTATCCGGTCATGCCGCGCGGGCGATAAATGCCCCATCCGCGCTCAACTATCCGGCGGTACCAGTACTACCGAAGCCGCCTTCGCCCCGGCTTGTGGCCTCGAGACTGTCGGCTTCTTCCCAACGTGCGCGGGTAACCGGCGCGAGCACGGCTTGAGCAATCCGCATCCCGCGTTCGACGGTAAAGGGCTCACGACCGGCGTTCATCACGATGACCTGCAACTCGCCACGATAGTCCTCGTCGATCGTACCTGGGCTATTGGGCAACACGATGCCGTTCTTCAGCGCCAAGCCAGACCGTGGCCTGACCTGAAGTTCGTGGCCTGCGGGGATTGCGATTTTGAGGCCAATGGGTACGAGGACGCGGGCACCTGGCGCAATTGTCAGAGGTTCTAAGATGGCTGCAAGCAGGTCCATGCCTGCCGCGCCGGAGGTTGCATAGCTCGGCAGAGCGAGGCCAACGCTATGTGGCAGACGTTGGACGCGAATGGTCTGGGTCATATCAGAGCCTCAGCGATACGGTGCGCGAGCCGCGCGGCCACCTCATCTTTGCTGAGCCTGGGCCAGTCCTCGATGCCTGCAGCAGTGACCAGATGCACTTCGTTTTCCAGCCCCCCCATGATGCCGGTCGAGGGAGAAACGTCGTTCGCGACAATCCAGTCGCACCCCTTGCGGCGGAGTTTGTCCTGGGCGTGCACGCGCAGATCATGGGTTTCAGCTGCAAAGCCAACCACAAGACGCGGCCGTTCTGGACCCATGGCTGATATTGTCGCCAGAATGTCTGGATTAGGCACGAGTGCTAGGGCCGGCGGCGCACCGTCAGGGGTTTTCTTGAGTTTGAGATCGGCAGCATTGGCAACCCGCCAATCGGCAACAGCGGCGGCGAACACAGCGGCGTCTGCCGGCAAAGCGGACTGGCACGCAGCGAGCATCTCGGCGGCGGTTTCGACTTTGTGCAGGTCAACCCCAGCGGGGGGTGGCATGTTCACCGGACCGCTGACCAGCGTGACGCGGGCGCCCAGTGCGGCGAGTGCGCCGGCAATGGCATGGCCCTGCCGTCCAGAGCTGCGATTGGCAATATAGCGCACCGGGTCGATCGGTTCATGGGTTGGACCGGAGGTAACCAGCACATGCTTACCCACCAGCGGGCCCGGCGCGGTCAGAGCGGATTGGATTGCCGCAAATATTTCATGTGGCTCCGCCAGTCTGCCCGGGCCAACTTCATTACAGGCCATCGCGCCTTCATTCGGGCCGATCACCGCGATGCCGCGCTGCTGCAGTCGCGCCACATTGGCTTGGGTCGCAGCGTGGAGCCACATGCGCACATTCATCGCGGGTGCGACCAATACCGGCTTGTCGGTCGCCAGAACCACAGTCGAGGCCAGGTCGTCAGCAATGCCGTTTGCCATTTTGGCGAGAAAATTGGCCGTTGCCGGCGCCACGACCAAAAGATCCGCAGAGCGGGAGAGTTGGATGTGGCCCATCTCACTCTCATCACTCAGCGAAAACAGATCCGTGTAGACCTTATTTTCGCTGACGGCCTGTAAGCTAAGCGGGGTGACAAACCGCCCTGCCGCACCGGTTAGCACGCAGGTAACGGAGCATTGGCTTTTGCGCAGCAGGCGCACCAGCTCAATCGCTTTGAAGGCGGCAACGCCACCGGTGACGATCAGCAGGACTGATTTGCCGTTCACAGTCGCCAACCGGAGTGAATCGCCGCTATGCCGCCAGACAGGTTACGCACTTTAACCCGCGCGAACCCTGCAGCCGCAAACATGCCCGCCAGGGTGTGCTGGTCTGGGAACATACGGATGCTCTCGGCCAAATATTGGTAGCTGTCACCATCGCCGGCGATTGCCTGGCCCAGTCGCGGCAGCACCTTAAAGGACCAAGCATCGTAAATCGGCAGCAGCGCCGCGATCTGCACGGCCGAAAATTCCAAGCATAGGAAACGCCCGCCTGGCTTCAGCACGCGATACGCCTCGGCGAGCACGGCAGCCTTGTCCGTACAATTGCGCAATCCAAATGCCATTGACACAGTTTCAACCGATTGCTCCGGCAATGGCAGCTTTTCCGCGTCGGCAACCAGGAAGCTGACATCCTCGGCAAAGCCACGGTCCATCACGCGGTCTCGGCCAACGCGGAGCATCGCTTCGTTGATATCTGACAGGACCGCCGGCCCGCCGCCCTTCTTGCGCCAGCCCATGGTGATGTCTCCGGTACCACCGGCGAGATCGAGCAAGGTTTTATGCGGCCGCGGGTCGAGGTCAGTTAGGAAAATCTGCTTCCAGAGGCGATGGATGCCAAGTGACATCAGGTCGTTCATCACGTCGTAACGCGAAGCGACACTGTCGAACACGGCACGCACCAGCGGCTTTTTCTCCGCCCGGTCCACCTGGCGAAAACCAAAGTCGGTCACGCCATCTTGCATAGGGTTGTCCTGCATGGGACCACTGTATAGCGTGATCTGCATCATGCCGGAACTCCCCGAGGTTGAAACCGTGATGCGTGGCCTGCAGGCCGTCCTCGAAGGGCGGCGCTTGCGGTATGTGCATGTGCATCGGCCGGATTTGCGTTGGCCGTTTCCCGCGGGGCTGGCGTCACAGATGACCGGCGCAACGGTGGTGGGCTTTCGTCGGCGTGCCAAATATATCCTGATGCGGTTGGACACTGGGCGCTCGGTCCTCATCCATCTCGGGATGTCCGGTCGGATGCTCATTCGGCCCTCCGGTGCCAATGACCTTCCGGCCCATGAGCATATGACGTTGGAGACGGACGACGGCACCACGGTTGGCTTTGTCGATCCACGGCGATTTGGCTCGGTTGATCTGGTCGAAACGCAGAACGAGGCCACGCATCGATTGTTGGCTGGGCTTGGAGCCGAACCGCTCGAGGGCAGGTTCGACACGGCCTATTTGGCAGCCGCGCTTGCTGGCAAGCGGACACCGATAAAAGCGGCGCTGCTCGACCAACGCGTTGTCGCGGGATTGGGTAATATCTATGTCTGCGATGCGCTGTTCCGGGCGGGTGTGGCGCCTACGCGGCAGGCGGCGAGTGTCAGTGTCACCGAAAGCGGCCGATTGGTTCACGAAATCAAGGCCACCTTGACTGAGGCGATTGCGGTCGGCGGGTCCAGCCTGCGTGACTATGTGCAACCTGATGGCGAACTTGGCTACTTCCAGCATGCTTGGAAGGTTTATGGCCGCGAAGGCGAGCCATGCGCGACGTGCCCAGGTGCCCCCGACTGTGCCGGTATCTCCCGTATCGTCCAGTCCGGCCGCTCCACCTTCTATTGCCCACGTGCACAGCGCTAGCTAGAACGGCACTTCGCTGAAGCTGCGGAGAAACCGATGTCCACGCCGGAAATGATCCTCGTTGAAACGCATGGCGCCGTCGGGTTGATCCGCCTTAATCGTCCGAAGGCGCTGAATGCGCTGTGCGATCAGCTGATGTGCGAGCTCGGCACGCAGTTGCTGGCATTCGACGCCGACCCGGCGATTGGTGCTATCGTTCTTACCGGAAGCGACCGTGCGTTCGCGGCGGGCGCCGACATCAAAGAAATGCTCGGCCGCACGTATCCTGACGTTTATACCAATGACTTTATCGGCAAAAATTGGGAGACGGTTCTGCAGGTGAGGAAGCCGGTTATCGCCGCTGTCGCAGGCTTTGCCTTGGGGGGCGGATGCGAACTGGCGATGATGTGTGATTTTATTGTCGCTGCCGATACCGCCAAGTTTGGCCAGCCTGAGATCAATCTTGGGGTTATGCCGGGAGCTGGCGGCACGCAGCGGCTGACCCGCGCCATCGGTAAATCCAAGGCGATGGACATGATCCTGACGGCACGGATGATGGATGCGGCCGAAGCTGAACGCTCCAACTTGGTCAGCCGTATTTTCCCGGCCGATCGTTTGATCGAGGAGGCGTTGAAGATTGCCGCGCAGCTTGCGGCGTTGTCGCCGAGCGCAGTTGCTATGGCGAAAGAGACGGTCAACCGCGCCTTCGAGACAACCTTGCAAGAAGGCGTGCGCTTCGAGCGTCGGTTGTTCTTGTCGATGTTCGGTACTCCCGATCAGGTTGAAGGCATGGCCGCATTTGCTGACAAGCGGCAGCCAAATTTCCGGCGCTAACCTCTCCTCCGGTGTTCGATGGTTGACTCTGCGCCGTCATCTGCCTAGAACCCGGCCTTCATTCTTTCTCCCATAGTCCGGACAGCCCTGAACCAATGGCCAACACTGCTTCCGCGCGTAAGCGCATCCGCCAAACCGCCGTTCGCACCGCGCGCAATAACTCGCGTAAATCCCGCGTGCGCACCTTCGTGAAGAAGGTTGAACTGGCTATCGCGACTGGTGACAAGGCTGTGGCAGCCGAAGCCCTGCGTGCAGCGCAGCCGGAAATGCAGCGTGGCGTGACCAAGGGTGTGCTTCATCTGAACACCGTTGCCCGTAAGATTGCCCGCCTCGCGAAGCGTATCAAGGCGATTGGGGCTTAAATAGTTCTGCGGCCCTTCTCCGGGTGTTTCGCGGGGAAGGGCTGGTTTCGTGCGTGGGCGTTTACACGAAATCAGTGAGATAGCACGAAGTCTTGCGTCGCTGTAGTATAAAGCGACTACAACTTCAATAAATCACGGGTATTACTTCTCTGGTTCAGAGAATTACTGAATCTCTGAGAATATCCATTGCCATTTTGGCCATTCCGGCCTACTCATCGTTTGCGGATTGCCGTAGATGTGTAGCGCCCGGATTTGAAAAATCCCGCTTCATATCAAGCGCTTGACAAGATTGTCGAGTGCTTCGGGCTCGTTGTAGCCTGCTCGGCCTCTGGTCGTGCTTGTGGTTGATGCGCGTTTGACATCGGGGTGGGTAAAGTGAACAACGATAACGGCATCGAAGCGAGCCTCGATGGGGAGGCGCGTCTTGCGGTTGGAGGCCTATCGCAGGTCGACCCGCAACTCGCTGCTCAGTGGGCCCGGGTGCGCGGACGGCTTCAGGCGGAAGTTGGCGAGGTTGAGTATCGCAACTGGCTTCGTCAAATGACCCTCATCGGTCTGGACGGTGATGAGGTTACGGTGCACCTCCCCACGCGGTTTTTGCGCGATTGGGTTCGGTCACATTACGGCGACCGGCTCGGGGCGTTGTGGCAGTCGGAGAGCCCGCGCGTGCGGCGCGTCGACATTCGTGTCGGTGGCGCGGCGCGTATGGCCGGGCTTGCGGAATCTGTTGTGGCCAGTCCGCAAGCGCCAACGATTGAGCTGGTCGCTGCGCCTCGCGCCGAGGAACGATTGGAGCGCGTGGCGGAAACCGGCACCCTGGACCCACGCTACACGTTCGCAAACTTCATCGTCGGTAAGCCAAACGCGTTTGCGCAGGCTTGCGCGCAGCGGGTCGCTGAACGGCCGGCCAGCCCCGGATTTAACCCGTTGTTCCTATACGGGGGCGTAGGGCTCGGTAAGACGCATCTGATGCATGCCATAGCCTGGCAATTGATCGATCCAGCGCGCCCTGGTGGACCGGTATCAGTGGCCTACATGTCGGCCGAGAAGTTTATGTACCGCTTCATTGCGGCCATTCGTAGCCAATCGACGATGCAATTTAAGGAACAATTGCGTAGCGTCGATGTACTTATGATCGACGACCTGCAGTTTCTTATTAATAAAGACGCGACGCAGGATGAGTTCTTTCATACGTTTAATGCGCTTGTCGAAACTGGCAAGCAGATTGTGATTTCTGCCGACAAGTCTCCCTCCGACCTGTCTGGCCTGGAAGAGCGCGTACGCACACGGCTGGGAAGCGGCATGGTCGCCGATCTCCATGCCACAACCTATGAACTGCGTATCTCGATCCTAGAAGCCAAGGCGGCGCAGGCGAACGTGGCTGTGCCGGCGAAGGTCGTGGAGTTTTTGGCCCATAAAATCACCACCAATGTCCGTGAGCTCGAAGGCGCGTTAAACCGACTGGTCGCGCATGCGAACCTGTTTGGCCAGCCAATCACTCTCGAGTCTGCGCATGAGTTGCTGCATGATATTTTGAAAGCGCATGAGCGCCGGGTGACGATCGAGGAAATTCAGCGGAAAGTAGCGGAGCACTGGAATATTCGCTTGACGGACATGTCGTCCCCACGTCGCGCCCGTGCAGTCGCCCGGCCGAGACAAGTGGCGATGTACCTTGCCAAGCAGTTGACCAGCCGCAGCCTGCCAGAGATTGGTCGGAAATTCGGCAATCGCGATCATACGACCGTGATGCACGCGGTAACGAGAATTACCGAACTGATGGCAGTCGACCCATCTTTCGCAGATGACGTGGAACTGCTGCGGCGGATGCTTGAAGGATAAAGCCGCGACATTAAGACGATGGCCGGGCTGTGAAGAGGAGCGGTTGCGTATGTAAATACATGCGCAACCGCTTTTTGTTTTTGTCTAAAAGTTCCCGCTTATGGAACGATGAATTCTGCCGTTAATGGCCACGTAGAATTTGTGACAGGAACAGTTTGAGCCGGTCGGTCTGCGGAGACTCGAACATTTCGTGCGGGCTGCCGCTTTCGACAATTTCGCCGCGATCCATAAATATCACCCGGTCTGCGACCTGACGGGCGAAGCCCATCTCGTGGGTTACGCAAACCATTGTCATGCCTTCCTCAGCCAGCCCGATCATGGTGTCGAGCACTTCCTTGATCATTTCCGGATCCAGGGCAGATGTCGGCTCGTCGAACAACATGATCTTCGGCTTCATGCATAATGCCCGGGCAATGGCCACACGCTGTTGCTGGCCGCCAGAAAGTTGGCCGGGATATTTCTTCGCCTGCTCGGGAATTTTAACGCGCGTCAACAGATCCATCGCCAGCGCCTCGGCCTCATCCTTGGGCATTTTCCGCACCCAGATCGGCGCCAAGGTGCAGTTTTCAAGAATGGTCAAATGCGGGAACAGATTGAACGACTGAAACACCATGCCGACGTCACGCCGGATCGTATCCAGGGCGCGCAGATCGTCGGTTAACTCGGTGCCGTCAACGATGATGCGACCTTGCTGGTGCGTCTCCAATCGATTGATACAACGGATCAAGGTGGACTTTCCCGATCCCGATGGACCGCAAACGACAACTTTTTCTTTTTGCCCGACCGTGGTGGTCACATCGCGCAGCACGTGCATAGGGCCATACCACTTATTGACCTTGTCGAGCACGATGGCGGGTTGGGTATCGCTCATAAAAATTGTCCCTCAGCGCCGGATTGAGCGGTTGAATTCAACTTCCAGGCCGCGGCTATAGCGCGACATGGTGTAGCAGCAAACAAAGTAGATCCCACCGACGACCAAATAGATCTCGGTTCCATAGGGTTGCCAGGCCGGTTCACCGAGGGCGATCTTACCGGCGCTCAGCAGGTCATAGATGCCAATGATCAGCACCAGGCTCGTATCCTTAAAAAACCCGATGAACGTATTCACCAGCGGCGGGATAACCAGTCGTAGCGCTTGCGGCAGGATTATAAAGCCCATTTTGTGCCAATAGGACAGGCCGAGGCTGTCGGCTGCCTCATACTGACCTTTAGGCAGGGCCTGCAAGCCGCCGCGAACGATTTCAGCAAGGTAGGCGGCGGCGAACAAGATCACCGCAATTTGGGCCCGCAGTAGCTTATCGGGATTGAAGCCGACCGGCATGAACAACGGGAAGAGGGTGCTGGCCATAAATAGGAAACTGATCAAGGGCACGCCCCGCACCAGCTCAACATACACCACGCACAAAACCCGCACCGCGGGCAATTGTGTCGATCGGCGCCCAAGGGCAACCAGGATGGCCAAGGGAAAAGCAGCCGCCAGGCCGAAGGTCGACAGGATGAAGGTAATCGGCAGGCCCCCCCATTGGTCCTGCGGCACGTATTCCATGCCGAGGACGCCCCCCCACATCAGCACGAAAATAATGGTGAGCGTCACCAGCCAGATCAGCCCCAGCTCCCAGCGCCAGAAGCGCCGCATGGCCGAGACAACATAGAGTCCAACGAACAAGACAATACTGATCGCCGGGCGCCACTGATCATCAAAGGTGTAACGGCCAAAGATGATGAAGCGCCATTTATCATTGATGATCGCCCAGCACGCACCAATGCCTTTGGCGGCCTGACAGGCCGAGGTGTCGGCGATACCAGGGCCTTTGCTGGGAACGGACCAGACGGCATGGAGAATGCCCCAATCGACGAACCCTACGACCCAGCGGACGAGCAGGTAGCCCAAAGCGAGGGTGACCGCGGTTGACCACCAATTGTTGAATAGGTTGGAGCGCAGCCAGGCGGCCGGCCCAACGGTTAACGCAGGCGGACGTTCACGCTCTAGCTTCGTAGAAACCGTCGCGCTCATTCTACCGCTCCACCAGCGCGATGCGCTTGTTGTACCAATTCATAAACAGGCTGATCGAAAGGCTAATCGACAGATAGACCAGCATGATCAGCGCAATAACCTCGATCGCCTGCCCGGTTTGGTTCAGGGTTGTGTTGGCGATGGACACAAAATCCTGAAACCCGATCGCAACCGCCAGGGAGGAGTTCTTGGTGAGGTTCAGAAATTGGCTGGTCATGGGGGGGATAATCACCCTAAGCGCCTGCGGCAGAACGATTTTGCGCAGCACCAACCCCGGCCGAAGCCCGAGTGCACCAGCAGCTTCCACCTGCCCGTTCGGCACGGCTTGGATACCGGAGCGAACGATTTCTGCGATATAGCCGGCCGTGTAAATCACCAAGCCAATGAGCAACGCACCGAATTCGGGGCTCAGAGTGCCGCCCCCCTGAAAATTGAACCCTCGCAGGGTGGGTGCCTCCCACGTGAAGGGGGCGCCCATAATGGCCCAGACCGCCAGCGGTAGCACAAGCAGAGATCCTAGCGCCGCAGGCCAGACGGCCGGACGAATACCTGTCGCTTCTTGGACTTTGGTCGCACGTTGGGAGACAAACGCCGTCAGCACCAACCCGACCAGAAAGGCGAGCAAGGTGCCGGTATGTGCGGGCTCCCAAACAAGTTCCGCAAACCGAATGCCGCGGTTCGACAGAAACAAGCCAGGCACTGGGTTTAGCGCCGCACGTGGCACGGGTAGTGTTTGGACAATGCCGTACCAAAAGAACAAATGTAGTAGCAGCGGGATATCGCGGATGACCTCCACATAGGTCATTGCGAGCTTTGATAGCAGCCAGTTGCGCGACAGCCGGGCAATCCCGATGAGCGTGCCGAGAATGGTCGCCAAAATGATGCCGATGACCGACACCTGCAACGTATTGAGCACCCCAATCCACAGGGCCAAGCCGAAGCTGTTGACCGATGGCTCATAGGCAATGGGATGTTCGCCAATCGGGATACCCGCGACACGGCCGAGGAAATCAAACCCAGTGGCAATATGCCGGTTCGCCAAATTGGTCGAGGTGTTTGAAGCCAAGTACCAGACGATCCCGATGACCGACCCGATGATCAACACTTGCCAGACGAGCCCACGAAACACAGGGTCCGACCATGACAGTTTCACCGATTTCTTTGGAGCAGCGGTAGGTGCGTATCGCGGATCGACAGATGCATCCGACATCAAATGAGCAACCTTATGGAAAGTTCGACCACCCCGGCACCTGATCGCATTGGCTACCGAGGTGGTCGTTTCAGTTCAGTCGGTCAGGGTATCAACGCATCGGCGGGGCGTAGTGCAGTCCGCCCTTGTTCCAAAGGTTGTTAATCCCGCGCGGAACGCCCATCGAAGTGATGTTGCGGTCCCAGATTTCGCCGAAATTGCCGACCTGCTTCACGATGTTGTAGGCGAACTTGTTGTCCACCCCGAGCGCCTTGCCCATGTCGCCTTCGAGGCCCATGAAGCGACGGACTTCCGGATCCGTGCTGGTCGTGAAGCTGTCGATGTTCTTGCTCGTGATGCCGTGTTCCTCGGCGATGAGCCCAGCGAAATAGGTCCAGCGGACAATGTCGAAGAACTTATCGTCGCCTTTGCGGACCATGCCACCCAGCGGTTCTTTGCTGATGATTTCAGGCAACAGCACGTAGTCGTTCGCCTTGTCCCCTTTGGCAAAGCGATAGCCGGCCAGCGCCGAGGCGTCGGTCGAATAGGCATCGCATCGGCCGGACTCAAACGCACCCTGCAGTTCGCTCAAATCCTGGATCAAGATCGGCGTGAACTTCATGTTGTTGACACGGTAGTAATCGGCGATCGCCAGTTCGGTGGTCGAGCCAGGTTGGACGCAAATGGTCGCGCCATCCATTTCTTTGGCCGATTTCACCCCGCCAGCCTTTTTCACCAGGAAGCCGGTGCCGTCATAGAAGGTAATGCTGGCGAATTCCGTCCCCAAGAGACCTTCCCGGCCGAGCGTCCAGGTGGTGGAGCGGTAGAGCATGTCCACTTCCCCCGCCTGTAGGGCGGTGAAGCGCGCCTGGGTCGTCACTGGCGCAAACTTTACCTTATTGGCGTCGCCGAGGATCGCGGCGGCGACAGTGCGGCAATGATCGGCGTCCAGGCCCCGCATCACGCCTTGGCTGTCGGGCAGCGAAAGGCCAGCCGTATTGCCAGCCACGCCACACACGAGTTGGCCACGCTTAACGATGGCATCGATCGTGGGCGAGCCGGATTGGGCAAACGCCGCGGTCGCGCTGAGCGACAGCACGGCACCGGCGATGAGCGCGCCGGCAAAACGAAACTGCATTATGGGACTCCTGAATTGTCGTGGCGCGTTGCCACACATCGATCACAATGCCGCCGGTCGCGCGAGAGATCAATAGCTGCGTTGCGCATCATGCATCACTAGCTCTGATACCGTATCAGTTCCGAGGGAGAGACCTGTATGCAAACCTTGCTGACCAACGCCGTTATCGTTGACGCGACGCTGCCTGAACCGCTTGAGGGCCATCTACTGCTAGAGAACGGGGTCATCAAAGATCTTGCGGCCCGCCCAGTCGCGGCCGCGGACCGCACGGTGATCGACGTTAAGGGCCGCACCGTTATGCCGGGGCTGATCGACTGCCACGTGCATGTTGTGGCCAGCATGATGGATCTAACAGCCAACGCTGCACAGTCGGACACGATGGGCCTGCTGCGTAGTTTGCCCATTCTCAAAGGATATCTCGATCGCGGCTTCACCACCGTTCGTGATGTCGGCGGCGCCATGTTTCCGCTCGCGCAGGCGCTTGAGCAGGGTTTAGCCGTGGGGCCTCGGCTCATTGTCTGCGGCAAAGCACTGTCACGGACAGGGGGGCATACGGACTATCGCGACCGGCACGACGCCCGCGATCCCGACCGGTATCTGAAAAATTTCGGGTTGCTGGGTCGGATTGCCGACGGCGTTGACGAGGTGCGTCGTGCTACCCGCCAGGAACTGCGCCAAGGCGCGCAGTTTATCAAGATTATGGCCAACGGTGGCGTTTCCTCGCCCACCGACCCAATCGCCTGGCAAGGCTATTCCGAGGAGGAAATGCGGGTCATCGTGCAGGAAGCACGTGACGCACAAACCTATGTTTCTGCCCATTTGTACACCGCCGATGCCATCGCGCGTGCCGTGCGGGCCGGAGTGCATAGCCTGGAGCACTGTAATCTGATCGATGCGGCGACGGCTGGCATGGCGGCTGCCGCCGGTTGCGTCGCGGTTCCCACCTTGGTGACCTTTGAGGCACTGGCAGAAGACGGGCCTCGGTTTGGCCTCCCCCAGGCGTCGATCGCCAAAATTGAGGACGTTCGCCAGGGGGGGATGCGCAGCCTGTCGATTTTACAGGCTGCCGGTGTCACCATGGCGTATGGAACCGACCTGCTGGGCGAGACCCAAAGCCGCCAAAGCGAGGAATTTGCGATCCGTGCGCGGGTGCTGGACAGTCGGTCCATCCTGGCGAGCGCGACGACGGTGGCCGCAGAGTTAATCGGCTATGCCGGGCGTCTCGGCGTCGTGGCGCCTGGTGCCATCGCTGACTTGCTCGTGGTGGACGGTAATCCGCTGGACGATGTCAGCCTGCTGGCGCATCCAAATCGTTCGATCCGGGCTGTGTTGCAGGCGGGTCGGGTGCATCGCTCGTCCTTGTGACGGCAGGCGGCTGAGCGACGGCCCGCGCTTTCGCTCAGCCGCCAGGCACCATGCGGCGCAACACGCCATCGCGCTGGACGAAATGATGAAACAGCGCCGCTGCAGCGTGGAAGCCAGCCACCACTAGGATGGCGTTGGTGGCAAGTTCGTGGACACTACCAATGAGGAGCCGCGTCGCGCGATCGCCTGGCGCGAACGACACCAGCTTGAAAAGGCCGAAGAAACTATCGCCCCGCACCCAGGTATTCGCAACGCCGGCAACTAACGCAACCGCCAGCGCGACGTAGAGGACCGCATGGATAAGCTTGGCGAGCAGCCCGAGCATGCCGCCCTCCGCCGGAGGCAGCCGCCTGCCGCCTGAGTGCCGCCAGATGACGCGCAGCGTCATCACGACGATCAGCACCATCCCGAGCAACACGTGCAGAGAGCGCACGTTAACCCTGCCGCTTCCCCCCTGCGGCCAAAAATCGATGATCTGTGCCAACCCCCACAAGGTTACAACCAAAAAGGCTGTCACCCAGTGCAGCCAGATCGTGGTGCGGTCATAGGTCACGCTTACGAGGCTCCAATTAAAATTCCAGTGGCGAACACCAGCGCGCCGCCGAAGCCAATCTGCAAGGCGGCAGATAACGGCGGTGTGTCCATATATTTCCATCGTATCCATGTAATAAGGCCGAGTTCGGCGAAAACGACGACGATGGCGACGATGGTCGCGGTGAGGAAGTTGTGAATCAGGAACGGCAATGTATGGCCGATGCCGCCCAGTGTCGTCATAAGTCCACAGATAATGCCGCGGATCCAGGGCGCGCCCCGCCCGGTGAGGCTGCCATTATCCGACAACGCTTCGGCAAAGCCCATCGAAATGCCCGCCCCGATAGAGGCGGCCATTCCCACAAGAAACGCGTCCCAGGACTGGCCGGTGGCAAACGCGGCGGCGAACACCGGGGCGAGTGTCGAGACGGACCCGTCCATCAGCCCAGCGAGCCCAGGCTGGATGAAGCGCAGCACGAACAGGCGACGCGCTGCTTCGTCCTCCTGTTCGCGGACCGACTGCGGCAGGTTTTCTTCCATCAAACGTTCGGCAGTGTGCTCGTGCGCGACCTCGGCTTCCGCAAGGTCGCCCAGCAGCTTGCGGATCGAAGCGTCCGTGCTGCGCGCCGCCGCCTGACGATAAAACCGGGCAGCTTCAATCTCCATCTGCTCGGCCTGGTTGCGCACCGCCTCCAGCCGCAGCACCTTCATCTGCCATAATGATGGGGGTGAGATGAAGCCGCGCACGTCCTGCCGTCGGATGAGCGGAATGTGTTCGCCGAATTTGACGCGGTACAAATCGAGCAACATCCGGCGATGGTCGCCCTCCTCCGCGGCCATTTCCGTGAACACTTTGGCGGACGCCGGATATGTGTCGCGCAACCCTTCAGAGAAATCGAGATAGATGCGACCGTCCTCTTCCTCGTTGGCAATCGCTAGCGCCAGTACTTCTCTCTCGCTCAACTCGTCGAAATTGCGCATGCTCGGGTCCTTTGCTGCGCTGCAATGTCGTAGCGGCACAGTCGTCATGCAACCTCAAATAGCGTTGCGGCCCGGCTTTGTTAAGCAGTCTGGCGGTGAACTTTCAGTGTCCAGCGATTGGACTTTATAGCCACACGAACGGAAACAGCGTGCGCATCAAGCTGCGTGCCAGGCTCTTTAGCCGTTGCCCTGCGGCGGCATAATTGCGCTGATGTCGGCCGCTCACCCCATCCAGGGCCGGTTGAACCGGGAAGCGCGGCAGCACGCGCAACCGGCCACGCGCAGCAAGCGTGACCGCATACATCGACGTATCATCGAACGGTGACAGGCGGGACCAAACCCCCTGATACGCGCTGGCGAACGCTGCCGGCCGGAAGGCGAATACCCGCAGGTCCATGCGGTGGTTATTCCGCCAGCGGCCAGTACCGATCCAGGGAACGTTATGCAGATCGCAGACAATATCTGGTTGCACCCGGCGGATTGCGTGATGTAAGGCCGGAAGGTTAAGCACCTTAAGGCGACCTGTTACCTTCCAGATCATGTCGTCAGGCTTGATGATAGACGCATGCGCCAAAGCGATATCGATCAGCTTGAACTCGCCATAGGCTTTGCCGAGCGACACGGCATGATCGTTGCCGGCAAAACTCATTACCTCAACCGATTTGTCGTGTGGAAAGCTGGTGACGATCTGCCGAATTGCGGCGATACCGCTGGCCGAGTTATCCGCGAAAATGATCCGGTCCACTGTGTCAGCGGGCAAGCGCAGATAATAGGTCAGGGCTGCTGCGTAGTCCGCAAGACGTGCCGCCGGATCGGCACGCGCCACGGCGTTGGCTGGCGGCTGCAACGTTGCGGTCATCAATAGCACGGCCCCACCTGGCGTGCTGGCCTGACGCAGGCTGCCGTCGATAACCTCTTGTTCGATTGCGAGGCTGGGTGTGGGCGTGCTGGGCATCATGACCTCTATAGACCGGCGCTGATCACGTTATCTTTTCAGATCTAAAAGCACCAGTTCCGCCATCAGCCGTTGCATCAGGCACTGGATGCCCCATCCCGTTACCCAGGATTTCGGCGGTTTGGACCACTTACGATATTGCGTGTGCAATCGCACCACGTGGTACAATCTGGCCCAGGCGAGCGGAAGTTCGGGAAGTGTCACCCCGCCTTGGGCACTGCCAGCGTGAAAGGCTTCGTCGACAAACGTAACCCAGCGCACGCGTCGCAACTGCCAAGGTCGCTGGAGTGCGGCATGGTTGAGGAACTGTGCCGCATCCACGATGCATGGCGCTGGTAGCCGGAAATCGATATCGATTGCTGCAACACCATCCACGTGCAAGATCAGGTTCCCGGGCTTGAAATCGCCATGCTGGCGGCTCCAGGGGACGGCGATCGTACCAACTTGTACGGCGGTTTGGTCCAGCAAACGCAGCGCTTGTACGACCGTGGACGAAGCGGTGTAGGCCGGTTCGGCTGCCGCAACGATCGCCTGCAACCGCGCCCGTGCTGGCGCCAGATCCCATGTTCCATACGTCAAGCCGGCCGCCGCGTGGAACCGCGCGAGCCATTCGCCGGATAGGGTTAACGCCCGCTGCGCCTCACGACGGGACCCGCGTTCGACAATCCGTTCAACCGTGGGTCCGTCGATCCAGCTGGCAACGACAATGGCCTGTTCGCGTAACAGCAGGATGGGCGTTGAGCAGCCAATTTTAGGGTCGAGTTTGGCGAGTGCAACGACGCCGCTCAGCGCCGCGAAATAGTCCGCCGCATTAACGCTGTCGGGCTGCCCGGTTTCCGGATCGAGACACACTTTGATGACAACCGACAGATTGCCGGCAGCGTCCTCGCCGCGAAACACCCGCGACAAATGCCCTTGCCGGATCGGTCGCACGGTCAGCTGTGAATGAACGCCTTCGATGGGCGGCAGCAATGGGCGCAGTATCTGTTCAAGCTGTCTCGCTTCCTCGCGCACTGTTCGCTCCATCACTATAGCGCCGTCGTGCGCCGCGGGGCGACGCCCATCACGTCAGATGCGGCAGCGCCAAATAGTCCTGGCTTTGCATTTCCTCCAGCCGCGAGGCAGTACGCTCGAACGCTTTAGCACCTTCGCCGCGCATGTAGAGTTCATCCGGCATGGCGGCCGCAGAGGCGACCAGCTTGACGCGGTGGTCGTACAACGCATCGATCAGCACGATAAAGCGACGGGCTTCGTCGAAATTTTCGGGTGACAGGCGCGGAATGCCATCTAGCACCAGGCAGTGATAATGGGTCGCCAATGCCAGATAGTCACCTGCGCCCAGGGCGGTGGCACATAGCGCGGAAAAGTCGAACCGTGCGACACCTTGGGCCGCGAGCGGCACAATCAAGCTGCGCCCGCTGACCCGCAATTGCTCCGCGCGTGCCGGGGCATGGCCCGTGAGTTCCGCGAAGGCTTGATCGAGCGCCCGATCGGCGCGTGCGTCGGCCGGCACGTGCCAGGTGTGCATCCCCCGCAGCCGCGCGCGGCGGAAGTCACGGCCGGCATTCATCTCTAATATGTCTAGGTTGCGTTTGATCAGGCCAATAAACGGCAGAAACGCGTCACGCCCAGGCTGCCCCTTGAACAGATCGTCCGGCGTGGTGTTCGACGTGGCGACAACCACCACGGCGCGATCAAAAAGCGCCTGGAACAGTCGGCCTAGAATCATGGCATCGGCGATGTCGTTGACCTGAAATTCATCGAAACACAGCAGCGACGCTTCGCTCGCGATGGCGTCGGCCAGCGGCGGGATCGGGTCGTCGGTCGCAGGATTTTCGCGCTTGAACTGGAATATCCGGCGGTGGGCATCTTGCATGAAGCGATGGAAATGGATCCGCCGTTTGCGCCGCACATCGGCAGCCGCAAAGAACAGATCCATCAGCATCGACTTGCCGCGGCCGACCTCGCCAACCAAATACAACCCGTTCGGCCGGGCTTCGTCCGCCCCCTCAACCGGCTTGCGCCGCAGCCACCGGGCCAGCAGGCCGGGTGTTGCGCTCGGGCGGATGGCTGGCTCATAGCCACGCAACTGCAGCCACAGGCCTTGCAGGCGCTCAGCGGCCAGGGCTTGCGACGGGTCGGGTGCCAATTCACCTTGGGCAACCCGGGCGCGATAGGCGGGCAACGGTCCTGCGGCGAGGGCCGCATCTTGTGCAGGTGCATCCATAATATGCGCCAATAGCCGGAAAGCCGCTTGGGTGAAACCGTGCGGCTTACGCGGCAGCCATTATCTGCCGCTGTGTCCTTGAAGGCTTGGCCGTCAAATTGGCCAGCTCCCGTGCCACCGTCCTTGCATGCGCCCGGCTGGCAAGGTGGCGCCGCAGTCGTTCCTCCACCGCGCGATGCACGGCCAATTCCACGGGTTCCCCAGTCAGGTCTGCCAAGGCTTGGGCTAACGCTTCAAGCGCGCGCGTTTCGTTACCTACGCTCATAGGATCCCCGATCACTGCGCGTGCGTTAGAAGCGTGGTGCGAAATTTTATGCACGCATAGGTAGTATTTTGTAAATTTAATGAAAGTGATTCGCTAGCGAAATCGGCGCGTTCGCACTACCGATCTGCCGGCGGTATATGGCGAAACATGGCGGCGAAATCCGCAACCTCCTGGCGGCTGAACTTCAGATGCACGCGCTCGGATGAGGCCGGCTGGTGCGTTAAGCCGACGCCGGGGCGGCGCGCAATGGCAGGGCGTATCGGTCGGGCATAGAGGCCACCGCCGCAATTCGGGCACACATTGCCAAGCAGGTTGCCGACGCAATCAGCGCAAAACGTGCACTCGTAGGAACAGATGCGGGCATTGGCTGCATCTGGCGGAAGGTCGGTGTCGCAGGCCTCACAATGCGGTCGGATTTGCAGCATCGGAACCCCCAGCTGGATTTGAGCGTCTAGGCACAGCCCTGCTATAGGGAAGCCAACGCAAAAGGATTTGCAAATGCGCACGACGCCTTGGAGCCCTGGTGAATGACAGTCGCCAGCATGACCGGCTTCGCTTTAGCTGAGGGCAATCAGGCCGCAACCAGCTGGCGCTGGGAATTGCGCAGTGTGAATGGGCGCGGTCTGGAGTTGCGCTTTCGTCTGCCGAGCGGGTTTGATGCCCTTGAACCGGGCTTGCGGGATACTGCCGCCAAACAGCTCAAGCGCGGCAACGTGACCGCCAATCTGACAATCAAACGCGAGGAAGCAGCGCGGGTCGCGCCAGATCCCGTCGCTTTGGATCAGGTCCTTGCACTGGCAATGTCGCTCGCCGCGCGCATACCCGGCAGCCCTCCGCCCCGCGCGGATTTATTGCTTGGCCTGCCCGGTGTGCTGCGTTCCGGCCAGTTGGATCAGGATACCACCCTATCGCCCGCGCTCTTGGCGGAGGTGCAGGTGGGGTTTGCCGCCGCATTAGATCATTTGGTCGCAGCGCGCGCCGCAGAAGGGGCGCGCCTGGCGTCTATTATGCAGGTGCAATTGGCCGAGTTTGCCGGATTGGTCGCCCAGGCAGGCGCCGAGGCCGCAGACCAGCCTGCCGCCCAGCGCGCCCGGATGATGGTGACGATTGCCAGTCTGTTGGCCGAACTGCCGGCCTTGCCGGAAGAGCGCATAGCCCAGGAGGTCGCGGTGCTGGCGGCGAAGTCGGATGTGCGCGAAGAACTCGACCGCTTGGCTGTGCACCAGCAAGCGGCGGATGCGTTGATGGCGGAGGGCACTGCCATCGGCCGGCGTTTCGATTTTCTGCTGCAGGAGTTCAACCGCGAGGTGAACACGCTGTGCAGCAAGTCAGCTTCTTCGGCATTAACCGCGACCGGGCTGAAGCTGAAAGCCAGCCTCGAACAACTGCGTGAGCAGGTCCAGAACATTGAATAGTCGCCCCGCACCAGCCCTCACGCGTCGTGGGTTGTGCCTCGTGGTGGCGGCGCCATCCGGTGCCGGTAAGACCACGTTAACCCGGGCCCTGCTTGACGCCGACCCGCTGCTCAGCCTGTCGGTGAGCATGACGACCCGTGCGCCGAGGCCAGGGGAGGTTGACGGTATCCACTATCATTTCCGCGATCAGGCGACGTTCGATGCCCTCGTTGCCGCGGGCGGATTTCTTGAGCATGCGCATGTGTTCGGCCGCAGTTACGGCACCCCGCGTGCGATGGTGGAGCGCGAACTGGCTGCCGGCCGGGATGTGTTGTTCGATATTGATTGGCAGGGCCACCGCCAAATGCGCGCGGCATTGCTGCAGGATGTGGTCAGCGTCTGCATTCTTCCGCCGACCTTTGCCGCGCTAGAGGACCGGCTCCGTGGCCGTGGCGATCCGCCGGAAACGATTGCCAAGCGCATGGCGGAAGCGGCCTCGGAAATGTCTCATGCCGGCGAATTCGATTATGTGATTGTGAACGACGATTTCGCCACGGCCCTGAGCGATCTTATCGCCCTGCTGACCGCTGCCCGACATGCCGTCGGGCGCCAGGTCGGTTTGGCGGATTTTCTTGCGGATCTCTCGGTGACCAAGGGAGCGAGCCATGATGTCTGATGCCGAACGTCTTGTCCGTGCATATTACGCCGCGTTCAACAGCGGTGACCGCGCGGCGTTTCTCGACCTGCTCGCCGATGACGTGCAGCATGTCGTCAGCCAAGGCACGACAGAAACCGGCCGGGCGGCATTTGCCGCTTTCATGGCGCACATGGATCGTTGTTACCGTGAGCAGGTCACCGACCTCGTCGTTATGGTAGACGGCACCGGCACCCGCGCCGCAGCGGAGTTTATCGTTCACGGCACGTATATCGCCACCGATGCGGGTGTCCCGGCTGGCACGGCACCGGCGAGGGGGCAAACCTACACCCTCCCGGTCGGCGCGTTCTTTACCCTGCATGATGGGCGGGTCGCTCGCATTGCCAACCACTACAATCTCGCCGATTGGTGCCGTCAGGTCGCTTAGGCTAGCGGCCGTACAGTAGGCCTTCGACAATCAGCCCGGTCGCAAGCGCGACCAAAACGTAACGGCCATCATAGTAGCGCCATTCATAGCCCCGCGGTGCTCGCCGGTCGTCATAGCGTGCCTGCCACGCTTCGTGTTCGTGCCGCTCGCCATGTCGATCCGCGTAGTGCTGAGACGCGTGACTGCGATGCTCCTCCCACCGCTCAGCGAAAGCGAAGTTGCTGCTCAGTGCCAAAAGGACGATTGCGGCGGCGACGCGGGGGAGGAGTTTCATGGCGGAGCCTATGGGTGATCCGAAATTGGACCTCTATAGGCTCGGTTGACCCAATGGCGGAATTGCGGCTGCGCGATGATATTTTAGCGGCTGCAGGGTGGGACCACGCCATCTGGGATGGGGCACTCATAGGGCGTTGCTGATACGCGATCGCGGTGCTCGGCTTGCGCGCGCGCAAGCGCTGCAGGGTCGGTGAGTAAGTCCACTGCCGTCGCCGCCATCACGCGGGCTGCCTGGGTCATGCCCTTATGGGCCGCCGGCAGCCGCCCTTGGGCAACCAGTTGCCAGGAGTGCCCTGGCGTCCCGAGAGCGTAGCATGCCGTCCAGCATTGCGCGGTCGGCACCACCCAACTTACATCGCCGACATCGGTTGACCCGGGCATGAACAGGCGTTGGTCCGGATCGTAGGGCAAAATAGCGTCGTGCAGCATCAGGCCGCGCGATAGTCGCGTGCCTTGCATACGCTCGGCGGAGGCTAGGTCATCCTCGCCCACAGTTGCGTTAAAGCGCGCCGCTTCGGCGATATCGGCGGCATCGAATGGCACCGGCCCCAACGCACTGAAGTTTGCCGCCATCAGGGTTTCCAGCGCCGTATTGGCCATCAGGTTGGAGCTGGCTTTATCGACGGTCACTTCAACCCGGGTTTCAGTCATCAACGCCGCGCCTTCGGCAATTTTCTTCACCCGCTCAAACAGGGCGCGCATCGCCACCAGGTCCCGCGCGCGGATCAGGTAGAGCACTTCGGCCTGTGCCTGCACCACGTTTGGCGCCACGCCGCCGCCGTCCGTCATCGCATAGTGGATGCGCGCATCAGACGGCATGTGCTCGCGCATGTAGTTCACCCCAACATTCATCAACTCGACGGCGTCGAGTGCGGACCGTCCAAGATGCGGCGCCGCAGCTGCGTGGCTTGCCCGCCCAAAGAAGCGAAAATAGACCTGAATATTCGCCAGCGAGTCAGACGCGAAAATGGTGTTGAACGTTCCCGGATGCCGGTGGTGTACCCTGACGTCTGGAAATTCAGTTTGCGGCCTGGGCGGTGTAGGCGTTCCAACGACCAAGAAGGAACCCCACACGATGCCTGACACCCACGATAGGATCATCGACGAGTTGATGGA
>CAITOL010000149.1 GCA_903893975.1 uncultured Rhodospirillales bacterium | reverse complement strand
TAGGCATTGATGAAGTTTTTTTGGTTCTTTTTGTTCACAAAAAGAACATCTTCCCCTACCGCCTCCCTCTCCCCCGCTTCCCCTTCGTCTTCGGGTCCCACCCCCCGCCGCCCGGCCCCATCGGCTCTGGCCCGCGTTTGGGGCGCAACTGTGCGCTGGCGACTGGTGGTGCGGGCAGGCCGAGGTCCAGGGCTTCGAGGCGGCGGATTTCATCGCGCATCCGCGCCGCTTCCTCGAATTCCAGATCCGCCGCCGCCGCCCGCATGCGTTTTTCCATTTCCGCAATGCTGGCCCTCAGATCTTTGCCGACGAACTCCGTGGTGGCGGCGTCTTTGATCGGCGCGACGGTGACGTAATCCTGTTCGAACACGCTTTCCAGCACGGTACCGATCTGCTTCTTGATCGATAGCGGGGTAATGCCGTGTTCTTCGTTCCAGGCCCGTTGCCGGTTGCGCCGCCGCTCGGTTTCCTCGATCGCGTAGCGCAAGGATTTCGTCATGACGTCGGCGTATAGGATCACCCGCCCGTCGATATTGCGGGCGGCGCGGCCGATGGTTTGCACCAGGCTGGTCTGGCTGCGCAGAAACCCCTCTTTGTCCGCATCCAGGATCGCCACCAGCGAACACTCAGGAATATCCAGGCCCTCCCGCAGCAGGTTGATGCCGATCAGCACGTCGAAGACGCCGATGCGCAGATCGCGGATGATCTCGATCCGCTCAAGCGTATCGACATCGGAATGGAGATAGCGCACCTTCACCCCGTGTTCGCCGAGATACTCGGTTAAATCCTCCGCCATCCGCTTGGTCAGCACCGTCACCAGCACCCGCCCGCCTGCCGCGGCAGTCGTCCGGCATTCGGCCAGCAGATCATCCACCTGATGTTCCACCGGCCGCACATCGGTCACCGGGTCGATCAGGCCGGTGGGGCGGATGACCTGCTCGGCGAAGACCCCTTGCACCCGCTCCATTTCCCACGGGCCGGGGGTGGCGCTGACGAACAGGGTTTGTGGGCGGAAGCGTTCCCATTCCTCGAACTTCAGCGGCCGGTTATCGATGCAGCTTGGCAGCCGGAAGCCGAATTCCGCCAGCACGGATTTGCGCGCATGGTCGCCCCGTTCCATGCCGCCGATCTGCGGCACGGTCACGTGGCTTTCATCGACGATCAGCAGCGCGTTTTCCGGCAGATATTCGAACAGGGTCGGCGGCGGTTCGCCGGCGTTGCGGCCGGAGAGGTAGCGGGAATAATTCTCAATCCCCGCGCACACCCCGGTGGTTTCCATCATTTCGATATCGAACGTGCAACGCTGTTGCAGCCGTTCTACCTCTAGCAACCGGCCGGCGGCGGTCAATTCTTCCAGCCTGTTGCGCAATTCGATTTTGATGTCGCCAATCGCCTGCGCCAGCGTGGGCCGGGGCGTGACGTAGTGGCTGTTGGCGTAGACGGTAATCTCCGGCAATTCGGCGGTTTTCTCCCCAGTCAGCGGGTCGAATTCGGCGAGCGATTCGATTTCATCACCAAACAAACTCACCCGCCAGGCGCGGTCCTCGTAATGGCTGGGGTAGATATCCACCACCTCGCCGCGCAGGCGGAAGGTGCCGCGCTGAAAGGCGGCATCGTTGCGGCGATACTGCAAATCCACCAGGCCCTTGGCGAGCCGGTCGCGGTCGATCTTGCCGCCCACTTCCAGCTTCACCACCATTTTGGCGTAGGTTTCCACTGACCCAATGCCGTAGATGCAGGACACGCTGGCGACGATCACCACATCGTTACGTTCAAGCAGCGCTTGCGTGGCCGCATGTCGCAGGCGGTCGATCTGCTCGTTAATCTGCGCGTCTTTCTCGATATACGTATCGGTGCGCGCCACATAGGCTTCAGGCTGGTAGTAGTCGTAGTAGCTGACGAAATACTCCACCGCGTTATCGGGAAAAAACGACTTCATCTCCCCGTAAAGTTGCGCCGCCAGGGTTTTGTTCGGCGCCAGGATCAAGGTTGGGCGCTGCACGGCCTCGATCACCTTGGCCATGGTGAAGGTCTTGCCGGACCCGGTGACGCCGAGCAGCACCTGATCCCGCTCCCCCGCCTGCAAGCCGGCCACCAGGTCGCGGATGGCGGTCGGCTGATCGCCCGCCGGTTCGTAGGGGGATGCCACCCGCAGCGGGCGCAGCTTCGGGCGCGCCGGCAGCACGGGTGGCTGGAACAACATCGGCAGTGTGCGTGGCAAAACCTCAGACATCGACCGTTCCCCGGATATCTCGCCCGCTTATATCGAACCTGCCCCCGCCGGCGGCAAGGGTTTGTCGTGCCGCGCGCTGCCGTTCGGGATAAAGCGCTTGCCCTCCCCGAAAAGTTGCCATACGCTGAACAGTAGTTCCAAATAGAGCAACTTATGTCCAGCGTCGCCAAAGTCGCCAGGGTCTTGGAGAGCTTTATCGCCGGCCGCACCGAACTGTCGGTGACCGATACCGTGGGCCTGCTCGACATCCCCAAAAGCTCGGCCTCGCGGATGCTCAAGGCGATGGCCGATGCCGGGCTGCTGGAGCACGCGCCGGGCTCGCGCCGTTACCGCATCGGCCCGCTCGCCATCGGTCTCGGTCGCGCCGGGCGCACGCAGTCCCGCCTGATGGACCGGCTGCATGCCATGCTGGCCGAGGTGGTGCGGTCCTGCGGCCATACCGGCTATGTTTCGGTGCGCGATGGGCTGGAGATTTTTGGCCTGCGCATGATCGAAGGCTCGCATGATCTGCGGGTGGTGCGTGAACCTGGTGTGCGCATGCCCGCCGTTGCCACCGCCGTTGGCCGCGCCTTGCTGGCCCGTTTCGACGATGCGGCGCTGGCCGCCTTGCTGCCCGACCAGTTGGACCGGCCATCCCCCGCCGCCCCGGCCTCCCGCGCCGAAGCCATCGCCCGCATCGCCCATGCCCGGGCGCAAGGCTGGGCGGAAGCCGAGGATGAAGGCCATCGCGGCATCGGCACCATCGCGGTCGCGGTGGCGGACCCGGTGAGCGGCGAATGCGCCAGTGCCTGCATCACCTATCCAGCCGCCGTAGTCACCGCGGCGGAACGTGCCCGCATCTGTAGTTTGCTGACCGACGGCGCCCGTCGCGTTGGCGCTGAACTCGGCGACCCCGTTTGGATCGCCGCCCCCCGCCGCAGGAGAATCGCATGACCGCAACCCCACGCTACCGTATCGGTTTCGATATTGGCGGCACGTTCACCGACTTCATCCTGCTCGATGCCGAACGCCACGATATCCGGCTGCATAAATGCCTCACCACCCCGGCGGACCCGTCGGTTGGCGCGTTGGAAGGGTTGGGGGAGATCGTCGCCGCCGCCGGGCTGACGCTGGCCGATATTGGGGAGATTGTGCACGGCACCACCCTGGTGACCAACGCGTTGATTGAACGCAAAGGCGCCAGGCTTGGCCTGATCACCACGCGCGGTTTCCGCGACATTCTGGAAATGGGTACCGAGCAGCGCTACGATATTTACGATCTGTTTTTGCAATATCCCGCCCCGCTGGTGCCGCGCCGCCGCCGGCTGGAGGTGACGGAACGGCTGGACCGTGACGGCGAAATTGTCACCAAGCTGAACCTGGATGACGTGCGGGCCGCCGCCAAAGCCCTGGTGGACGATGGGGTGGAAGCCATCGCCATCGGCTTCCTGCACGCCTATCGCAACGCGGTGCATGAACGCGCCGCCGCCGAGGTAATCCGGGCGCTGTATCCGGACATTGCGGTGTCGCTGTCGTCGGAAGTGGTGGCGGAGTTGTGGGAATATCAGCGCATCGCCACCACCTGCGCCAATGCCTTCGTGCAGCCGTTGATGGACCGTTATGTGCGCCGCCTGGAGCATGAGCTGGCGCAGCGCGGCTTTGCCGGGGCGCTCTACCTGATGCATTCCGCCGGCGGTCTGGTGTCGCCGGATACCGCGCGGGCGTTCCCCATTCGCCTGCTCGAATCCGGCCCGGCCGGCGGCGGTCTGGCGACCGCTTTCTTCGGGCATCTGGCGGGCAAGCCGGATGTGATTTCCTTCGACATGGGCGGCACCACCGCCAAAGCCTGCCTGATTGAGAACGGCCGTGCCGCCATTGCGGCGGAGATGGAGGCCGCGCGGGTGCATCGGTTCAAGAAAGGCTCCGGCCTGCCGGTGAAAGCGCCGGTGATCGACATGATCGAAATCGGCGCCGGTGGCGGCTCGCTCGCCTCGGTGGATGAGGTGGGCTTGCTCCGGGTTGGCCCGCATTCGGCGGGTGCCGATCCAGGACCGGCCTGCTATGGCCGCGGCGGCACCCAACCCACGGTGACCGATGCCAATCTGATGTTGGGCTATTACGATCCCGGCTTCTTCCTCGGGGGGCGCATGTCGCTCGACCTGCCGGCGGCGGAGCGGGCCTTGGCGGGGGTTGGCGGTAAAATCGGCTTGGATGCGGTGCAGACCGCCTGGGGCATTCACCGGGTGGTGACCGAAAGCATGGCGGCGGCCGCGCGCATTCATATTGTCGAAAAAGGCCGCGACCCGCGCGCCTATGCCATGGTTGGGTTTGGCGGCGCGGGGCCGGCGCATGCCGCCGGGGTGGCGCGGGTGCTCGGCGTGGCCGAATTGTTGATCCCGCCGGCCTCTGGGGCTGCGTCCGCCCTTGGCTTCCTCGCCGCGCCGCTGTCGTTCGAGCAGGTGCAGTCTCACCCGCTGCGGTTGGATGCGCCGGACGCTGCCGCCCGCATCGGCGCTGTTTTACGCGAGGTCGAGGCCGAAACCCGTTTGCGTATTACCGCCGCCGGCATCGCCGCTGCCGATGTGGTAACGGAACGATCCGCTGATATGCGCCTGTTCGGCCAGTTGCATGAAATCAACGTGCCGCTGCCCGACGGCACCATTGACGACGTTGCTATGGCCGCCATCCGCGCGGAATTTGCCCGTGCTTATGCGGAACGTTACACATCCGTTTACGAAGGCGTGGTGATCCAGCTCGTCTCCGTGCGCATTCGTTGCCGTGGCCCGATCCCGCAACTGACCATCGCCCAGGCCGATGTGCCGGCTGGCGGTGTGGCCAAGAAAGGCACGCGCCAGGCCTATTTCGGCGATGGCTTTGTCGAGACCGCGGTTTATGACCGCTACGCCCTGCCGCAGGGGGTGGAGATTGCCGGCCCGGCGATTATTGAGGAGCGGGAATCGACCACCATCATCGCCCCCGGCGACAGCATGATGGTGGATGCCACCGGCACCATGCGCATCCGCATCGCGGTGGCCGAACCCGCCGCCGCGCGCATCACGCCCGCCACCCCATTGCCGAGGCGCGGGCGTTGATCGAGGCTGATCCGGTGTCGCTGGAGATTATGTGGGCCCGCCTGGTGACGGTGGTGGAGGAGATGTGGCACACCATCGTGCGCACCGCCTTCTCGTTGATCGTGTCGGAAGCACAGGATTTTGCCACCGACCTGCTGGACCCGGACGGCGAAAGCCTGGCGCATTCGCCGCGCGCCATGCCGGTATTCAACCTGACCGTGCCCATCGCGGTGAAGGCGCTGCTGAAGAAATACCCGGCGGAAACCCTTAAGCCCGGCGACGTGCTGATCACCAACGACCCGTGGCTCTGCGCCGGGCATTTGTTTGATATCGCCGTCGTCACCCCGGTGTTCCGCGACGGCCGGGTGGTGGCACTGACGGCAACGGTTGGCCATGTGGGCGATATCGGCGGCACCAAGGATAGTTTGCGCGCCCGCGAGATTTACGACGAGGGCTTCCAGATCCCGCCGATGAAGCTCTACCGCGCCGGCGAGCCGAATGAGGATCTGCTGACCTTGCTGCACACCAATGTGCGCAAGGCCGATGAAGTGCTGGGCGATCTGCATTCCTTCGTCGCCGCCAACCAGTTGGGTGCGGACCGGCTGCTGGCCTTCATGAACGATTACGGCATGCACGATCTGCGCGCGCTGGCCGCCGTGGTGCAAGACCGGTCGGAAGGCGCGATGCGCGATGCCATTCGCGCTTTGCCGGATGGCGTCTACGAATCCGAAGTGTTCAACAACCCGCTGGGCACCAAATTGCGCTATCCGGTGAAAATCACCGTGGCGGATGATACGATCGAGGTGGATTTCGCCGGGGCACCGCCGCAGCAGCCGCAAGGTGGGTTGAACTGCACCTATACCTACACCGCAGCGCATGCGGTTTATCCGCTGAAATGCATCCTGTCGCCGCAGATCCGCAGCAATGCCGGCTGCTATCGCCCGTTCACGGTGCTGGCGCCGCAAGGCTCGATCTTGAATTGCGATAAGCCGGTGGCGGTGAACCTGCGCACCCGCACAGGCTGGTATATCGCGCCCAATATTTTCCGCGCTTTGGCCGATGCCGCGCCCAACCAGGTGCAGGCGGCCACCGGCCTGCCGCATGCGGTGAATATCTATGGCCGCGATACGGCCGGGAATGTGTATGCCGACCATTTCTTCATGGGCGGCGGGCAGGGCGCCTGCGCCCGCACGGACGGCAAGTCGGCGCTGCTCTACCCTACCTCTGCCTCCAACACCTCCATCGAGTTAATGGAAACCCGCGCCCCGGTGCTGGTGATGGAGAAGAACTTCGTCACCGATACCGGCGGCCCCGGCCGCCAGCGCGGCGGGCTTGGGGTGCGCACGGTGCTGCGCAAGCTGCATGATGACGGTCTGCCCACTCTGTTCTCGATCTATCCCGAGGGTGTGGGCATCGCCAATGACGGGCTGTTCGGTGGCTTGCACGGCGGCGGGGTTTATGGCGTGGTGCGCGACTTGGATGGCAGCATCGTGCAGGATGTCGGCACCGGCGAACTCGTCAGCCTCGACCGCACGGACCGGCTGGTGGAAGTGCAGCTGGCCGGCGGTTCCGGTTACGGTGACCCCGGCGGCCGCGCCCCGGCTGCGTTGGCGGATGATGTGGCCGATGGCTACGTTTCGCCGGAGGCGGCGCGCACCGCCTATCGCCAGAGTGCGGCTGCCACGCTGGCGGCGGATTGATCGGCGCGGCTTCCGCGTCAGGACGACACGGTCTGGCTCCGGCGCGCTCTCGCAGCCTCCGGGGCGGGGCTGAAACCGGCAACATAGTGCTTCAGGAGAATGGATAAGATGGCCCACACATTCCCACGGCGTCACCTGCTCACCGCGGCCATGGCCGCAACCGGCGGCGCGGTGCTGCCGGCGACCCTGTCTGGCCCGGCACAGGCGCAGGCGCGTAAGATTCTGGTAATCGCGTCCAACCAGGATATTCCGAGCTTCGATCCGCATGTGGCGAGCGGCTATTCGTCGGCGGCGCTGCTGCGCAATGTGTATGATTCGCTGGTGCGCGTTGAAGGCAATCCCGTCCGCGTGCTGCCGCACCTCGCCAGTTCCTGGACGGTTTCGCCCGATGGCATGGAATATGTGTTCAAGCTGAACCCGGCTGCCAAGTTCGCGGATGGCACGCCGGTGGATGCCGCTGCCGTGCGCTATTCGTTCTCCCGCCTGTTGCGGCTGGGCAAGGGCAATAGCTGGATGGTCGCCGGGCTGATCGACGACAATTCGGTCACTGCGGTCGATGCCACCACCGTGCGCATCAAGCTGGTCAAGCCGTTCGCGGCATTTTTGCAGGTGTTGCCGTGGCAATGGATCGTCAACCCCAAGCTGGTGGAAGCCAACAAGGGCGCGGATGATGCGCAGACCTATCTGCGCGGCACCATTGCCGGTTCCGCCGCCTTCCGCATCAAGCGGGCGGAGCCGGGCAATTTGTATGAATTCGAACGGGTGGCCAATCACTGGCGTACCGGCGGCGGCAACCTGACGGGCGCGATCTGGCGCATCGTGCGGGAAACCAGCAGCCAGCGCCTGGCGCTGCAACGCGGTGAAGCGCATATCGCGGTCGATCTGACCAGCGAAGATATGGTGGCGCTGAAGGACAAGCCGGGCGTGAAGCTGGTGATCGAGCCGGAATTCCGCACCTTCTCCATCAAGATGAACACCGAATTTGGCCCGCTGAAAGACATCAACCTGCGCAAGGCGATTTCCTACGCCTTCAACTATCAGGCGATGCGGGACACGGCCGGCTTTGCCGACCTGATGGTTGGCCCGCTGCCCAACGGCATTCTCGGCCACGACCCGAAGCTCGCCGTCTATCGCACCAATCTGGCCAAGGCGAAGGAATATCTCGCCAAGTCCGAGGCCGCCAAAGGTGGGCTGAAGCTGAGCATGGTCTATGTTTCCGGGCTGGAACAGGAACGCCAGTTCGGCCTGGTGCTGCTCGACTCGCTCAAGCAGATCGGCATCGAGCTGGACATTAAAGCGATGGTCTGGCCGGACATCGTCGCCTCCGCCAAAACCCCGGCGAGCACAGCGGATTTCTATCCGGTGTATCAAACCGCCAACTATGGCGACCCGGATAACATCGCCTATGCCGCCTATCATTCGTCGCGCAATGGCGGCTGGCAGAACCCGGTCTACCACTCCGCCAAGGTGGATGCGCTGATCGAACGCGGCCGGGCGGAGAGCAACGAAGCCAAGCGCAAGGCGATCTATCAGGAGTTCCAGCAGGTGGTGGTGGACGACGCGCCGGATATTTTCGGCGTGCTGGAAAAGCGCCGGCTGGCGTTGCGCAGCGATGTGCGCGGCTTTGTGTTCACGCCGGTGGCGGCCAACGCCATCGAACTCTTTGGCCTGTCGCTGGGCTAGTTTCGCCCCGTGCTGCGTTTTGCCCTGCGGCGGCTGTTGATGATTGTCCCGGTGCTGCTGGGGCTGTCGTTACTGGTCTTCGCCATCTCGCATCTGTTACCCGGCGACCCGGTGGCTCTGGCCGCCGGGCCGCAGGCGACGAAGACCGAGATTGCCGCTTTGGCGCATGAACTCGGCACCGACCAGCCATTGCCGGTGCAATATTGGTCCTACCTCACCGGCCTGCTCAGCGGGGATTGGGGCCAGTCCGTGCTGACCCGCCGGCCGGTGCTGGCGGATCTGCGCATCTACCTGCCGGCGACGCTGGAACTGGTGGTGGCGGCGATGGCGCTGGCGATTGTGATCGGCATTCCCGCCGGGCTGCTCTCGGCGGTATTTGTCGATCGGTGGCCGGATTATCTGTCGCGCATCCTGTCGCTCGGCGCGATTTCCATGCCACGGTTTTTCCTGGGCCTGCTGCTGCAACTCGGCTTTGCCATGCAACTCGGCTGGCTGCCGCTGAACGGGCGCTACCCGATTATTGAAGACCCGCCGCCGTTCGTGACCGGCTTCCTCAGCCTTGATGCGCTGCTGGCCGGTGACCCGGATGCGGTGTGGCTGGCGCTGACGCATCTGGCGCTGCCGGCGATTGCCATGAGCCTGTCGCCGCTGGCCACCATCACCCGCATGATGCGGTCGGCCACCATCGAGGTGTTGCAGCAGGATTATGTGCTGACCGAACGTGCGCTCGGCCTGTCGCGCTGGCTGATCATTTTCAAATACGTGGCGAAAAATGCCATGTCGTCCTCGCTCACCGTGATCGGGCTGTATGTCGGCTGGCTGCTCGGCGGCTCGGTGCTGGTGGAAACCGTGTTCGACTGGCCGGGCATTGGCCTTTATGCCACCAAGGCCATCGTCACCCAGGATTTCATGCCGGTGATGGGCGTGACCCTGGCCATTGGCGTGGTGTTCGTGCTGGTGAACCTGGTGATCGACCTGCTGTATGGCGTGCTCAACCCCAAGGTGCGGTTGGGATGAGCGGCGCGCGATGGCTCAATCTGCGGCGCGGCTTTTATCGGTTTCGCCGGTCCTGGCTGTCCATGGTTGGGCTGGTGATTGTGGCCGCCCTGGTGCTGGTGGCGCTGGTTGGCCCGGCTTTGGTGCCGCATCCCGAGCACGTAGCTGGCGGCATCAACACCACCGCCCGCTTCCTGACCCCGTCGGCCAGCGCCTGGTTTGGCACCAATGAACTCGGGCAGGACGTGTTCTCCCTCACCATTGCCGGCTCGCGCGTGTCCCTGCTCGCGGGCATCAGCGTGGTGGTGCTGGCGGCTGGCTTCGGCACCCTGGTCGGCGCGGTGGCCGGGTATTACGGCGGCTGGCTGGATGAGGCGTTGATGCGCTTTACCGACCTGATGCTGACCTTGCCGTCGCTGATTCTGGCGATGGCGGTGGCCGCCGCGATGGGGCCGGGGCTGGGCAACACGGTTTTTGCCATTGCGCTGTCGTGGTGGCCCGGCTTCGCCCGGCTGGTGCGCGGCGAGGTGATGGCGAAAAAGGCCGATACCTTCGTGATTGCCGCCCGTGCGCTGGGGGCCGGCACGCCGCGCATTCTCGGCCGGCATATCCTGCCCAACATCGCCTCCCCGATTATCATCAAGATGTCGCTCGATATGGGGTTCGCCATCCTCACCGTGGCCTCGCTCGGCTTCGTTGGTATTGGCGTCAAGCCGCCGACGCCGGAATGGGGTTCGCTGCTTTCAACGGCGCGCGGCTATCTGCCGGATTACTGGTGGACGGCGATTTTTCCGGGCTCGGCGATCTTCCTCGCCGTGTTCGGGTTCAACCTGCTGGGCGACGGGCTGCGCGACGTGCTCGACCCGCGGGCGCGACGCTGACCATGGCGCTGTTGGAAATCGACAATCTGCATCTGGCCATGCGCTCCTTCGATGGGGAGGCGCAGGTGCTGAACGGCATCAGCCTCAGCGTGGATAAGGGGCAGGTATGGGGCTTGGTGGGGGAGACCGGATGCGGCAAATCCGTCACCGGCCTGTCGGTGGCGCGGCTGCTGGCCAGCCCGCCGGCGCGCTATTTCGGCGGCGCCATCCGCTTTGATGGCCAGGACCTGATGCAGGCGGACGAAGCCGCGATGCGCCGGCTGCGCGGCCGCCGCATCGGTATGATTTTTCAGGACCCGACCACCAACCTCAACCCGGTGTTTCGCATCGGGGAACAGATGGTCGATGTCGCGCTGCATGCCGGCGCCACCGATCCGGCCATTCTCGGCCTGCCCCAAGGGGCGCCGCGCCGCGCCCGGCTGGCGGCGGCGCGGCAACTCGCCATTCGCATGCTGGACCGCGTGGGCATCCCCAAAGCCGTCGACCGGGTGGATGATTATCCGCACCAGTTTTCCGGCGGGATGCGCCAGCGGGTGCTGATTGCCATGGCGCTGATCGGCAAGCCGGATCTGCTGATCGCCGATGAACCGACCACCGCGCTCGACGTGTCCGTGCAGGCGCAGATCCTGCAACTGCTCTACGATCTGGTGGGGGAGGAAGGGCTGGCGGTGCTGCTGATTACCCATAATCTCGGCGTGGTGGCGCAGATCTGTTCGCATGTGGCGGTGATGTATGCCGGCAACATCGTCGAAAGCGGTGATGTGCGGTCCGTGTTCAAACAGCCCGGCCATCCCTATACCCGGGCGCTGCTGGCGGCGGTGCCGACAGTGCAGAGCGTGCGCGGCGCGTTGCAGGATTTGCCCGGCGCGGTGCCGGACCTGATCCACCCGCCCCCCGGCTGCCGCTTCGCGCCGCGCTGCGCTCTGGCCACCCCGGCCTGTGCGCAGGCGCTGCCGGCGCCGGTGCCGGTTGGCCCGCTGCATAGCGTGTCCTGCCTTGCGGTGGGGGCCGCGGCATGAGCCTGGAGATCATCGGCCTCAGCAAACATTACGGCCGCGATGTGGTGGCGCTGAACGACGTGTCGTTGCAGTTGCGGCAAGGCGAATGTTTCGGTCTGATCGGCGAATCCGGGTCCGGCAAAACCACGCTCACCCGCTGCATTCTTGGCCTTGAACCGCCCACATCCGGGCGCATTCTGTTTGATGGGGTGGACATCACCCGGCTGGGCGCGGCGGCGATGCGGCGGATGCGGGCGCGCATTCAGATCGTGTTCCAGGACCCGTATGCCTCGCTCAACCCGCGCATGAGTGCGCATGACATCATCGCCGAACCGATGATCATCCATCGCGCCACGCTGGGGCTGGAGCATCGGGCGCGGACCGACCGGGTGGTGGAACTGCTGGGTCTGGTCGGGCTTGGACCGCAGCATTTGTCGCGCTTTCCGCATGAATTTTCCGGCGGCCAGCGCCAGCGCATCGGCATCGCCCGGGCGCTGGCGGTGAACCCGGAATTGCTGATCCTCGATGAACCGACCTCGGCGCTGGATGTGTCCGTGCAGGCGCAGGTGCTCAACCTGTTGCACAGCATTCAGCAGCGCCTCGGCCTGACCTATCTGTTCATCACCCATGATCTGGGCGTGGTGCGCATGGTGGCGGACCGGGTGGCGTTGATCCATCACGGCCGCATTGTCGAACAGGGCGATACCGCGCAGGTGTTCGCCGGCCCGACCACCGAATACGGCCGGATGCTGCTCGCCGCGATGCCGGAACCGGACCCGGACCTGTCGCCGTATCGGCGCGGCTAGCAGCCCATGCGGCTGGCGAGGTCGCCGATATCGGCCGCCACCACATCCCACGCCTGATCGGCGGCATAGTCGCGCACCTGGCGTGGGCCGTATTCGCTCGGGCGGGGGAAAAACGCCGTTGCCAGGCCGCAGGCGCGGGCGGCGGCGAGGTCGTTGTTATGCGCCGCCGCCAGCATGACCTGCTGTGGTGCGAGGCCCAGCAATTTGGCAGCGCCGAGATAGGTTTCCGGGTCCGGCTTGTAGTGCGCGAATAACTCGGTGGAACAGATCACATCCCAGGGCAGCCCGGCGCCCTTGGCCATATTGACCAGCAGTGCGACGTTGCCGTTGGACAGCGGGCCGATGATGTAGCGCGTCTTCAGCCGCGCCAGCCCCGCCACCGAATCCGGCCATGGCTGCAAGCGGTGCCAGCCCCGGTTGATGTGGTCCAGTTCCGCGTCTGACAGGTTCGGCAGGCCGTATTTGCGCGCCAAATCCGCCAGCGTGCTGCGATGCAGTTCGTCGAGGATGGTCCAGGGCAGTTCGCCCTTGCGCACCCGGTCCATCGAGGGGGCATAGGCGCCGCGCCAGTCATCCACCAGCCCGGCCCAATCGGCGGTCCAGCCGCGCGCGGCACTCCAGGCGGTCAGATCGGTGATCAGGCTGGTGCGCCAGTCCACCACGCTGCCGAACACGTCGAACAGGATGGCGCGGATTTCGGAGAGGGGATGTGTGCTCATGCCCGCAGCATTCCGAGGATTGCGGCGAAAGGCAAGCGTGGATCAGTTGCGCGCGCCGCTGCTGCCCGGCAGTGGCGCGGCGGCAGCGGGTTTGCTTGCGGCGGCGGGCGGCGCGGGCTGCTCGGGCGGTGGCACGATGGGGGTGCCATCGAAAATATTGAACAGTTTGCGCAGGAAGCCCGGGGTGACCGCGGTCAGCGGGTTGACCAGCACGCTCGGGTCGTCTGACGGGCCGCGCATGGAAAAGCCAACCGCGAGCAGTCCGCCGCCTTTTTCCGCGCTCAGCAAATTCCCCACCAGCGGAATGCGGCCGAGCAGGGAGTTGAGGTAATAGGCCGGCACCACCGTGCCATCGGCATCCATCACGTGCCGCGCCAGATCGAACCGGCCTTTGCCGGTAATGCCCAGGCTGGGGCTGAAGGCGCGCGCATCCTGCACCTCCAGAATATCGCCGGTCATGCGGAACGGCGCGGTCAGGCTGCTGAAGGTGAGGTCCGCACTTTTCACCGCATCGAGCAGCCCGTAGACGGTGACGGCTTGCAGCAGTTTGGCCAGCGCCGGGGCATCATGCACGCGGAAATCGGTAATCTCCGCGCTGCCGGCAAGCGGATGGGTGGGTTTGGCGTCGTCATAGACGCCCGACAGCACCAGCCGCCCGCCGCGCATATCGCTGATCACATCCAGTGCCGCGATCAGCCCGCCGGCGTCGTCCGCCGTGCCGCGCAATTCGCGGCCTTTGCTGCCGGGGTTGATGTTGATTTCAAACGCGCCGCCGCCCGGCGCGGTGCGACCGTTGATGCGTGCCTGCCGGGTGATGCGGCCATCGCTGCTGGCGCGCAGGGCGAGGCCGTAGAGCGTGCGCCCTTCGCCCATGCGCACCTGTTCGATATGCGCGTCCATCGTCCAGGGCGGGCCGATTTCTTCCCGGGCCGGGGTGGAGGCGGTGCGCCCGGGGGTGCCGAATTCGCCGGAGGCATCCAGCCCGGCGCCGTTCAGCGTAATACCCCACGGGTCGCCCTCGCGCCGGGGCCACGTGAGGTCGCCGGTGACGTTGGTCAGCGGGCCGAAGCGCAGCCGTTGCAGCCGGGCGACCTGTGGCCGGCCGAGCGCGTAATCCACCTGGCCCTGCACGTCGATGCCACTGCCGGCCAGCACCAGCCGGTCGATGCCGAGGATGCGGTCGCGGTCCAGTTGCACGCGTGCTTCGAGCGTGGCGGGCCGGCCGGCGGGCTTGTCGAAATTCAACCGCGTGACCGCGAGGGCGGCGTTGCCGAGATCGGCGCGCAGTGCCACCTCGCCCCGATTGTTGCGGCGCTGGCTCCAATCCGCCTGCACCGTGGCGCTGCCGGTGAGAACGTCTTTCGCCTCCACCCCCAGCCCAGCCAGCGCCTCCTGGCTCACCACCCCGGTGACGTGGACCTTCTGGATCACCTGGGCCGGCCCGCCCGGCCGAAAATCCATCTCCACCTGCACATCGCTGGCGATCCCGGCCAGATCGGCGGTGCCGCGCAGTTTCAACGCCTCGTTATTCACCTCGAAGTTGAGTTTGCCGTGGTCGAGGTCGCGCCCGGCGGCGATGCCGCCGAGATGCAGGTCGCTGGTCTGGCCGCTGCCGCGCAGCTTGACCATGTCAACGGTCAGGAAATCCTCCAGCGGCAAGGCGGTGATGGCCAACTTGCCGCTGATCTGCCCGGTCGGCGCCCGCATCTCGATCGGACGGGTGTCGAACAGGTGCAGGCGCTTGTTTTGCAGCACCCCGAGCACATCGGCGGCCGGGCCGCTGAGATCAGCGGAGATATCGGCCACCTGATCGCGCACCGACAGGCCGGAGATCACCACACGGCCATTGCTGACCGCGACCGCGGTGCCGTTCTGCTGCGCGGCGCCAACATCGATGGCCAGCGCATCCGGGCCGAGAAAACGCAGCGTTGCCACCCCGTGTTCCAGCGGTGGGATCGGCCGCAGCCAATGCACCGTCAGGTCGCTGCCTTGCAGCCCGCCGGACAGGGCGGTCACGCTGACATCGGCCAGATCCGGCGGGGCCTGTAATTCCAGCGCCACCGTCATGTCATGCGCGATGCCGTCGGTGATGTTCTCCGCCAGCCATTTCTTGGTGGTCTTGCCGCCCAGCCCATCCGGCCAGATGGCGCCGACATCGGCAAAGGCCAGCTTGTCCAGCGCGGCGGTGATTTTGGCGGTCAGGCCCTGATCGTCGCGCTGCACTTCGGCGCGCGCGGTCACCACGCTCACCGGTGCAGCCGGGCCGGCGGCGAGTTCCAGCCGGGGGATATCGACGGTGAAGGCCGCAGCGGTGCCGGCCAGCTGCACGGTTGCCGCCCGGATCGGCAGCGCGCCGCGTGCCATGCGGATTTGCCCGCTGCCCAGTTGGGCGGTCAGCGCGAAATTGGCGAAATCCAGGGCCGGGCCGATGCTGGCTGCGGCCGCTAAATCCAGTGGGGCTTCCAGCGCCGCCAGCGGGGCAAAGGGTGGCGCGGCGGTGGCCAGCGATGATGGCACCACCCGGCTGGCTTTCGCCGTCACCGCGATGCGCTGCCCGCCCGGCGGCAGGCTGGCCGTCAGTTCCAGCCCCATGCGCTGGTCACCCAGGCCAAGCAGCAGGCTCGCGCTTCCCGTCGCCCCGCCGCCGCGCGCCCGCCGCATCTCAAAGCTCAAGGTTGGCACCTGCCAGACCACACCCAACTGGCGGTCCACCAGCGTGGCGGACGCGGCGCGCAGCCGCAGCAACGCTAAATCCCGCCAGCGGTTGAGAGTTTTGCTGCCGCCGCCGAGATCGCCGGCCAGCATCGCGATGGCGTCCGCCAGGCCGGCGCTGGCGTTCAGGCCGCTGGTGTCGCCGCCGGTATCGGCGGTTTCGGTCAGCGTGCCGAGGTCCAGTTCCAGCGTGCCATCGGCGGCGCGCACGCCGCGCAGGTGCAGCCCGTCCAGGGCGATGCTGCGCGGCAGAATTTCCCCCAGCATCAGCCCGGCGACGGAGAACGATACGGCGGCGTGCGGCAGGTCTGCCCGGTGGTTGCCGTCGCGGTCGATGATCGCCAGATCGGTGAGCACGATATCGAGCGGCCGGTCCACGCCCTGGCTGAAGCCTTCCCACGCCAAAGCGGCCTGGCCGATGTGTAGCCGCGTCGGGTTGCCGTCGGCGTTGGCGGCGGCTTCCAGCCGGTCCACCAGCCAGGGCAGGGCGATCGGGCCTTGCGCCAGGCGCCACACCAGCACGCCGGCCGCCAGCACCAAGCCGAGCCCGGCCATGAACACCAGCCGCGCCAGCAGATGCACCGCGCGGCCGCCATGCCCGGCGACATGACCGATGGCTTGACCCAGCTTTCGTCTCATGCCCAGCCTACGCGATGATGAGCGCCAAGCAGGTTTTGCCCCCCAGTTTGCCGGCCCACTGGCCCGCACCGGCCGATCCCGCTGCCGGGGAACGGCTGGTGGAGCGTTATGCGGAACTCGGCCGTGCGGAGGCGCGGCTGGCCAGCCAGCCGGCCTTCGCCGCCATGCTGCGCTGCCTCGGCGGCAATGCGCCCTACCTCGCCGATCTGGCAATCCGCGAGGCGGGGGTGTTGCGCGCGCTGGCCCAGTCCGGCCCGGATGCGGTGGTGGATGCCGCGATGGCCACGCTCGGTAAACTCAAGCCGAGCGCCGTGCGTCCGCGCATAGCCGCCGGCGTGCGCGCGGCCAAACGTGCGGTGGCCCTGGCGGTCGCGGTCGCCGATATCGGCGGGCTGTGGCGCCTGCAGCAGGTCACGGCGGCGCTGTCCGAACTGGCGGAGGCCACGTTGCGGCTGTGCGTGTCGCACCTGCTGCGCGACGGCCATGCGCAGGGCGATTTGCGCCTGCCGCATCCCGCCGAGCCGAGCCGTGCCTGCGGCTTCACCGTGCTCGGCATGGGCAAGCTGGGTGCCCGCGAACTGAACTATTCCAGCGATATCGACCTCATTCTGCTGCATGACCCCGACTCGGGGGTTTACCACGGTGACGAGCCAACCGCCTTCTACACCCGTTTGGCCCGCAATCTTGTTACATTAATGGAAGCCCGCGATGCGGACGGCTATGTCTTCCGCACCGATCTGCGGCTGCGGCCGGACCCGGCGGCGACCCCGCCCTGTATCGCGATGCCGGCGGCCATCGTCTACTACGAAAGCATGGGGCAGAACTGGGAACGGGCGGCGATGCTGAAAGCCCGCCCGGTGGCCGGCGATCTGGCGCTGGGGGAGCATTTCCTGCGGGAAATCCGCCCGTTTGTCTGGCGCCGTCGGCGGGATTTTGCCGCCATTGCCGATATTGCCGCGATGAAGCGGCGGATTGATCTGCACAAAGCCAACGGCGCGGTCGGGCTGCTCGGCTACAATGTCAAACTCGGCCAGGGCGGCATTCGGGAAATTGAGTTTCTGACCCAGACGCTGCAACTGGTCTGGGGCGGGCATGATCCGGGGCTGCGGGTGTCGCGCACGCTGGATGGGATGCGGCTGCTGGTGAAAGCCGGGCACTTGCCAGCGGCGACGGCCAAGGCGCTGAAAGCGGCCTATGCGTTCCTGCGCCAGGTGGAGCACCGGTTGCAGATGGTGGCCGACCGGCAAACCCATACCCTGCCGGATAGCGCGGCGGGGCTGGCGAACTTCGTCACCTTCATGGGGTATCCCAGCACGGACAGCTTCGCCGCCGTGCTGAACGCGCATCGGGCGGCGGTGCAGGCCGGCTATCACGCGCTGTTCGGCGTGGCGGCGGCGGAGGAGACGGGGGAACTGGATTTCAGCGGCACCGATGATCTGGCGCCGGAGACCAGTGCGGCGCTGCAAGCCCTGGGGTACCGTAACCCCGAGGCGGTGGGGGCGGCGGTGCGGTCCTGGCAGGCCGGTCGGCCGCGCGCGTTGCGCTCGCAACGGGCGCAGGAACTGATGGCCAAATTGCTGCCGGAGGTGTTGCAGGCTTTGGCGCGGCAGGCGCAGCCAGATGCGGCTTTGGCCCGGTTCGACAATTTCCTCACCCGTCTTCCCGGCGGGGTCGCCATTTTGTCGCTGTTGCAGCATCACCCGGACCTGATCGACCGCATCGCGGCGGTGCTCGGCGCGTCCCCCACCTTGGCCGACCATCTGGCGCGCATGCCCGCCGCGCTGGAAGGGCTGCTGTCGCCGCGGGAAACGCCGGATTACGCCCGCGCGCTGAAGGCGCAGCTGGATGATGCGGCCGGGCTGGAAGCCACCATCACCGCCATTCTGACCACGGTGCGGGAGGAGGAATTCGCCCTGGCTGTCGGCACGCTGGAAGGGCGGCTGGATGCTGATAGCGCCGGGCTGGCGCGCTCCGCCTTGGCCGATGCGGCGCTGACCGCCCTGCTGCCGGCGGTGTTGGACGATTTTGCCCGCCGCTTTGGCCGGGTGCGCGGCGGCGGGCTGGCGGTGGTGCTGCTCGGCAAAGCGGGCGGGCGGGAAATGATGGCCGGCTCCGACCTCGACCTGATGCTGATCTACGATCACCCGGCGCAGGCACAGACCTCCACCGCCAGCGCGCCGGCGCGTAGCCTGCCGGTCAGTCAATGGTTCATCCGCGCGGTGCACAGCTATATCGGCGCGGTGACCGCGCCGGATGCGGATGGGCCGATGTATGCGGTGGATATGCGGCTGCGCCCATCCGGCAATAAGGGGCCGGTTGCGGTGTCGCTGACCGGGTTTGAACGCTACCACGCCCCGGACGCGCCGGGGGACGGGGCCTGGACCTATGAGCGCATGGCGCTGACGCGGGCCCGGGTGGTGGCCGGCCCGCCAGCGCTGCGGCGGCGGGTGGAAGCGGCTATCCGCACCGCCATCGCCGGGGCGGGCCCGGCTGCGAAAATCCGCGCCGATGCGGCGGCGATGCGCGCCCGACTGCTGCGCGACCTGCCGCCGACCGGGCCGTGGGATGTGAAGCTGCGTGCCGGCGGCCAGATCGAGGTCGAGTTCATCGCCCAGACCTTGCAGTTGATCCATGCCGTGGCGCATCCGGAGATTGCCAGCCCCACCACAAGGGTGGCGCTGGCGCGGCTGGGGGTGGCGGGCAAGCTGCCCAAGCGCGATGTGGAACACCTGATCCGGGCCGATCGGGTCTGGCGCAGCGTGCAGGGGCTGCTGCGCATCGCCTATGGCCGTGCCCCGGCGGCCGATCTGTCCGGTGCGGCGGCGAACGCGTTGCTGGCCGCCGCGCGCGATGCCGGCGCGGATGCAGTTGACTTGCCGGCATTGCGCGCCACCTTGGAGGCGTTGGCCGCCGATGTGCGTGCCGCCTTTATTCGCCATGTAGGAGAGCCCACCGCATGACCATCGAGCCCGGCGACCAAGCCCCCGCTTTCACCCTGCCGGCCAGCGGCGGCCGCACGGTCAGCCTCGCCGGACAGCACGGCAAGCCGTTTGTGCTGTATTTCTACCCGAAGGCCGATACGTCCGGCTGCACCAAGCAGGCCTGTGCGTTCCAGGAAGCGTTGCCGCAATTCGGCAGCCTCGGGCTGGATATTATCGGGGTGTCGCCGGACCCGATAAAGCCGATTGAGAAATTCGCCGGCAAATATAACCTGACCTTTCCGCTGGCGTCGGACGAGGATAAAGCCGCCGCCACCGCCTATGGCGTGTGGGTGGAGAAATCCATGTATGGCCGCAAATATATGGGGATTGAACGCACCACCTTCCTGATCGATGGCGGCGGCAAGGTGGTGAAGGTGTGGCCGAAAGTGAAGGTTGAGGGCCATGCGGCAGAGGTGAAGGCGGCGGCGCAGGGGCTGGGCTGACCGCGTTTAGCGCCGCAGCAAGCGGCGCACCCAGCTGCGTTTGGCGGGCCGGATCGGCCGCTGGAGATGTGCCACATGTGGCCGATGTGCCGGCGGTGGCAAGGCGAGGGCCATGCTGAGGCAGGCGCCATCCTGCGCCGCGATGCGGGCGTGTTGCAGCCCGACGATCGCGGCGCTGGTGCTGTCCAAGGATAGGGATTGCAGCCGCGTGGCTGCCGATGCGGCGTCTGCCCAGGCTTCACTGCGGCGCAGCACGTCCAGATGGCGCAGGGCAGCGCTGAGCCCACCGCTATCGTCCGGCAGCGCCTGGCCCCACACGCGCAGCGCGCGCTGGCGCAGCAGCCGGGCGGCCTCGGCATTGCCGGCGTCGTCCTCGCTCCAGGCCGCCATCAAAAACACCTCGCCGCGCGCCTGTGCCGGGCAGAGCCGTGCCCAGCGCAGAAATGGCCGGACATGCGCGGCGTGGCGTTCCAGCCAGCGGTAATTCTCTGACCGGACGATTTCGGCCGCCGAGAGCGGCAGGGCGGCCAGATCTGGCGCCGCGGCCTGGCAGGCACGGCAGGTTTGAACCCAATCCGGCAGGGTTGCGCGTGCCGGCGCGCCCGGGCGCAGATCGAGGTCTGGCGGGCCTTCCGGCATCGGCGGCTGAAACGGCGCTGGTGCACTGGCCCCGCAGACGGCGCATCTGGATTTTCCCGGACGGGGCATGTGGCCGGGTTAGGCGAGGCGGCGTGGATAGCGGGCCGCCGGGCGCACCAGCAATTCGAGCTGGGTGGCATTTTGCCAGATCGGCGCGGCATCGACCGGCAGGCTGGCGAGGCCCTTGGTCCAGCGATGGCCGTTCTGGTCGGCGTGCCAGCCATCGCGCAGCGCGGGATCGGCGAGATCGAGCGGGCGGCCGGTATTGTGCCGCCAGAGGGTCATTTCCATCACCGCGACGCCAAGCCGGCGCAATTCCTCGCTTATCCCATCCGTCGCCGGAATGACGGTGTCTGAGGCGATGAGGATTTCGCGCGGGTTGGGCGGCAGGTCGAAGCGCCAGGTTTCCCCGTCGCGGCTGCGCCCGTCGATGCGGGTGCCGTCGATGCGCAGATGCAGATCGGGGCTGGTGGTGAACCGGTGGCGCGGCGGTTGGCCGGCATAGCCGGCGACCTGCCGCCACGCGGCTTCCAGCTCTGGCCCGCAATCGACCACCGGCAGGCAGGAGGGTTCCCAGCCGCGTGCCGGGCGGGTGGCGGTGTTGTGGAACAATTGCTCGCTTTCATCATCGCGGAAGCTTTCGGTCGCGGCACCCTCGGCGAACAGAATGTCGTGGCTGTCCAGTTCGATGTGGTAAAATTCCACCCAATCGGCGCTGTCGTCCCATTGCACGGAGACGCCGTTGACCAGATGTTCGGCGGGCACCAGCACATGGCCCACCACCATGCCGTGGCGGCGGGTGACTTTCAGTGGCCGGCGCGGCACTGGCTGGCCGGCGGCGTCCAGCCCCAGCGCGCCGGGCTGGAACAGCACCGGGGAGGCATCGCAGCGATTATATGGGGTGATGGCGGACCGGCCATAGCCGATCCAGGCAATGCGCCGCACCGCGCCGGACCGGGTGCGCACCCAGGCCCCAACGTGCAAATGTTCCACCGCCACTTCGCCCTGCGGCGTGGCGATGCGGGTGCCCGGCAGGAAGCAGGCCAGATCGGTCGCGGCCACCGTCTGGTCGGAAAACCGCACCGACTGGATATTGGTCAGCGCGTCCGTAACGCCGTTCATCGTGGCGTAATAGGTGCCGTTGGACATCGTGAACGTATAGGCGGATCGGGCGGCGGCAAAGACGACGGTGTTGGTGCCGGCACCGCCGTTGATCGTGTCCGCAGCGCTGTTGACCGTGAACGTGTCATCGCCCGTGCCACCGATGGCGGCGTTGATCTGGGTGCCGTACTCGATGAAAATATCGTTGGTCATACCGTTGACGGAGCTGAAAGTGCCGTCGTTCAGATTGACCGTGCTGGTGGTGGTGTAGCCGGACAGGTCGAGCGTATTGTTGGCGCCGTAGTCGTAGATCGTCACCACCGGGAACGCATCGACGGTGAAATCATACATCGACAGCGCTTGCTGGCTGCCGTCGATGGCGGTGTATTTCACATTGGAATTAAAGCCGAACGTCTGCCCGCCGGCAAACATGGTGCTGGTGGGCGCGCCGAGCAGGCGTTGGGCGGCGAACACGTCCAGCCCCATGGGGGTATACGGTGCCCGGTTGCTATCGGTGGCGCCGAAATTGGTGCCGGTTGGCGAATAGCTGGCGTAATATTTCGCAGTAGCATCGGTCGAGTCGATATACGACATGATCGACCAGGTGCGCACATCGGTGCTGTTGTTCTGCTGGGTGGCGCTGGTGACGGTGCCGTTATACGGGCCGGTATGGCCGAGGCCGACGAGGTGGCCGACTTCATGCACCAGCGTATCAATGCCGTAGCCGGCCGCAACGGTATAGCTGGCGATGTCGCCGTAACCGCCGCTGGTATCGATCTGAATGGTGGCTTTGGTGACCTGCTGCACCCCGGCAGTGCCGGTGGCGACTTTGGTGACGGCCGATTCCGAGGTGCCGGCGCCGACCACCGCGCCGTTATAGGTTTGCCCGACCTTGATGAAGGTGAGCATCGCCGTCGATGGATCGGCCGAATAGGTGAAGGTGATGTTGGCCATGCCGGACCAGATCGCCAGGCTTTGCGCCATGCTGGCCTGCTGTGCGGCGGTGAAGCTGGCGCCGGGGTCGAAACTGAATGTGACCGTGGCGCCGGTGCCGATGGTGGCGGCGGGAATTTCCAGCTGGGAGCCGAAATACGTGTTGAACGATGCGGCCGAGGTCGCCCCGGTGTTATCCAAACCGCTTTCATAGGTGATGGTTGCGGTCTGCGACGGGTTCAACCGGCTCAGCAACGTATTGATATTACTAGGCATGATCCCCGCCGATCGATTTGCAACGATTCGTAAGACAATATCTCAGCCTGTCGCAATGCCGTCAAACCAGCTTGGGCGTTTGGCGCTAAGCCGTATCGAACCGGTAAGGTGTGGCGCTGGTGGTGGTCAGCGGGTCCAGCGCGAGGCGATGTTCCAGCGGTGGGAAGGCGCGGCTGCGGCAGTCCAGCCGGTCGCACAGCCGGCAGGACAGGCCAATGCCGACCACGGCGCGATCCGTCTCGATCCCATCGGCGTAGACCATGCTGCTGGCGTGGTCGATGTCGCAGCCCATCGCCACCACATGCACCGGCGGCGGATCGCCCCAGCCGGCGGACGGGGCGATCACCGTGCGGGCGAAACACAAAAACGTCGCCCCGTCCGGCAGGCGCGCCACCTGAACCCGTAACGTTCCGGGCGTGGCGAAGGCGGTGTGCACCACCCAGCGCGGGCAGGAGCCGCCATAGCGGGCGAACGGGAAGGCGGCGGCGGAAAACCGTTTGGTGACATTGCCGGCCGGATCGACGCGCAGGAAGAAGAACGGCACCCCGCGCGCGCCAGGCCGTTGCAGGCTGGCGAGGCGCTGGCAGGCTTGTTCGTAGCTGACGCCGAACCGGGCCGCGAGCGCATCCACATCATGGCGCAACGTGCGCGCGGCGTCCCCAAACGGTTGGTAGGGCATGAGCAACGCGGCGGCGAGGTAGTTCAGCAGGCCAATCCGCATCAGCCCGGCAGCCTCCGGCGAGGAGGGCTCGGCGAGGTGGATTTCTGCCTCCACCAAAGTGCGCAATTCCAACAACCCGAGCTGAAACGCCAGATGGAAGCCGCGGCTTTCGCGCGGCAGGCGTTCGGACAGCAGCAATTGCCGTCCTTCCGCATCATAGCGGCGCAAGGCGCCATCGAGTGGCACGACGCGGATGCGCAGGCCGTGCCGCCCGCGCAACCGCTCGGCGATGGCGTGGTTAAGCTCGGATGGGGCGACGTTTAATTCCGCCCCCAACGCCTCAGCGCCATCTTCCAATGTCTGAAAATAGTTGGCGCGTTCATTGAAATAATCCCGCGCCTCCTCGGTGGGCAGCAGCAACCGCCGTCCGCTCGGCAGGGCGATGCCGCCCGCATCTTCCCGCGCCACCCGCCAGGCCCGATACAGCGCCAGGATGGCCCGCGCCGCTGCCGGGCTGTTGCCGGCCAGCGCCCCGGCTTCCGCATCCGGCACCGGCTCGGCACCCAGCACCGGATCGGCGAAAACCTCTCGCAACTGGGTTTCCAATTGGCGCTCGCTGCTGCCAGACAGCGCCGCGAGGTCTACTTTCAGCGTTTCGGTCAGCTTGATCAGCAGGCTGGCGGAGACCGCGCGCTGGTCGTGCTCGATCAGGTTCAGATAGCTCGCCGAAATGCCCAGACGGATGGCCAGCGCCGCTTGGGTAATGCGCTGTTCCTGCCGCAACCGCCGCACCGTGCGGCCGATTAATGGGCGCGCCATCTTTACATCCTTTACTGATTTACAAGTTCGACCGTTAATAATGTTACCGCATTGCACGCTTTGACGTATTTTCCCGATATCCTTCGCAGATGCAATGTGAATAATTCACTTCATCGACCCTGATCAATCGGAGACCTGCAATGCCCCATCAAACCACCCCGAATTTCGCCCCTGACGGCATGGCCGGCGGCCCGGCGTTCGACTCCGAACGCTTCCGTGGCATCAAGCGCGACTATACCGATGCCGATGTCGCCCATCTGTCCGGATCGTTCCGGGTGCAGCATACGCTGGCCGATAAAGGCGCGCGCCGCTTGTGGCAGCTGCTGAAATCCGAACCGTTCGTCAACACGCTCGGCGCGCTGACCGGCAACCAGGCGGTGCAGCAGGTGAAGGCCGGGCTGAAGGCGATTTACCTGTCGGGCTGGCAGGTGGCCGCCGACGCCAACACCGCCGGGCAGATGTATCCGGACCAGTCGCTCTACCCGGTGGATTCGGTGCCGAATGTCGTCAAGCGCATCAACGCCGCGTTGCGCCGGTGCGACCAGATCGCCACCATGGAAGGTGATAACACCCAGCAGTGGATGGCGCCGATTGTGGCCGATGCGGAGGCCGGGTTTGGCGGCGCGCTGAATGCCTATGAGCTGATGCGGGCGATGATCGAAGCCGGCGCGGCGGGTGTGCATTTTGAGGATCAGCTGGCCAGCGAGAAGAAATGCGGCCATCTCGGCGGCAAGGTGCTGGTGCCGATCAGCCAGCATATCCGCACCCTGAATGCGGCCCGACTGGCGGCGGATGTCGAAGGCGTGCCGACGGTGCTGCTGTGCCGCACCGACAGCCAGTCCGCCCAGTTGCTGACCGCGGATGTGGACGAGCGCGACCGCCCGTTCATCACCGGCGAGCGCACCCCGGAAGGCTTCCACCGGATTAAGCCGGGTGTGGGCGTGGATTACGCCATCGCCCGCAGCCTGGCCTATGCGCCCTATGCCGACCTGCTGTGGTGGGAGACCAGCGACCCGAACCTGGAGGATGCCGAGCGTTTCGCCAATGAAATGCACAAGCAGTTCCCCGGCAAGATGCTGGCCTATAACTGCTCGCCCAGCTTCAACTGGCAGAAGAAGCTGCCGGCGAAGGATATCGCCAACTTTCAGCGTGCCATCGGGGCGATGGGCTACAAGTTCCAGTTCGTCACCCTGGCCGGGTTCCATAGCCTGAACCATTCGATGTTCAAGCTGGCGCTGGGCTACAAGGACCGGGGCATGGAAGCCTATTCGGAACTGCAACAGGCCGAATTCGCCTCCGAGCCGGATGGCTACACCGCGACGCGGCATCAGCGCGAAGTGGGGGTGTCCTACTTCGATGCGGTGGCTATGGCAGTGTCTGGCGGCAAGGCCAGCACCACCGCCTTTGCCGGCAGCACGGAGGAGGATCAGTTCCACGATCACGCCGAGGCGCCGGTGCCCAGCCACGCCTGATACGGCTGGGGCTTAACCCGTCGCCCAAGAGCGGGGCTGCGGCCGGAACAGGGATGCGGCCGTCGAACGGGCCGGATGGTCACGCGCGCCCCCACGCGGTGACTGTCCGGCCCGCGCGCCGTGGCGTTCAGGCGACGCAGCGTTGCTCCGCCGGGACGCGATAGTGCAGCGCCGGCATCAGCCGCACCTCCAGCCGCACCGGCCCGGCGAGCCAGGCTTCCATCCGGTCGGTCAGCACGGCCTGGCCCTTGGTCCAGCGATAGCCGCGCTCGGCCGGGTGCCAGCCATCGGTCAGCGCGCGGTCGGCAAGGTCGATCAGGCGGTGATCATCCCCCCGCCAGACGATGATTTCCCGCACCGCCACGCCCAGCCGACGCCGGTCAGCCTGTGTTGCGCCAGAGGGGGTGCTGGCGGGGATGATGCTGCGGGAGACGAGGGTGAGGCTGTGCGCACCCGATGCGAGGTCGAAAATCCAGCGGTCGCCGTCGCGCTGGCCGTCGACCCGGATGCCGTTGATGCGCAGATGCAGGTCTGGGTCCGCCGTGTGCTGCGCCGTTGCCCCGGCCAGCGCGGCGATGCGGCGCCAGGCGGAGTCCAGCCACAGCCCACCTTCGACCACCGGCCGGCAGGGCGGCTGGCGCGGCCGGTGCGGGCGGCTGGCGCCGTTGTGGAACACCTGGCCGCTGTCATCGTCGCGGAAGCTTTCGCTGGGTGCCCCCTCGGCCAGCAGCAGGTCGTGGGTTGCGAGTTCGATATGGTAGAACTCGATCTGCTGGCGCCAGTCGTCCCAGAGCACTGAGACGTCGTTGACCAGGAGTTCCGCCGGCACCAGCACGTCGCCCACCAGCATGGCGTGGCGGCGGGTGACCGCGAGGTCGCGCCGTGGCAGCGGGCTGCCATCGGCGGCCTGCCCGAGCGCGCCGGGGCGAAACACCACCGGTGCGACATCGCAGCGGTTGGCTGGGGTGATCAGGGACCGGCCATAGCCCACCCAGAGAATGGGGCGCAGCTGGCCGCTGGCGGTGCGCACCAGATCCCCAGGGCGCAGGGTTTCCACCGCGACCTCCCCGGTGGCCGCCGCAATCCGCGTGCCACGGAGGAAGCAGGCCAGCGCGCTGAGCGCGACCGGTGCGGCGGCACCGAACTGGGCGAGCTGGATGTTGGTCAGCGTGTCCACCACCGCGCCAGCGGTGATGGAGTAGGAGGCGGTGCCGGCGTTGTAGCTGATGGTGTAGGCGGAAACCGGGTTGGGGAAGATGACAGTGTTGGTGCCGCCGCCGCCATCGACCGTGTCGGCCAGGCCGTTGACGGTGAAGCTGTCATTGCCGCTGCCGCCGATGACGCTGTTTATCTGGGTGCCGAATTCGATGAAGATGTTGTTCGTCATGCCGGCGGCGCTGCTGTACATGCCGTCGTTCAGATTGATGGTGCTGGTGGTGCTGAAACCAGACAGGTCCAGGGTGTTGTTGCTGCCGTAATCGTAGAGCGTGACGACCGGGTTGGTATCGACGGTGAAATCATACATCGCCAGCTTCTGCTGGCTGCCATCGAGCGCGGTGTACATGATGTTGGAATGAAAGCCGAACACCTGCCCGCCGGCGAACATCAGGCTGGTGGGGGCGCCATCCAGCCGCTGGGCGGCGAAAATATCCAGCGCCATCGGGGTATAGGGCGCGCGCGGATAGTAATCGGACGTGATGCCCCAGTTGGTGCCGGTGACGGTGTAGGACGAATAATATTTCGCTGAGAGATCGGTGGGGTTGATGTAGGACATGATCGACCAGGTCCGCACATCGGTGGCGTTGTACTGATCGGTTGATGGGGTAACGGTGCCGTTATACGGGCCGCTATGGCCGAGCCCCATGAAGTGCCCGACTTCGTGCACCAGGGTGTCGATGCCGTAGCCGCCATAGGTGCTGTAGCTGGCGATGTCGCCATAGCCGCCGCCGAGGTCGACCTGAATGGTGGCGTGGCTGAGCTGGTAAATGCCGGAGGCGAGGATTGTGCCGCCGGAACTGGTTTCAAACGTGCCGGAGCCCAGCACGGAGCCGTTATAGGTTTGCCCGGCTTTGAGGAAGAGCAGGGTCGCGCCGGTGGGGTTGGCCTGATAGGTGAAGTTGACATTGGCCATGCCGGACCAGATCGCCACGCTTTGGGCGATGGAGGCTTTCTGCGCATCGGTGAAGCCGGCGCCGGGGTCGAAGCTGAAGGTGACGTTGGCGCCACCGGCGATGGTGTGATCGGGGATGCCGACCCATTGGCCCATATAGGTATCGAACGACGGCGAGGCGAGCGTGTTGGTGACTGTCAGCCCGCTTTCATAGTCGATCGTTGCCAACTCTGACGCGGTCAGCCGATTGAGCCAGTTCTTAATCGGGACGGTCATAGCACCAGCTGCCTCAGGGGATCGGATGCACCAAAACTAAGGCGATTATGCGGTATGTCAACAAATGTTTAGTAATATTACGTCAGGTATCACGGCGCTGGCGGATACGATTTACCTTGACTTTGCTGCGCCGCACAACTAAAACCCGCCGGCGCTCCTTGATGTGGTTCAGTGCGCTGCCAGCCCTCCGCCGCCGACCTTTGGGTCGCGCACTGGAACGGCCATAGCGACCAGGTAGCCCTTTTCACTCAGCAATTCGCGCCGGCTCGCGGTCCTGTCGACCGCGATGGACGCTTGTCCGTGGCCTTCCGCCCGACCGCTTTGCGCGTGGGCAGAGCGCCGCGTTCGTTCGCGTTCGCTTTTGAAAGACTTGAGACTACATGACACACTCGACCCAGACGAATTCGGCCAACGGCTTTGCCACCATGGGCTTGCGCAAGGAATTGCTGCAGGCGCTGGAGTCCGAAGGCTACACCACCCCGACGCCGATCCAGTCGCAGGCTATTCCCTACGTGCTCGCCGGGCGTGACGTGCAGGGCATTGCCCAGACCGGCACCGGCAAGACCGCGGCTTTCGCCCTGCCGATCCTGCAACGCCTGGCCGACAGCCCCCGCCAGCCGCCGCGCGGCGGTTGCCGCGTGCTGGTGCTGTCGCCGACGCGCGAACTCGCCAGCCAGATCTGTGACAGCTTCCGCGCTTACGGCAAGCACATGGGCATGCGCGCCACCGTGATGTTCGGCGGCGTGCCGAAAGGCCGCCAGGCCCGGGCGATGGCCAACGGCGTCGACATTCTGGTGGCCACGCCGGGCCGCCTGATCGACCATATGCAGGACCGCACCGTGCGGCTGGATCTGGTGGAAATCCTGGTGCTGGACGAGGCCGATCACATGCTCGACCTCGGCTTCATCATCCCGATCCGCCGCATCGTCTCCGCCATGCCGGCCAAGCGGCAGACGCTGTTTTTCTCGGCCACCATGCCGAACGAAATCGGCAACCTCGCCGGCAGCATGCTGAAAGACCCGGCGCATGTCGCGGTGGCGCCGGTGGCCACCACCGCCGAGCGGATTGAGCAGGCGGTGATTATGACCGACACCGCCCGCAAGCGGCATGTGCTGTTCGACCTGCTGGTCGATCACGCCAAAGGCCGCACGCTGGTGTTCACCCGCACCAAGCACGGCGCGGACAAGGTGGTGAAGCACCTGATTGAAAGTGGCATTCCGTCGGCGGCCATTCATGGCAATAAAAGCCAGCCGCAGCGGGAGAAGGCGTTGGCCGATTTCCGCAGTGGCCGCACCCGGGTGCTGATCGCCACCGACATTGCCGCGCGCGGCATCGATGTTGATGATGTCGGCCACGTGATCAACTACGATCTGCCGAACGTGCCGGAAAGCTATGTCCACCGGATCGGCCGCACCGCACGCGCTGGCGCCGATGGGATGGCGATCAGCCTGTGCGCGCCGGATGAGCGCGCGTTCCTGAAAAGCATTGAAAAGCTGATCCGTAGCCGCGTGCCGGTCATTCCGGCACCTGGGCAGAACCAAAACCAGAGCCAGCCGCGCGCGGCGTAAGTCACGCGAGACGGCGAAGGGTACGACGGCCGATCTGCCCCAGGCAGGTCGGCCGTTTTCGTTTTACGCGGCCCGCCGGCGGCGGAACGCGGCCAGCCCGACAAACCCCAGGCTGAGCCAGGCCAACGCGGCGGGCTCTGGCGCGAACACGCCGGTGACCGCGGTGCCGGCGACCGAGGTGCTGAGCGCGGAGTTATAGTAGAAGGTGACGTTGGCGACTGACGTGCCGGTGAAGCCGTTAATCGTGAAGGTGGTGGAGCCGTTGGCCAGCGGGAATGCATTCGCGGACATGGCGCTCATATTCGTATTCGACCCGAGAATGCCGTAATCGTCGCTGCCGCCGCCGAGGGTGAAGCTGGACGCGGCAAACAGGCCGCCGCCGCCGACCGAGGCCAGGCCGTATTTGGACGAGCCGCCGACATTGGGAATGAACTGCCACGCGCCGGTAATATTGGCGTTGGTGGAGGAACTGGACTTGCTGGTGTAGAGCGTGCTGGCCACGGCGGTGGCAGTTTCTGGCTGCTGACATTGGTGACGCTACCGCCGACAATATCGAAAAACACGCCATCGAGCAGGCCGCCATTGGTGTTGGTGGTGCCGAAATTGCTGAGCGTGAGCGTGAGGGTGGTGCCGGAGAGGCTGAACGTCGCCTCGGTATTCGAGGCGGCGCCATCGACGGTTGCGGCGGTCGAAAAGGAATACGCGATGAAATTCGCCCGCGCCGGGCTGCTAAGGGCCGTGCATAGCAGCAGCCCAACGAGCAGGGGACCATAGCGATAATGTCGCTGTGCGATGGTTTTCATCTGCATACGCCGCCATGCCCTGACCCCAATGATTAAAATGTGTGCGTTGACATTTACAATGTCAATAAATTCATCGGCTAGCCAAGGGTCATGAGATGGGCGTTGCCGCCGGCGGCGGTGGTGTTGGTGCTGATCACCTGTTCCAGCACCAGCCCGGCGAGCGGGGCCGCGTCTGCGGTGTCCATGCGCCAGACCGGCACGATCGGGCCGGGTTGGGCGGCGAGGGCGGCCTGCACCCGCGCCAGTTGGCCGCCATGCGCCAGCACGGCGTCGGCGCCGGCAGTTTCGGTGCCGCTGGCGATCCAGTCGGCGAGATGGGCTGGCAGGTCGGGCAGGCTGACGCCGACGCGCACCCGGTTGCCGGTGGCCAACGCGGCGCTGATCTGGCGCAGTGCGTCCGGCACGTTGCCGGGCAGGCACAGCACGGTGCCGCGCGGTGTGGTGCGGTAGATATTGCGTTCCCCCACCGGCCCCGGCAGTTCCAGCAGCAGGCCCACCGGGGTGGTGGCCAGCATGTCGCTACATTCGCCCGCCGCGGCGATCTGGCCCTGGCGCAGCAGCCAGTCCCGCCAGTCTGCCGCGATGGCCGGTGCCTGGCCGGGCGGCAAGCCCGGCGACGCGCCGTTGCGGCGGAGCCGTTGCAGATAAAGCGGCCCGCCAGCCTTCGGCCCGGTGCCTGACAGGCCGTGGCCGCCGAACGGCTGCACCCCGACCACGGCGCCGATCAGGTTGCGGTTGACGTAGATATTGCCCGCCGGCGCCTGGGCGGTGATGCGGGCGATGGTTTCGTCGATGCGGGAATGCACGCCGAAGGTCAGGCCGTAGCCGGTGGCGGCGAGGTCGGCCAGCAACTGGTCCAACCGGTCGCGGCGGTAGCGCAGCACGTGCAGCACCGGGCCGAACACCTCGCGCCCGATGTCGCTGATTGCGTCGATTTCGATGACGGTGGGCGGGTAGAACGATCCGGCAGCGCAGCCGGGTGGCAGCGGCGCCTGGTGCACGGTTTTGCCGGCCACGACCATGCGGGCGACATGGGCGGCGATGCCGGCTTGGGCCTCGGCCGAAATGACCGGGCCGATATCGCAGGCCAGCCGGTCCGGATTACCCACGGTGAGCTCGGCCAGCGCGCCGCGCAGCATGTCCAGCACCCGGTCGGCCGTATCGGTTTGCAAACAGAGTACGCGGAGCGCCGAGCAGCGCTGGCCGGCACTGTCGAAGGCGGAGGCGAGCACATCGGCCACGACCTGTTCGGCGAGGGCGGAGCTATCGACCACCAGCGCGTTCTGCCCGCCGGTTTCGGCTACCAGCGGCACGGGTTGGCCGGCGCTGTCCAGCCGGGTTGCCAGTTGCGCCTGGATCAGGCGTGCGACCTCGGTCGAGCCGGTGAATATCACCGCTTCGATCCGCGCATCGGCCACCAACGCCGCGCCGATGGTGCCGTCGCCGGGCAGCAGGTGCAGCGCATCATCTGGCACGCCGGCGGCGTGCAGCAGCGCCACGGCCTGGGCGGCGATCAGCGGGGTTTCCTCGGCCGGTTTGGCCAGCACCGGGTTGCCGGCGGCAAGGGCGGCAGCCACCTGGCCGCAGAAAATCGCCAGCGGAAAATTCCAGGGGCTGATGCAGGCGATCGGGCCGCGGGCGGTGCCGGTATCGGTGGCGGCGGTGGCGTAATAGCGCAGGAAATCCACCGCCTCGCGGATTTCGCCCACCGCGTTGGGCAGCGATTTGCCGGCTTCGCGCACGATCAGGCCGAGGAGGTCGGCCCGCCCGGCTTCCAGCGCATCGGCCGCGCGCAGCAGGCAGGCGGCGCGCTCCGCCGCCGGGCGGGTGGGCCAGTCGGCGCGGGTGGCGCGGCCGACGGCATCGGCGACCATGGCGGCATCGACATCATAGACCGTGCCCACCGAATCCTGCGCATCGGCGGGGTTGCGGATGCTGCGTGCCGTGCCGGTGCGGCCGGCAGCCCAACGGCGCGGCGCGGTAAGCGCGGGGACCAGATCCGCCAGCGCCTGTTCATTGCTCAGGTCTAGCCCGGCGGAGTTGCGCCGTGTGTTGCCGAACAGCGAGGCCGGGGCGGCGATTTTGGCGTGCGGCGCGCCGGTGGCCTGGGCCACCGGATCGGCTACCAGTTCGGCGATGCTCACCGCCGGATCGTTGATGCGGTTGACAAACGATGAATTGGCGCCGTTTTCCAGCAGGCGGCGCACCAGATAGGCCAGCAAGGTTTCATGCGAGCCGACCGGGGCGTAAATCCGGCAGGGGCGGTTGAGCTTGTCGCGCCCGACCACCTCGCCATACAGGTTTTCTCCCATGCCGTGCAGGCACTGGAATTCGTATTGGCCGGCGTAGAAATTCTCCCCGGCCATGCTGTGGATCGCCGCCAGGGTGTAGGCGTTATGGGTGGCGAATTGCGGGAAGACGGCATCCGGGGCGGCGAGCAGTTTGCGGGCGCAGGCGAGGTAGGACACATCGGTGTGGATTTTGCGGGTGAAGACCGGGAAGCCGTCCAGCCCGTCCACCTGGGCGCGTTTTATTTCGCTATCCCAATAAGCGCCTTTGACCAGCCGGATCATCAGCCGGTGGCCGGTGCTGCGGGCCAGGTCGATGATCCAGTCCAGCACAAACGGCGCGCGTTTCTGGTACGCCTGCACCACGAAGCCGATGCCGTTCCAGCCGGCCAGATCCGGATCGGTGCACAAGGCCTGGAGCAGGTCGAGCGAGAGGTCAAGCCGCTCGGCTTCCTCGGCATCGATGGTCAGGCCGATATCGTATTGGCGGGCGAGCAGCGCGAGGCTGCGCAGGCGCGGCAGCAGTTCCGCCATCACCCGGCCACGCTGGCTGCGCACGTAGCGCGGGTGCAGGGCGGAGAGCTTCACCGAAATGCCCGGGCCTTCGTAAATGCCGCGCCGGTTGGCATGGGTGCCGATGGCGTGGATGGCGGCTGCATAGGCGGCGAGGTAGCGTGCGGCGTCGGCGGCGGTGGTCGCGGCTTCGCCGAGCATGTCGTAGCTATGGCCGAAGCCACGCTTTTCCATCGTCAGGCTGTTGTGCAGCGCGGCGTCGATGGTCTGGCCGGTGACGAATTGTTCCCCCAGCATGCGCATCGCCATATCGACGCCGGCGCGGATCAGGCCTTCCCCACCGCGGGCGATCAGCCGGGTGATGGCGGCGGTCAGTCCGGCCTCGTTCGCGGTGCCGACCAGCCGGCCAGTAACCACCAGCCCCCAGGTGGCGGCGTTGACGAAGATCGAGGGCGATTGCCCGACATGGGCGTGCCAGTTGCCGGGGCTGATTTTGTCGCGGATGAGGGCGTCGCGCGTGGCTTTGTCGGGGATGCGCAGCAAGGCTTCGGCGAGGCAGAGCAGGGCCACGCCCTCGGTGCTGGAGAGGTCGTATTCCCGCATTAGCCCTTCCACCGGGCCGTGCGCGCCCTTGCCGCGCAGCGCCTGCACCAGCCGGGTGGCGAGGTCTTGCGCCGCCGCGCGTTGCGCTGGTGCCAGGGTGGCGGCGGGGATCAGGGCGCTGACGCAGGCCGCTTCCGCCCGGCGATAGGCGGCGGTGATGGCGGCGCGGCGTTCGGTCTGCGGCTGAACCTCGTCGGCGAGGGCGGCGAAGGGGTGGGGCACGGTGGGCTCCTGGGATGGGCGGGCGAGGGTAGGGGAGGATGTTCTTTTTGTGGACAAAAAGAACCAAAAAACTTTTCACCAATGCCTAGCCTACGGCGTAATCTGGCCGGTGAGAGTACGCCAACGGCCAGGAAGTCCCGAAGTTTTTTTGCTTCTTTGTTTCAAACAAAGAACATCCTTGCTGCCAATCTCTGCCTGACCTTCCGCCCACTCAAATCCCGCTATCGACCGCCAGCGCGGTATGGCTATAGTCGCGGCAGGAGGGACAGGTCGATGATGAAACAGCGTGTTACAGCCGCGATTGCGGCCGTGTTGCTTACCGCCAGCGTGGCGCGGGCGCAGTCTTTGGTGATGGCGTTGTCCGGCGCGGTAACGTCGGTTGATCCGCATTACCATACGTTTTCGCCCAACCTGACGTTGGACAGCCATATCTTCGACACGCTGGTCGAGATGGACCCGAAATCGCGGCCGATCCCAATTTGGCGGAAAGCTGGACTTTGGTGGACCCGCAGACCTGGGAGTTGAAGCTGCGCCAGGGGGTGAAGTGGCATAATGGCGCGGATTTCACCGCCGCCGATGTGGCCTATACCATTACCCGGGTGCCGACGGTGCCGAATTCCCCCGGCAGTTTCGCCATTTACACCAAGGCGGTGGTGGCGACCGAGATTGTGGACGCGCACACCATCCGGCTGAAAACCGCGAGCGTGTATCCGCTGCTGCCGATTGACCTGACCCAGGTGGCGATGCTGCCGCAGTCGCTGGGGCCGAACCCGCTGACCGAGGAGTTCAACAGCGGCAAGAACGCCATCGGCACCGGGCCGTATCGGCTGACCTCCTATCGCCCCGGCGACCGGGCGGAGTTGGTGCGCAATGATGGCTACTGGGGCAAGAAGCCGCATTGGGCCAATGTGAGCGTGCGGATGATCCCCAATGACGGCGCCCGCACCGCATCCCTCCTGGCTGGCGATGTGGCGTTTATGGAGTTTGTGCCGACCTCCGACGTGGCGCGGTTGCGGGCCGATAAGCGGGTGGCGCTGGCGGAGACCGATAGTTTGCGCCTGGTGTTTCTGTGGCTGGACCGCAGCCATGCCGGGGCGCATCCGCTGATTACCGGGCCGAACGGGGAGGTGTTGGCGACCAACCCGCTGAACGATCTGCGGGTGCGCCAGGCGCTGAGCATGGGCATTAACCGGGCGGCGATTGTGGAGCGGGTGATGGAAGGGGCGGCCATTCCGGCCAACCAGTTCCTCGCCCCCGGCGTAACCGGGCATGTGGATGACCTGCCGCCGATTCCGTATGACGTGGCGCGGGCCAAGCAATTGCTGGCCGATGCGGGCTACCCCAGGGGTTCCGCATCGTGCTGGCCGGGCCGAATGATCGCTATGTCAACGACGGCAAGATTATTCAGGCGATTGGCCAGATGTGGGCGCGCATCGGGGTGGAAACCAAGGTGGATGGCATGACCTGGACCACCTTTGTCGCCCGCGCCGGCAAGCAGGAATTCCCGGCGTTTTTGCTGGGGTGGGGGATATCGTCGGGCGAGGCATCCAACCCGTTGCGGGCGTTGGTGCATAGTTTCGATGCCAGTTCCGGCTGGGGCGCGGTCAATCGCGGGCGTTACAGCAACCCGAAGCTGGACGACATGATCGCCAAAGCGGTGACGGTGGCGGATGACAAGGCGCGCGAGACGGCGCTGATTGATGCCGAGCGGGTGGCGATGCAGGACGTGGCGCTGCTGCCGGTGCATATTCAGAAGAATATCTGGGCGATGCGGGCGGGGCTGACCTATGTCGCCCGCGCCGATGAGCGGACGCTGGCGATGGACCTGCGCCCACAATGACGCTGTGGATTTTGCGCCGGCTGTTTCAGGCCGTGCTGGTCATGCTGGCGATGACGGTGATTGTGTTCATCGGCGTGAGCGTGATCGGCGATCCGGTGGAAATTCTGATTTCCCCCGATGCCGATCAGGCGGAACGGCTGCGGGCGATTGCCGCTTTGGGGTTGGATAAGCCGCTCTGGCAGCAATACCTCAACTTTCTCTGGGGTGCGCTGCACGGCGATCTCGGCCGCAGTTTTGTCTATAACGAGCCCGCGTTGCGGCTGATCGGGCAGCGCCTGCCGGCGACGATGGAACTGGCGGTGACGGCGGTGCTGCTGGCGGTGCTGCTGGGGATTCCGCTGGGGCTACTGGCGGGGCTGTATCCCAACAGCGCGCTTGGCCGGCTGGCGATGGCGGGGTCCATCCTCGGGTTTTCGCTGCCCAGTTTCTGGGTCGGGCTGATGCTGATTATGGTCTTTGCAGTGCAGCTTGGCTGGTTGCCGAGCACTGGGCGCGGGGCGACGGTGAGCGTGCTGGGGGTGCCCTGGAGTTTTCTGACCCTGGACGGGCTGGCGCATATGGCGATGCCGGCGCTGAACCTGGCGTTGGGCAACATCGCGTTGGTGCTGCGGCTGACACGCTCTGGCGTGCGGGAAAACCTGCCGATGGACTATGTGAAATTCGCCCGCGCCAAGGGGCTGTCACCGATCCGGGTGGTGTTTGTGCATGTGCTGAAGAACATCATGATCCCGGTGGTGACGGTGCTCGGCCTGCAATTCGGCAGCACCATCGCCTTTGCGGTGGTGACGGAAAGCGTGTTCGCCTGGCCGGGCATGGGCAAGCTGATCATCGATAGTATCAACGTGCTGGATCGGCCGGTGATCGTTGCGTATCTGATGATGATCGTGCTGATGTTCGTGCTGATCAATCTGGCGGTGGACCTGCTGTATACGGTGCTTGATCCGCGGGTGCGGCTGGAGAGTGCGGAATGAGCGGCGCGGTGGAGGAGACCCCGTTTCGGCGGATTGTGAAGGATTACGCCGGCAATAAAATTGCCGTGCTGGCGTTGGTGGTGGTGGCGGTCATCATTTTCCTGGCGGTGTTCGCCAGCCTGATCGCGCCGCAAAACCCGTATGATCTGGCGCAGCTCGACATTATGGATGGCCGGTTGGCGCCGGGGGCGGTGTCGGGCGCGGGCTGGACGTATTGGCTGGGCACCGATGATCAGGGCCGGGATATGCTCAGCGGCATATTGTACGGGCTGCGGATTTCGCTCGGGGTGGGCTTTGGCTCGGCGGCGACCGCCGGGGTGGTGGGATCAGCGTTGGGGCTGATCGCGGCTTATGCTGGCGGATGGCTGGAGACGGTGATTATGCGGCTGGTGGATTTGCAGCTGTCGTTTCCGGCCATTCTGGTGGCGTTGATGATCCTGGCCTTTCTGGGCAAGGGCGTGACGAATGTGATGCTGGCGCTGGTGATTGTGGAATGGGCGCGCTACGCCCGCACCGCGCGCGCGGCGGCGCTGGTGGAACGGCGGCGGGAATATGTCGAGGCGGCGGAATGCCTCGCATTGCCGCAATGGCGGATTTTGTTCCGCCACATCCTGCCCAACTGCCTGCCGCCGCTGATCGTCATCGGAGCGATTCAGGTGGCGTCCGCAATATTGCTGGAGGCGACGCTGAGCTTTCTTGGGCTGGGGGTGCCGATTACCGAGCCATCGCTGGGGCTGCTGATTGCCAATGGCTACCAGTACATGCTGTCCGGCAAATACTGGATCAGCTTTTACCCCGGACTGGCGCTGCTGGTGACGATTATGTGCCTGAACCTGGTGGCCGACCAATTGCGCGACGTGCTGAACCCGAGGTTGCAGCGATGAATGAGCCAACCCTGGTTGTGCGCGATCTGGCGACGCATTTCACCCTGCGCAACGGGGTGGTGCGGGCGGTGGATAATGTTTCCTTCAGCGTGGATCGCGGCAAAATCCTCGGGCTGGTCGGCGAAAGCGGATCTGGCAAATCGGTTACCGGGTTTTCCATTCTGGGGCTGATCGACCCGCCCGGGCATATTGCCGGTGGGTCGATCAAGTTTCTCGGGCGGGAGCTGGTGGGCATGGCGGAGCGGGAGTTGCGCGGGTTGCGCGGCAACCGCATCGCGATGATTTTCCAGGACCCGATGATGACGCTGAACCCGGTGCTGCGCATCGACACGCAGATGATCGAAACCGTGCAGGCGCATGCCGATGTGAGCCAGGCCGAAGCGCGACGCCGGTCGCGCGATGCGCTGGGGATGGTGGGAATCCCCAGCCCGGATGAGCGGCTTTCAGCCTATCCGCATCAGTTTTCCGGCGGGATGCGCCAGCGTGTGGCGATTGCCATCGCGTTGCTGCATCAGCCCGATCTGATTGTGGCCGATGAGCCGACGACGGCGCTGGATGTGACCATTCAGGCGCAGATTTTGTCGGAAGTGCAGAAGCTGGCGGCGAATTTCGGCACCGCGCTGATCTGGATCACCCATGATCTGTCGGTGGTGGCCGGCCTCGCGGACGAAATTGCGGTGATGTATGCCGGGCGGATTGTGGAGGCCGGGCGGGTGGAGAGCGTGCTGGACCGGCCGCTGCATCCCTATACGCACGGGCTGATCGGAAGCGTGCCATCGCGCAATCGGCGTGGTGCGCGGCTGCGGCAAATTCCGGGGATGACGCCGTCGCTGCTCGACCTGCCGCCGGGCTGCGCCTTCCGGCTGCGCTGCGCCCGGGCGACGGCGGCGTGCGAGCAGGACCCGCCGATTACCGCGCCGGGGGATGACCGCCTGCTGCGCTGCTTTCACCCGCAACTGGATGTTGCCGCATGACCGCCACTGCCATCGAACTGCGCGGCATTTCCAAGTATTTCGGCCGCAAGCTGGACCTGGCCGACCGGCTGATGGCGCGCGCCCAGCGTGCGGTGGGGCGGGAGACCCGGCCGGCGCTTGTGCGGGCGGTGGAGCAGGTGGACCTGAGCATTCGGCCCGGCGAGGTGCTGGGGCTGGTGGGGGAAAGCGGCTGCGGCAAATCCACCCTTGGCCGGATGGTGGCCGGCATTATGCGGCCATCTGCCGGGCAGGTGATCTGGAAGGGGCAGGATATCGCCACCTTGCCGGCCGACAAAGCCAAGGCGGCGATGTTACAGGTGCAGATGATTTTCCAGGACCCGTATTCCAGCCTGAACCCCAGGCTGCGGGTGGACCAGATTATCGGCGAGGCGCCATCGGTGCATGGCATGATCCCGCGTGGCGAATTCGATGGCTATGTGGATGCGCAGCTGCGCCGGGCCGGGTTGGACCCGGCCTATAAGCGGCGCTACCCGCATCAGTTCAGCGGCGGGCAGCGCCAGCGCATTGGCATTGCCCGGGCGCTGGCGGTGCAGCCGGAGTTTCTGGTGTGTGATGAGGCGGTGGCGGCACTCGACGTGTCGATCCAGGCGCAGATCCTCAACCTGTTCATGGATCTGCGCGAGCAGCTCAACCTGACCTATCTGTTCATCAGCCACGATCTTGGCGTGGTCGAGCATCTGGCCGACCGGGTGGCGATTATGTATCTCGGCCGTATCGTCGAGGAAGCGCCGACCGAGGAGATTTTTGCCCGGCCGAACCATCCGTATACCCAGGCCCTGCTGTCGGAAGTGCCGCGCATTGAAACGCGCAAGCGGCATTTCACCGCCATTCAAGGCGAGTTGCCCAGCCCGCTGAACCCGCCGGGCGGGTGCCATTTCCATCCGCGCTGCCCGCATGCGTTGCCGCGTTGCCGCGAGGTGGCGCCGGTTGCCAGGGAGATTGCGCCCGGCCATCGCAGCGCGTGCCATCTGAACGACTAGCGCGGCGCAGGGGCAGAAAACGGTTGTGAGATCGCGCGTTTCGTTTCACATTACAGAGAATTTACATTTCTGAGGATCGGGACAATTTCGATGCAAAACAGCTACACTGTCGGCGCCCACGATCTGCGGCCGTGGGGGGAGTGGACGGTTTTGGATGCCGGGCCGGGCTTTGCGGTGAAGCGCATTCGGGTGACGCCGGACGGGGTGCTGTCGTTGCAGCGGCACAATCATCGGGCGGAAGTGTGGACCATTGTGGCCGGTGAGGCGCAGGTGACGATTGGCGATAAGGTGGTGACCGCGGTGGCGGGGGAAAGTGTTTCCATCGCCTGCGGGCAGTGGCATCGCATCGCCAATCCTGGGCGCACGGATATGGTGTTTATCGAAGTGCAGACCGGCGCGATTTTGGATGAGGCGGATATCGAGCGGTCTGAGGATCGTTACGGCCGGAGCTGAGGGCTACTCCGGCGGTGGACCTTCCTGGTACATCGCCGAATTGCCGCCGTGTTCGCGCACTTCGACGCATTCCACCCAAACCCGACCGTCGGTTTCAGCGGCGACGTATTGGCTGACATGGTCGAAGGCGATGCGCGCCACCGCTTCGCAGCCCACGGCGGGCAGCACGCGGAGATCGAGCAGGTCCATCGCGGCGAGGCGTTCGAATTCGGCCAGGTGCGGGTCGTCCTGCGCGACGACGACGGTGTGGTCGAACATGTCATGCAGCCATTTGCGCACCGGCTTCAGCCCGCCGAAATCCAGGCACCAGTTGAGCGCGCTGAGTTCGCGGGTGGAGAAGACGAAGTGGAAGGCGAGCGCGTAGCCATGCACCAGCCGGCAATGCGAATGGTCGGCGCGCCATTGCCGGAAGCAGCACGACAGGCCTTCATTATGGTCGTAGGTTTTGGTGGAGCGGTAAAATCCCCCGGGGCGCGGGGTGCGCAGGGACGGGGCCGCGTGCAGGTTGGCCGGGCTGTGGTTCATGCCACGCCGCCACGTTCCAGCGCCATGCATTCCTGCAGGAATTCGGCTTTCAGCGCCTCGTTGGTTTTCATCTCGCCATAGTAGACCGTGCTGACCATGCGCGCCCGGTGCGGCGCCAGCACGCCGCGATGGGTTTTGCACATATGCACCGCGCTGATCCGCACCGCGAGGCCGCGCGGGGCGGTGGTGTCCAGCAGGTATTGGCCGACCTGCTTGACCAGTTCCTCCTGAATTTGGAACCGGCTGGCGAAATGGTGCACCACGCGGTCATATTTCGACAGGCCGATGATCCGCCCGCCGGCGGCCGGCACGGTGCCGATGATGGCGTTGCCGTAAATCGGCATCAGGTGGTGGGCGCAGGTGGAGCGGACCTCGATCGGGCCGGTGACGATCAGGCCGTCGAAGCCTTCGACATTGTCGAACTCGGTGATTTTCGGCGGGGCGGAGAAGCGGCCGGCGAGCAATTCTTCGACGTACATGCGCGCGACGCGCTGCGGGGTTTCCCGGGTATTGTGATCGGCGCGGTAGTCGATGTGCAGAATGTCGAACAATTCGGCGAATTTATCCGCCGCCGCCGCGATCATACCCGCCTGCTCGGCCGGGCTGAGGGGCGTTTCCATCGCCTGATTGGCGGGCAGCCCGCGCCGGCGCGTGAGGGGATTGTGGTTCATGCCAAGCTGTCCTGTGCGCCCAATTGACGCGACCGATACCGAGTGAAGGGGTTTTCCCCCGTCTCCCTTACAGATACCACGGGCGAGAGCAATAGAATTGTATAGATGCGCTGGTTCATATTTACAATTTCATCAAGCAGTTGGCGATCATTGGGGGAATGTCGATAACACGCTTGAATGGGCGCGCGGGCATGCCTAGTGTCTTTCCTGCGCCGGTAAATGCGCGATGATGACCTTTTGGCAAGATATTTTAACGTAAAGTCGCACTTCCCATGCGCGCCGGTGTGGCGCGACGCTTGTGCAAGGAGACTTACATGACGCTGAACATCACGCGCCGATCGGCCCTGGCCGTCGCCGGCGCTTTGGGTGCCACCGGGCTGGCCGGCATTGGCACCAGCCAAGCGGCTGGCCTGCCGAGCCCGCAGGGCAAGGTCATTCTGACCATTTCCGGCAACATCAAGGCGACCAACCTGAACGATACCGCCGTGTTCGACATGGCGATGATCGAGGCGATTGGGCTGGAGTCGTTCTCCACCACGACGCCTTGGTATAACGGCCCGGTTAAGTTTGAGGGCGTGCGGGTGAGCAAGCTGCTCGATCTGGTGGGGGCTACCGGCACCACCGTGACCGCGCTGGCGCTTAACGACTACAAGACCGATATCCCGCTGGATGATTTCCGCAAATACCCGGCCTTGATGGCCACCAAGCGCGACGGTGCTTATATGCCGGTGAAGGATAAGGGGCCGTTGTTCATCGTCTATCCCTATGATTCCGACATCACGCTGAAGCATCAGGTCTACTACGCCCGGTCCGCCTGGCAGGTGGCGCGCCTGATTGTGAAATAAGCGGCCGGGGATGTCAGCGCGCCGGGGCGGTAGGCTGTCGACGACGTTGGCCGGCCTGGGGCGCGTGCGCTGGCTGCTCGCGGTGATCCTGCTGTTGCTGGTCGGCATCGCCGTCACCGCGTCGGTGCTGCTGGTGGATCGACAGGCGGCGCTGCAACGGGCATCCCGCTACAATTTGTCGTGGCTGTTCAGCCAGGCTTCGAACGAGGTGAGCCGGCTGCTGGATGTGATTTCCGCCTCCGCCGTCCCCGGCAGCGGCGTGGATCGCGACGAGGTGGACCTGCGCTACGACATCGTCACCAACCGCATGCAGTTGATGAGCGCGGGGGAGGCGGCCGAGTTCATCGGCGCCGATCCGGAAAGTGTGGCCACCGTCGGCGAACTGCGCAATGCGGTGCTGGCGGTGGCGCCGTTGCTGGACAAGCTGCCCGATCCGGCGGCGGCGCTGAAAATTCGGGGGCTGCTGGAGCCGCTGGTACCATCGGTGAACCAACTTGCCGCGGCCGCGAACCAGCGCGGCGGGCAATTGGTGGATGAAGATCAGCGCCGGTTGAGCCAGCTGCACTGGTCGCTGACCGGGTTGACCTTTGGCATGATGGCGGTGGCCGTGGCCATGCTGGGCTGGATTGTCGTGGTGCGCACCCGGTTGTTGGACGAGGTGGTGGCCGCCAAACATGCGGCGGAAGCCGCCAACGCCGCCAAATCACAATTCCTGGCCAATATGAGCCATGAACTGCGCACGCCGATGAACGGTATTCTGGGCATGGTCGAACTCGCCATCGATGCCCCGCCCGGTCCGGAACAGCGGGGGTTCCTGCAGATAGCCCATCAGTCCGGGGTGTTCCTGCTCGACCTGATTTCCGGCATTCTGGATTTTGCCCGCATCGAGTCCGGCCGGATTATCCTGGAGGATCAGCCGTTCAGCCCGCGTGGGTTGATTGAGGATGTGGTGGCGTTGCTCGGGGCGCAGGCCGGGGCGAAGGGGCTGGCGCTGCGGGTGAGCTTTCCGCCGCACATGCCAAGCCAATTCATCGGCGACCCGGTGCGGCTGCGTCAGGTGGTGACCAACCTGATCGGCAACGCGATCAAATTTACCGCGAAAGGCGCCGTGACCATCACCGTCACCCAACCCTCGCCGAATGACACGTCGCAACTGCTGCATGTGGCTGTGCGCGATAGCGGAATTGGCATTGCCCCATCCAAGCTGGAGCGGATCTTTGAACCGTTCATCCAGGCGGATTCGTCCACCACCCGCCGGTTTGGCGGCACCGGGCTGGGGCTGAGCATCGCCCAGCAGATTGTGCAGGCGATGGGCGGGGAGATTGGGGTGGAAAGCCAGGAGGGGGTTGGGTCTACCTTCTGGTTTACCGTGCGTTTGGGCCTGGTCCCGCCAGCGCGGGGGTAGCGGGCGCGGCGGCGAAAGCGTGGTGGGCGTGGCGGGACTTGAACCCGCAAGCCGAAGCGGCCGATTTTAAGTCGGATGTGTTTACCAGTTTCACCACACGCCCAAGCCGAACAAGGCTGCACGTACCAGTTTGCCGGGCGACACGCAAACCCCCCGGCATGGGAAGCACCGCTTAAAGCATGGCCAACGCGCGCTTGCGGGTGGGGGGTGGGAAGGCAGCGTCGATCTCGGCCAGGTCTTGCGCGGTGAGGTGCAGGTCGATCGCGGCGGCGTTTTCGCGCAGATGCGCTTCGGTGCTGGCTTTGGGGATGCTGATCACGCCGGGATGGCGCAGGCCCCAGGCCAGTGCCACCTGGGCGGGGCTGGCCGCGTGGCGTGCGGCCACCGTGCGCAAGGCCGGAGATTGGAGCAGCCGGCCGCCCTGGCCCACGGGGGAATAGGCCATCAGCGGCATGGCCTGCTGCGCCTGCCAGGGCAGCAGGTCGTATTCGATGCCGCGATGTTCGGGGTTGTACAGCACCTGGTTCACGGCGCAGTGCGCGCCGCCGGGCACGGCGCGCAGTTCGTGCATGTCCGCCAGATCGAGGTTGGAGACGCCCCAATGGCGGATTTTGCCGGCGGCGCGCAGGGCTTGCAGCGCGGCGACCGTTCCCGCCAGCGGCACGCTGCCGCGCCAGTGCAGCAGATAGAGGTCGATGACGTCGGTGTTCAGCCGGCGCAGGCTGCGTTCGCACGCAGCGGCGGTGCCGCGGCGGCTGGCATTGTGCGGGTAGACCTTGCTGACCAGAAACACCTGATCGCGCCGGCCGGCGATGGCGTCCCCCACCACCGCCTCCGCCCCGCCATCGGCATACATTTCCGCCGTGTCGATCAGGGTCAGGCCCAGATCGATGCCCAGGCGCAAGGCGGCGACCTCCGCCGCGCGGGCATCCGCGCGTTCGCCCATATACCAGGTGCCCTGGCCGAGCGCGGGCACCGCGGTGCCATCGGGCAGGCGCAGCGTACGCATGCTCAGCCGGCGCGCTGTTCCGCCAGCCGCAGCAGGCGCAGGAAATTGCCGCCCCAGAGCGCCTGGATATTGGCGGCGCTGTAGCCGCGCTTGACCAGTTCGACCGTCAGGTTGGCGCTTTCGCTGGCATCGAACCAGCCGACGAAGCCACCGCCGCCGTCGAAGTCCGAGGAAATGCCGACATGGTCGATGCCGATGCGTTTGACCGCATAATCCACATGGTCGCAATAATCCGCGACCGTGACGGTATCCGCCTTGCCGCCGGCCTTGAGGATGGACGGCACGGCGGTGATCTGGATGACGCCGCCGACCTGGGCCAGCATGTCCAGCTGCTCATCATCCATATTGCGGGCGTTGTCGTTCAGCGCCTTGATGCAGGAATGGGTGGACAGCACCGGGGTGGAGGACAGCAAGGCGGCCTGCATCATGGTGTTTTTCGAGGTATGCGCCACATCGACGAGCATGCCGAGGCGGTTCATTTCCACCACCGCCTGGCGGCCGAGGGCGGACAGGCCGCCATGCTCCTGATCCTTGTCGCCCAGTTCCGGGCGGGGGTTGGAGCTGTCGGCCAGGGCGTTATGGCCGAAATGGGTGATGGTCATGTAGCGGGCGCCGAGGGCGCGGAAGGCGGCGAGGTTGGCGATATCGCCGCCGATGGCCTGGCCGTTTTCCACGCAGGGCACCACGATGGTCATGCCGTCGCGATGGGCTTGTTCGATTTCGTCGGCCGTGGTGCAGACGCGGGCGCCGGCATTGGTGGCGCCCATGGCGTTGATCGCCTCCAGCATCGCGGTGGCGCGTTTGACGGCGGCTTTATAGGCATCCGGCGTGCGCGGCCCCTGGCCGATATAGGCGGCAAAGCACCCGGCGGCCATGTGGCCGCGCTGCATCTTCGGCAGGTCCACCTTGCGGGTGGTGTCGGCGAAGAAGCTGGGGCCGTCCGGGAACGGGATATCGATATGGGTATCGATGGTGAGGAGGCTGCGGTGCAGCGAAATTGCGTCGGTCATAACGATACGGTCAACCGTGGGCCGCGCGCCGTCAAGCCCTTCTTGCCGCGGTTCCGGGGCTGACGGCGGCGGTGAGACGCGGTATATCAGCGGCGGCTGTCTCCGTAGCTCAGCCGGATAGAGCACCAGATTCCTAATCTGGGGGCCGTGGGTTCGAATCCCGCCGGGGACACCATTATCGCCCGCGTTATATCCGCCGCAGCGGCAGCCACCAGGCGAAGAGCATGGCGGTGGAGGTGAAGCAGGCGATGGTCATG